>NZ_JBOGDB010000244.1:0-17616 GCF_050701515.1 Mycobacterium sp. | reverse complement strand
GCGGGAACCGCGGGCGCCTCCGCCGTTATCGGGCTGGGCGCCGGCGCCGGGCTCATCGAGGCTGCCGGCGATGTCGTCCCGGCGGGCTCGACAGACGCAGGTCCGCTCACCGGCGGCGTCCCGGACGGACCGAGATCACCCGGCACTTCAAACACCGTCGCGGGCTCGGCGGTCAGCGCGGCCGTCGCGGCGTCGAAGGCTGCGGCGACCGATGCCATCGCCGATTTCATCGCGGATAGCCAGTCCGCGCGAATGTCGTTGTCCACGAATGGTTTCACCTGCTGATCGACGAGTTCACTCGCCACCGCGCGGTCTCCCGCGCCAGTGGCGACCGTCTGTGCCGCGGCCAACCATTCTGCCCGCTCGGTCTGCCGGCGGTCGTCGATCGCCACTGCGGCGGTGACCTTTTCGTCCACCCTGTGCCACAGGTCATCACGCAGGGCGGTAAGCGCGTCGACAACGGTACGCACCGAAGCTGCGGCGGCGGCGGATGTTTGGCCGTGGCGTAGCAGGAACTCCCGCGACGCCTCGCCACCGCGACCCTGCCAGGCGCCGGCCAGCGCACCCAGCTGCTGCTCCTGCAACTGAAGCGCGTTCTCGGTCGCCGCCGCCATCGCTGCCAGCGCCGCGCGGTCGGCGTCCAACGCCCGTAGGTCCAGCCCATCCTCGCTGCTGTACCAATCGCGCACCTGCGCCCCGTGCAGCGTGAGGTCCGGATTCTGGTAGCCGAGCAGATGACATGCCCACACGTATTCCTGGGTGTTCGCCACGGCCGGACGTCCCTCGGCCAGCCGGGCGGCGACGTCGAGCGGTTCGGCCATGACTCAACCCATCCGGCGCGCGCCGCGCGCCTCGGCGTCGACGTAGCGATCCGCGCAGGCGCGCAATTCGGCGGCGATTTCGGTGGCGGCCCGTGACCACGAGTGCAGCCGATCCACCACGTCGTCGACGGCGATCCGCAGCGCGTCGCCACGCGCGGCGTGCATGCGGCCGGCGGCTGCCCCGTCGAATCGCAGGCCGGTCAGATGCGTCCGTATCGCGGTGTCGACGATGTCGGCGGCGGTGTCGTATTGACGGGCAGCGCCCAGCACCGCCGCAACGTCGACACGCGCGACGTCAGGTTCTCCCATGCTTGGCTAGGACGCCGATGGAACCCGTGCGGTTCCACCCGAGGTTCAGCGGTGTTCGCTGACGGATTCGGCAACCCGCACGGCCAGCTGCCGGGCGGTGTCCTCGTCTTCGGCTTCCACCATCACCCGGACCATCTGTTCGGTCCCCGAGGGCCGCAACAGGATTCGGCCGCTGTCGCCGAGTTCGGCTTTGGCCTTCGCCACCGCGGTGCGCACCGACGGCGCATCGGCCACGGTGGCTTTGTCGTCGACCTCGACGTTGATCAGCACCTGCGGCAGCGACTGCATCGCCGCCGCGAGGGTGGCCAGCGGTGTGCGGGTCTGCGCCATCCGGGACATCAGCCGCAGGCCGGTGACGATGCCGTCACCGGTGGTGCCCAGCGCGGGCATCACGATGTGCCCCGACTGCTCGCCGCCCAGCGAGAACTCGCCGGCGCGCAGTTCTTCCAGGACATAGCGGTCGCCCACGCCGGTGGTGCGGACGATGATCCCCGTCGCGCGCATCGCCAGGTGCAATCCGAGGTTGCTCATCACGGTGGTGACCAGGGTGTTGGAGGCCAGCTCGCCGGCGTCGCGCATCGCCAGCGCCAGGATCACCATGATCGCGTCGCCGTCGACGACCCGGCCGGCGGCGTCCACGGCCAGGCAGCGGTCGGCGTCACCGTCGTGGGCCACGCCCAGGTGGGCGCCGTTGGCCACCACGGCTTGCCGCAGCAGCTCCATGTGTGTCGATCCGCAGCGGTCGTTGATGTTGAGCCCGTTGGGTTCGGCGTTGATCGCGATGACGTTGGCACCGGCGGCTCGGTAGGCGCGCGGTGCGGCGGCCGACGCGGCGCCGTGGGCGCAGTCGACGACGACGGTCAGCTCGTCGAGTCTGGTGGTGACGGCCTTGCCGGCATGGCGCAGGTAGCGGTCCAGCGCGTCGGCGGCGTCCACGACACGGCCGATCGCCGAGCCGACCGGCCGGCTGCCCGGTCCCGCCGCGACGAGGTCCTCGATTCGGTCCTCGGTGGCGTTGTCGAGCTTGTGCCCGCCGGGGCCGAAGATCTTGATGCCGTTGTCGGGCATCGGGTTGTGCGATGCGGAGATCATCACGCCGAAGTCGGCGTCATAGGCGCTGGTCAGGTAGGCCACCGCGGGGGTGGGCAGGATGCCAACCCGCAGCGCGTCGACACCCTCGCTGGTCAGCCCGGCGATCACCGCGGCTTCCAGCATCTCGCCGCTGGCCCGCGGGTCACGGCCCACCACGGCGACACGGCGACGCGATGGGGAGGCGTTACCGAGTCGACGGGCCGCCGCGGAGCCCAGCGCCAGCGCCAGCGCGGCGGTCAGATCGCCATTGGCGACTCCGCGCACCCCGTCGGTGCCGAACAGTCGACCCATGCGCACAAACCTCTCACAGTTGGTCTGTCCTTTGTGCCGCGAGGGTGCGTGTTTGTACCGCGACACGCCGCAAGTTACGTACAAAGACGCACGCTCGCGACCAGAAAGAGATCACCGCTTGGAGTACTGCGGCGCCTTCCTGGCCTTCTTCAGGCCGTACTTCTTGCGCTCGATGGCACGCGGGTCGCGGGTGAGGAAGCCGGCCCTCTTCAGCGCCGGCCGGTCCTCGGGCTGCACCAGGATCAGCGCCCGGGCGATCGCCAGGCGCAACGCGCCGGCCTGCCCGGACGGGCCGCCGCCGTCGAGGTGGGCGTAGATGTCGAAGCTGTCCTCCCGGTCCACGGTCACCAGCGGCGCCTTGATGAGCTGCTGGTGCACCTTGTTGGGGAAGTAAGCCTCGAGGGTGCGCCCGTCGAGGTGGAAGTTGCCGGTGCCGGGCACCAGGCGCACCCGCACCACGGCCTCCTTGCGGCGACCGACGGTCTGGATGGGCCGGTCGAGGACGACCGGCTCGCGTTGCTTCCGCGGCTGGGGCGCCGGCTCCGTCTCGGTCACGGTCTCCGAAGGCACCTCGGTGGCCTCGGTGGCCTCCGGGGCCTCGGTGGCCTCCGGGGCTTCTGTGGTTTCTGTGGTTTCGTTGGTCTCGGTCACTGGGTCACCTGCTTGATCTCGTACGGCACCGGCTGCTGGGCGGTGTGCGGATGCTCCGGCCCGGCGTAGACCCGCAGCTTCTTCTGGATCTGGCGGCCGAGCTTGTTCTTGGGCAGCATGCCGAGGATCGCCTTCTCGACGACCCGGTCGGGATGCCGCTGCATCTCGGTACCGAGCGAGCGAGCCCGCAGCCCGCCGGGATAACCCGAGTGGCGGAAGGCGAACTTCTTCTGCAGCTTGTCGCCGCTGATGGCGACCTTTTCGGCGTTGATGACGATGACGAAATCGCCACCGTCGACATTCGGCGTGAATGTCGGCTTGTGCTTGCCGCGCAGCAGATTGGCTGCCGCGACGGCGAGCCGGCCGAGCACCACGTCGGTGGCGTCGATGACGTACCACGAATGCGTGGTGTCACCGGCCTTCGGCGTGTACGTAGGCACAGCGCTTACCTTCTATATCTCTCGGGTTGGATCCCGGTGTGACCCGGGTGCCGGTCAGGCGTGGACGGCTGGGTGTTTCTCGGCGACCGACATTGACCCGAGGCCCCGGCGTACCGCACGCCAACCGAGCAGCATACCGGCGGGCGTCACCGCAGGTCAAAACGCCTTCGCGGCTCGAGAACTTGAGGCCAATGCCCATGCGCGAGGACACGGGCACCGGCGAGCATGAGCGCATGATCATTGAAGGTCGCGCTATCGCCGAACGAAACGACGTGGTCGCGTCGGAGAAGTGGGGCAGGGTGCTCACCGAGGGGCACGCACCGCTGGTCAGAGCGCGGCGAGTCTTTCGCTATCTGCCCTCGGAACCGCGCTGCAAGGTGTGCAACAACCCGTTTGGTGGGCTCGCCGGCCGCGTGGAGCCGCTGGAAGCCTTCGCCCACGGCCCCGGCTCGGTGCACTCGCCGAGTTCTGCACCACGGCTGTGATCAGCACGGCGGAATCACGGCCCTGGTGCAGATCTGGGCGAATGCATCTTGCGCCGTCACCGGTTCAGCAAGCCTCGACACAGAACTGTGCGGTCCCGCGGGCTCCCCTCCCGACGGGACCGCACAGGGTCTGTAGCGGCGCTAGGCGCCCCAGGCGTTCGCCGCACTGCGGTCGGTGGCCGCGACGTCGTCGGCACCGTCGCGAACCGCGTTGCCGAGGCTGAACAAAATCTCGTTCAGCGCAGCCGCCGCCTGGTCCCACTTGGCCTGCGCGATCCGATATGCCTCGGCAGCCTCGCGGGTCCAGATCTCCCGGAGCGGACCAATCTGGGCGCGTAGGTCATCGAGCGCCGCGTTCAGCCGCGCAGACGTGGCGTGGATTTCCTGCCGGACGGTGTACTCGATCTCGTCGAAGTTGTAGGACAGAACCGGATCCATCGTGAGCTCCTTAGATGTTGGTGCCGACCGCACCGATTTGGTGTGAATGGCTTTCGGTTGCCTCGCGCAATGCCCGCTCGTTGTAGCGGATGGTTTCGGCGATTTCCTGGAGAGCGACATGCAGTTTCATCGACTCGGCGTTCCACCGGTCCACCACATCCCTGAATCGCGTCGCCGCGACGCCACCCCACACCGACGGGGGCACGCTGGTCATCCGTCCGATGAAGGACTGCAGCATGGCCCGAATCTCGTCGTTGCGCACTTCGATCTTGCCGGCGACGGCTGTCATGAGTTCGAAGTCGGTGTTCAGCGATCCGCCTGCGGGTGTCGTCATCGATGTCCTTTCCCCTGTCTTCGGTTCGGTTATGGTTTCGACGGCACTGCGGCCGATCTGGTTCCCCAGACTCAGAACACCGCGTGCGCCGAGCGAATGGCCTCATGGCAGGCGAAATGCAGCACTCGTTCGCCCGCCGACGCGCTCTGGCAGCCCACACCGATGCGGACGGTGTCGTCGACGAAAACCACCCAATCAATGTGGTGCCCCTCGCGGATTTCCCGATACGTCACAGCGGGCCGATCGGCTTGGCGGTCGTCGGGATTGAACTGAACGAAGACGCCGGGCGGTTGTTCATCGAAGGCCTTGCGCAGCGTCACCGCCGTCGCGGCCTGCGCCTGCGGGCCCGGCAACTGAGACTGCGTTATGTGCACCGCGGTCTCGCCGCCCGGCGACGTCACCTGCACCCGTGCGGAACCGGGTCCGGCGGTGATTCGCTGCACCGCCCACTGCGCCGGAACCTTTACCGCCACCCGGCCTTCGACCAACAATGTCATGGGCGCCTCGCTGGCCGGAGGCCCATCCGATTCTGGTCGGACGGCGATGCCAACGCACAGCAGCGCGGCCGATAGCAGCGCGCCCGCCACAACGGCGACCGGGCGAGGCGCGAACGAGTCGGGTTTGGGGCACGACGGCTTCGGCGTTACCCGCGCCACGGCGGCCAGCACTCGGTCCTGGTGAGCGATCGACACCGTGATGCCTTTCGCCCGCAGACGTCCAGCGACGTCCGCGCCCAGTGTGACCGCGCCGTAGACACCAGCCGGTGTATCGACCAACACCGCGCCGGGTGGTGCACCGACGCTGTCCGCTACCGCTTTGGCGACGTGTTCGGGTTCGGCAATTCGTGACTCGGCCGCGACCACGGATCCGGCCCGCCAAACCGACACCAACTCCGCCGCTACTTCGGCCACTGTGAGAGTGTCGGGCAATCCGTCGGCCAGTACCTGAGCCCGTTGCAGCACAGTGACATTCGTTGACGCAGCGGCGGCCGCTCGCGCGACAAGCTCGATGCGCGGTGACGGCCACCATGTTGGGCAGACCAGCACAGCGGTTTGCGCGGAGTCCGGCAGCACTGAGCGGAACACTTCACGCCACACCGCATCAACCGCGACGGGCTGTTCGTCCAGCAGCGCGATCTCGTCGTCGATGCACTCGAGGGCGGTCGACACCAATCTGTCGTCGACGTCGCAGGGTCCGCGGATCGCTGCGGGTCCCACCTCCACGACACATTCCGTCACGGAGGATCGCTCCACGCCACCTGGATGAGCCGGTCGGGATGTGCCCGAGTCACCAGCGTTCCGCGACCGGGCGGTAGCGGCGAGGGCCGAACCGAACCGAGCAGTGCGCCCTCATCCGGGCTGGCGCTCATCATCAGGCCCATGCAACCGAGATCGCGCAGCCGCGCCAGGATCGGATCGAACATCGCCCGCGCGGCGCCTCCGGACCGGCGCGCGATCACGACGTGCAGACCGAGATCCTTGGCGTGTGGCAGGAAGTCATGCAGGGATACCAGTGGGTTGGCGTTGGCTCCGGCCACCAGGTCGTAGTCGTCCACCACAACGTAGATCTCCGGGCCGGACCACCATGATCGGTTGCGTAACTGCTGCTGGCTGACGTCGGCGCCCGGCATCCGCGCCTGGATGCGGTCCAGCAGCGAAGGTAGCTGCGATGTCAACGCGGCCGCTGAAATCGCGTATGCCGCGAGGTGATCGGACTCCACCACGCCGAGTAACGTCCGCCGGAAATCGGCAATGACGAGCTGAGCGGATTCCGCGGAGTTCGTCCGCACTATCTCCTGGCACAGCACCCGCAACGTCGCAGTCTTGCCGCACTCGCCCTCCCCCAAGACAATGAGATGCGCTTGTTCAGCGAAATCGACTGCAATGGGCCGCAACTCAGACTCCTCGATGCCGAGCAGAATCTGTGTCGCGGGGCGCCGCTGGGTGGCGCCGCCGATTACCGCCTGCCGATCCACCCGTGTCGGCAAGAGCTCGACCGGCGGTGCGGCGCGCCCTCCGTATCGCGTTCGCAGCCAGTCGGCGCTTGCGGCGATGGCCTCTGCGAGCCCCACGGTCTCGGACCTTCCATCCAACCGGGGCAGCGCGATGACTACCTCCCGCCCGTCACGTGTGAGCCCACGACCGGGTGGGCTGTCGACGAGATGCCGTGCCCGCCTCCGGTCCATCTCGGACTCCGCCGGATCACCAAGCCGCAGTTCGATGCGGGTCCCGATCAGATCCTTTAGTGCGGGCCGGATCTCGGCCCACCGCGACGCCGCGACGAGGACATGTAGGCCGTACGAGAGTCCCTGGGCCGCGAGCGCGGTGATCGGTCCCTCCAGGGTGTCGAACTCCTGGCGAATGGTGGCCCAGCCGTCGACGACCAGGAATACGTCACCGAACGGGTCGTCGGCGACGGTCGGATCTCCTGTTGCGCGCCGCCGACGGTATTCGGCTATCGAATCGACGCCCGAGCGACGGAATCGCGCCTCCCGCGCTCGCATGATGGACTCCAAGTCGGCGACGGTGCGGCGAATCAGGTCGACGTCACGCCGACCGGCGACCGATCCGACGTGGGGTAACGATCGCAACGACGACAGGGCGCCACCGCCGAAGTCGAGACAGTAGACCTGCACATCGCGGGGGTCATGGGTCGCGGCGAGAGCCAAGACCAACGTCCGCAAGGCGGTCGATTTGCCCGATCGAGGGCCACCAACCACGGCAACATTGCCCGCCGCGCCGCACAGCTGGGCGATCAGCAAGTCCCGGCGCTGCTCAAACGGACGGTCCACCAGACCGATTGGCAGGGTCAACGGCGCCCGCATTCCGGCGAGCTGCAGCACGGCATCCAGCGTCGGCGGCTCGGCCAGTGGCGGCAGCCACACCTGGTGAGCCGGCGTACCCCGCCCCTCCAGTCGATCGAGGACCGTGTCGAGCACGGTTCGGTTGGAGGTTGTGGTGTGCGCGGGTCGTTGCTCGGGTCCGACCGCGATGTCACCCATCGGAGCGGCGGTGAACATCTGCGGGCTCGCCCGTTCGGCCAATTCGTCGGACTGGCTCGCCGGGTGCACGCACGGACCGGAGACGAAGGCAGTCTGAAACCGAAGCGGCTCGCCGGAACCGGTCTTCAGATAGGCTGCTCCCGGTGCACTCGGTAGGTGGTATGCATCGGGAACTCCGAGGACTGCCCGTGATTCATTGGTGGAGAAGGTTTTCAGACAGATTCGGTATGACAGGTGGGTTTCCAGGCCGCGCAGCCTGCCCTCATCAAGTCGCTGACTCGCCAGCAACAGATGCATCCCAAGAGACCGCCCCAATCGACCGATCGCGACAAACAGCTCGGCGAAGTCGGGATGCTGACTGAGCAACTCGGAGAACTCGTCGACCACAACAAAGAGCACGGGCAGCTGCACCAGGGCGGTCCCCTCGGCGCGTGCCCGCTCATAGTCGGCGATATTGGCGAAGTTGCCCGCTGCCCTGAGTAACTCTTGGCGTCGATTGATCTCGCCGGCCAGCGCGTCCTTCATCCGCGCAACAAGCTGCGTTCTGTCGGCCAGATTGGTGATCACCGCGGCCACGTGCGGCGCACGTTCCAGCCCGAGGAAAGTCGCACCGCCCTTGAAATCCACCAGTACCAAGTTGAGCACGTCGGGCGGATGGGCAGTGATCATCCCCAACGTCAGCGTGCGCAGAAACTCCGACTTGCCAGAACCCGTTGCGCCGACGCATAACCCGTGCGGCCCCATGCCATTGTCGGCTGCCTCCTTGATGTCCAACTCGACGGGCAGACCCTGATCGGAAACACCGATGGGCACCCGCAGCCGTTGGTTGGCGTTGCGGGTACGCCAGACCAGTGCGGGATCGACTTGCGCCGGATCGCCGATGCCCGTCAACTCCGGCCAAGAAATCGACGACGCAATGCCGGCCGCGTCGGCCGATGTGGTGGCGGGTCGGAACGGCGCCAACCGGCGGGCACATGTCAGGGATTGGACCGGCGCCAACATGTCGGGGCGTGCCACCGTTTCATCGCCGACGTCGCTTCGAGCCGTCAAAGTGTCCGCGGTGATGACCAGCCGCAAACCGGTCTGGGCAGCCGCCGTTTCACAGGCCGTTCCGACCTCGAGAACCGTCAGGCCGGGAAGTCCGACGAGGGTGAAGAACCGCTCGGCGCCGGTGATCAGCCCGCCATCGAGAATCACCACGGCATGTGCTGCGTCGATGCTGCCGAGTGCGTTCTCGGCGGCAGCGAGGCTGTGGTACGTCATGCGTGCCGACCCACCGGCGTCGAGGGCATGCGGATGTTGATGATGCGGCAGCCATTTCAGCCAGTCCCAATGGGCCTGGGTAAGCGGATCGACAACGGCCATGATCCGCAGGTGTTTGGGGCTGTGCAGCACCGCCAGCTGACATGCTATCGCCCGTAGCAATCCCCGGGCAGCGGTCACGTCGCCCTCGATGGTAACCGCGGCAAACCCTCTCAACGCCAGTGCGACAGGCAGGTTGGGAACCGCTGCGCGGTTACGAATCAGCCGCCGTAATGCCATCGATGTGACCGGGTCCAGCTCATCGACCGGCCCCAGTTCGGGTGCCACCAACCTGGTGGACAGGCGTTGGGCCGCGAGTCCGACTCGGACGTGGCCGAAATCGGGGTCATCGGTTCGGCGCTCCCACATCCGCCTGCCACCCACCAACGTCCACAGTGCGCAAGGGTCGGGATGATCCCACGCCAATGAAACATGTTGGGCTTGACCTGTCTTCGCGATGGACTGCTCCAGTGTCTCGAGGTATCGCAGGTATTCGCGGCGGTCTTGGTTGATCTCGGCGGCCCGGCTGGTGCCTCGAGCCCCGTAGGCCACCGTGCCGAGCAGCGAAACCAGCATCATCACCGGGAAGAACATGAACATCGGATTCCGCATTGCAGTCACGCCGGACGTGAAGTAGATGACCACCATCCCGACCGTCGCAACGACCATCGCCACCGGCAGCAGGCGGGCGAGCGGATTGGCGGGCACGACGTGTGGCACATCCGGCGGCGCCTGGACGGCGATCTCACCCTCGGGTATCGGCGGTGCCGGCAGACGCGGTTGGGCCAAGAAGTCCATCGGGAGATGGACGTGGCCGCGGTCGGGTTGGTTCCCCGTGCACATCGTCAAAATTGCTGCGCGTGGCTGCCCGCGGAGGTGGTTACGGTGACTCCGGGGGGTTGCATGATGGGTATCGGCCTGTGTCGGGTGTCGGTGCAGACCGACCACGATGATCCACCGGTCGTGGTCGATCTCGCGTTGCCGACGGGAACCGAGCTCAGCGCATTGCTTCCGTCCATCGTCGACATCGTCTGCGGCCGTGGACAAACCACCGATCTGGCGGACAGCACCGCCCAACGCTGGCAGATGTCACGACTCGGCGGCTCGCCGCTCGACGACTCGATGACATTGCACGAGTGCGGCGTCCGCGACGGCGAACTGCTGATACTGACCCCCGACGACACACCCGTACAGGTGCCGATGTTCGACCATCTGAGCCACGCGGTGGCGACCGTGTCAGAATCGGCCAACCGCGCTCAGCGGGTATCCGGGTACGTCGGCGCGGCTGCATGTTTATGGGCAGCGGGAGTGAGCGGCATTCTGCTCGGGTGGTTCGGCGTCCGCGCCCCTTCGGGCCGCCAGGTCCTCATCGCGGGAATCCTGGCCTGCACCGCGACGGTGGCGGCGATCATTGCGAGTCGGGTCCGACCCGAGCCGTTGCCGGGTCTGACGATGAGCCTCGTCGCGATTGCGTTCGCCACGGTCACCGGCCACCTAGCGGTACCGGACGGCCCCGCCGGGCCGAACCTCTGCCTTGCCGCGGTCGCCGGTTCCACGGTGTCGATCGTGCTATTGCGTGTCACAGCCTGCGGGACAGTGTGTTTGACAGCCATCGCAACGTGCTTGGCGACGGTGGCGGTAGCGGCTGCCGCCGCAGTCGTCTGGCCGATACCAGGGCAGGCGGTGGGTGCGGGGTTGGCCGTCGTCAGCCTGGCCATGCTCGGCGTGGCCGCCAAGCTGTCGATCGCCCTCTCGGGTTTGTCGCCGGCAGTGCCCACAGCCGACAGCGCAGGCGACGACGAAGACATACCGTTTGACGTCGGTGCCGCCTCGGTGATCCGCGGCCACGAGACGTTGACGGGTCTGCTGGTCGGATTCTCGGCGGCGGCGGCATCAGGCACGTTGCTCGCCGCGATTGCCAGCCACCGCGGCGGCGAGGCCGGGCCTCGCGCTGTCGCGCTGACCGCGGTTGTCGGCGCGGTTCTGATGCTGCGCGCACGCCATCAGATTGGTGTCACTCGAACGGCCGCCGTCTTCGGCAGCGGACTGCTGAGTGTCACAGCGACTTTCGTATTGGTCGCATTTTCAGCACCCCGCCAAGCGCACTGGGTGTCCGCACTCGCGGTTGTCTGTGGTGTCGCAGCGCTATGCCTGACGCTGGTGGATGTCGAAGCGAGGTTGAGTCCGGTCGCCCGGCGCTCTGGAGAGATACTCGAATATCTGGCGCTAGTCGCGGTGGTGCCGGTGGCCTGTTGGGTCGCCGACCTGTTCGGCGTCGTTCGCGGCTTGAGTCTGGCATGACGGGTCTTGTGCCGCGATGCGCGCGGATCGCCGCGGCCCTCCTGATAACGGCTATCTCGGTGTGGGCGTGCCCGCTGGCCGGCGCGGTATCACCGCCGTTGGTCGATGACTCATTGTTGCCACCGCCGGGTCCGCCCGCTCCGCCGCGGTCAACGAAGCAATGGGAACAGTGCTTTGCCTCCGCTGTAGCCGCGGGTGATGACAGCGTCGGCGCTGCAAACCAGTTGAAGAATGTCGACCTGCAGGCGGTTTGGCGGTTCACCCGGGGAGCCGGGCAGACCGTTGCCGTCATCGACACCGGAGTATCGCGGCACCGCCTACTCCCACATCTGGTCGCTGGCGGCGACTACGTCTTCACCGGAGACGGCACCGACGACTGCGACGGACATGGCACGATCGTCGCCGGAATCATCGGTGCGGCAGAAGATCCCGCGGGCGATGACGGCTTCACCGGCGTCGCACCGGATTCAACGATCATCGCCATCCGGCAGTCGAGTCACAAGTTCGGGCCGGCCGATCAATCGGGCCCTGGCTTCGGTGATGTGAACACCATGGCGATGGCGGTACGCACCGCGGCAGACATGGGCGCCACCGTAATCAATGTGTCCTCTGTCGCCTGCGTTGCCGCGGCGGCCGCGCTGGACGACCGGGCTCTTGGAGCGGCCTTGGCCTACGCGGTCGACGTCAGGAACGCCGTCGTGGTGGCCGCTGCGGGAAATGTCGGGGGCCTTGGCCAGTGCCCCGATCAGAACCCGCCGGCCAACCCTGCCCATCCGGGGCGGCCGGACTGGGACACCGTGAAAGTCGTTGTGAGCCCGGCGTGGTACGACGAATACGTCCTGACCGTGGGGTCGGTCGATCAGCACGGGGCACCGTCCCGATTCACTTTGGCGGGCCCCTGGGTCGATGTCGCCGCTCCTGGCGAGGCGGTCGTATCGCTGGATCCGGACGGCGAGGGGTTCGTCGACACGCTGCCCGCCTTCGGCAGCTCGATGCCGATCGTGGGCACCAGCTACGCGGCGCCGGTGGTCAGCGGGATCGCCGCCTTGGTGCGAGCACGATCGCCACAGCTGACGGCTCGTCAGGTGATGCAACGGATCGAGGACACCGCGCATCGGCCTCCGGCCGGTTGGGATCCATTCGTCGGTTACGGCGTCGTCGACGCACTCGCGGCCGTCAGCGGTGACACCACGGCAAAGAAGGTGACTGCCGAAACCGGTGTGCCGCGCGCCGAGGCCGAACGTGCGATGCCGCCGCCGGCAAGCAGCATCCCGCCGGATCCACGTCCGCGCCGTGTGGCATTCGGCGGGGCGGCGATCTGCGTCGCCGTGGCGGTCGGCGCGGTGGCGATGACGACGTCGGCCGGCCGGTCACGGCGACAGCAGACTGTCACGCGCGGTTAGCGCACTTGCCTTGCTCAGTTCGGGTCCTCGAGGGAGCTGCGACAGCACGGGCCAAGGTGCCGGAACGGCGCCACCCGACAGGCCGAGAAGCCTGCCGGTGGTTTCGTCATGGATGCCGAAGAGCGCTCCACTGTCGGCTACCAGATAAAGCGGGCCCGCACTGCCACCGATGCCGGTGATGGCCGTCGACCGCACATATGCGCTCCGGCCCGCAGGCACGAAGACGTTGTCCAGCTCAGGCCCCTCACCATCGCCCTGCACCAATGCCATCGGGTTCGAGTTGGCGGGTAGCGGTAGCGAGTCACCGAGCCAGACAACGGTATTGGCGCCGCCAGGCACCCAGTGCGCGCACAGGACCCGACGCCCAGCCGCGCCCAACGGTGCGCCCGCACGTTTGGGAAAGCTCGACACCGGGAGGGCATCGACAACCGGGACAGTGCCTATGGCGTCCGGTGTCACGGATGGAATCTCACGACTGCCCGCTGAGTCGGTCAGGCGGATCAGGTCCGCCGCGACCTCACCGATGCGCTGCACGCCGTCGGCCAACACGACGTAATACTCGGTGGTATCGGCGCGGGTAATCCGCACCACCGTTCCGGCCCGCATTCCACCGAGTGCCCCCGGCGAGCCCGAATCGGCAATGTTCGGCGGAGCAATCGGCGGCGCCTCGGGGATGGCATCGAGCAGCGCCCGCGAAACCGGTCGTGGCGCAACACCTTCGAGCCGCAACGCGCGCACGACCGCTGGACTGCGCAGATCGACTTCGGCCCGCCATCCGTCGTACAGCAGATAAGTCATTGCCGCGCTCTCCGCTCGTGGTGTGACCAGAATGCTCGGCTGCGGCGCCCGGCGGTCGATGCCCTTTGCGTGGCCCACGATCAGCGTGGTGCTCGGGTCGTCGCATACCGTCCACGCCGATTCCTCGGCGGTCAGCGGGGTAGCGATGACAGCCGGTGCGCCCGGGATTCCCAGGAGCGGACCGCGCTTGGCCTTGTTGATCGCGGACTCACTGACGACTTCTGGCTTCCCGCCCGTTCCCGCCACCAAGCGCGCGGACGCCAAGTTCAAAACGGGATGCAGGGTGTCGTCCACGCGGACGTACAGCGCCCCGGATTCGCGGGCCATCACAATGGGCGCCCCGCTCAACCCCGCGTCTGGACGCAGGAACGCCAGAATCGCACACACCGCGATCGCGACAGCCGTCAAGACGCAGCCCGCGATGAGCGAAAGGGACTGTGCCCGCGCCGGATCGTGCAGCATCCGGATGTCTCCGCGCAGCAGCGCGTGTTCCATCCGGCGCACCAGGAATCGATATCCGCTGACCTGCAGCCGCGTCGTCGGTTGTCGAGCCATGAAATCCCCCCGGATGTGCCCAATCTCACCGTAACCCGTCCGGACTGGGCGCATCGACGCCAAGTCGGCCCGGTACACTGGGCGCAGCGGCACCGTCTGTTCTGCCTTTTGCCGCTTCTCGATCGTCATACCAAGCGCCGCGGATCACCGCGCCGGGCAGGACGACCACACACTTATCTTTCGGAGCTTTTCCTTGTCGATTCATAACATCGGTGGCACAACCGTGCCCACTTTCGGCGACCTCGGGCTGCCTGAGACCGTCGTCACAATCCTCGCCAACAACGGCGCTCACAGTCCTTTCCCGATCCAGGCCGCCACCCTGCCCGATTCACTTGCGGGCCGAGATGTGCTGGGCCGTGGCCGCACCGGTTCCGGGAAGACTTACGCCTTCCTGCTGCCCATGGTGACCCGCCTCGTAGCGAGCGACACCAAGCGCACGCCGGGCCGCCCGCGCGCACTCATCCTCGCCCCCACCCGTGAGCTCGTCGCACAGATCGACACGGCGCTGGCACCGCTGGCCGCGGCGACGAACCTGCGGTCGGTCACCGTCTTCGGCGGTGTAGGCCCGCAGCCGCAGATCCAGAAATTGCGCCAAGGCGTCGACATCGTGATCGCCTGCCCCGGCCGGCTGGAGGATCACGTGCGGTCCGGCCATGCGGACCTGTCCGCGGTCGAGATCACCGTGCTCGATGAGGCCGACCACATGGCCGATCTCGGCTTCCTGCCGCCCGTCAAGCGACTGCTGGACCGCACGCCCCGCCACGGCCAGCGCATGCTGTTCTCGGCAACCCTCGACGCCGGCGTCGACGTCCTGGTCAAGCGCTACCTGCACGACCCGGTGACGCACAGCGTCGACTCGGCGCAGTCGCCGGTGTCGGCCATGATCCATCACGTGCTGCACGTCGACGGCGCCGCCCGGATGAACGTGCTCACCGACCTGGCGGCCGCACCCGGTCGCAAGATCGTCTTCGCACGCACCAAGCACGGAGCCAAAAAGCTTGCCAAACAGCTGAACTCACGCGGCGTTGCAGCCGTCGAGTTGCACGGCAACCTGTCCCAGAACGCACGAACTCGCAATCTCACGGCGTTCTCCGACGGATCGGCGATGGTGCTGGTCGCCACCGACATCGCCGCCCGCGGCATCCACGTCGACGACGTGAGCCTGGTGGTGCACGCGGATCCGCCCGTTGAGCACAAGGCCTACCTGCACCGGTCCGGGCGCACCGCGCGCGCCGGAGCCGACGGCACGGTGGTGACGCTGATGCAGGACGACCAGGTGTCCGATGTGCGGCACCTGACCCGCAAGGCAGGGGTGAAGCCGACCATCACCCGGTTCAGCGGAGCATCACACCCGGTGCTACAGCAGATCGCGCCGGGCGAACGCACCTTCGGTAAGCCGAAGGCCAGCGCGCGCCCGCAGGAGGCTCAGTCTCCGAACCCCGGCCGGCCGCGAAGGCGCAAGCCCCGGCGAAACGGCGCACGGTCCCACTCGGCCGCGTCGTTCTCCGCGGGATTGTCACGCACCCGCTGACGGCGGCCCTGCACGAGTTCGCATCTCGACGCGGCCCGCACGGCCTTATCGAGCAAACTTTTGCGCGCGTCAATTACTATGACGATGCGCTGCCACCGGCGGTGGGAGCGCGTGTTCGCTAGACACGAGGCAGAAATTGCGTTTCATGACAATCCGGTTACCAACGAGGCGCATAGTAGGGACGGCGTAAAAGGCGAGATCGTGCAGTTCAACGAGACGAACGACTTCCGTTGCCGCGCCGTTTGGCGGACGGCGCGAGCTAAGGTCTGCCCAGCGCCGTGACGACTCCGCTACTCGACCTCGACGGCCATGTGGTCGGCCGACGGCAGGAGCTGACCGAACTCCGAGAAGCCGTGGAAGCGGCCGGACGCGTCGGCGGAGGATGCGTCCTGCTCAGCGGCGCTCCGGGCGTGGGCAAGTCGACGCTCACGCAGGCCTTCGGCGTCGAGGTCTCCCAGCGCAACTGCGTGTTTGCCTACGGGAGGTGCCGAGACGGCGCGCCGGCTCCGTACGCGGCGCTGGGAGACGCGCTTAGCTCGATTGTCCGGGCCATGGAGGCCACCGGCCCGGCCGAGCGGGACCGTTGGCGTGCAGATCTCGTCAGCGGGACGTCACCACTTGCCGGCATTCTCGGGGAGCTCGTGCCCGACCTAACGCAAGTGCTGGGCGAGCCCTCGCATGTGACCGACCTCGATGCAGCCGATGCTCGCCGCCGGCTGCACCGCGCCGCCATCCGGCTTGTGTCCGATACCGCGTCCTATCGGCCGGTGGTGCTGGCGATCGACGACCTGCAGTGGGCTGATCGAGACACGCTGCTACTACTGTCCGAACTGCTGACGGTGTCGCTCCGCAACGTGTTGGTCCTCGGTGCGCATCGCGCGGGTGAGTTCGACCCGGGCCCAGCGGGTCTCACCTCTGCGAGCATGCTCAGCATCGAGCTCAGCCCGCTGTCCCGCGAGGATGTCGAGGAACTACTCGCTGCGGTGTCCGGCCGGGGTGTGGAGCTGGGCGACGTGGCCGCCGAATTCCACCATCGAACCGGGGGCAATCCGCTACAGGTTCGTCAGCTGCTGTACCGCGCGCAACGAGAAGGCGCACTCACCCCGGTCGATGCGGGCGGGCGCCCGAGTTGGGACCTCCGTGTCCTCACGTCGATCGAGGTCACCGCGACAGCCGCCGAGTTCCTAGGCCGCTACCTCGGCCAGCTCCGCCCGATCGACCGGGCGGTGCTGAGTTCGCTGACGCGCATCGGTGGCGAGTTCGACCTCGACGACGCTACGACAGCGGCGGCGCGGCCGCCCGACGTGGTCGCCCAGGCGCTTTGGTCGGCCCTCGACCTTCGCCTGCTCGAGGCCGTCGACAGCGGTGGCCGACGAATCACCAACACGATCAGCCGCGATGCCCGGTACCGCTTCAGCCACGACCGGGTGGCCGAGGCGGCGGGGGTCGGCCTGTCCGAGGACGACCAGCGCGAGACGCACCTGCGCATCGGTCGGCGGCTGGTCGAGCAGGGGGACGACCGGTTGTTCGAGGCCGCCCGCCACGTCGGCATCGGCGGCCGTGGGCTGGCCGACGACGACGAGCGCGTCCGATTCGTCAAGGTACTGCGGCGTGCGGCGCGGAAGGCGCGGGCCCAGGCATCGTTCCCGCTGGCCCTCCAATGCTGCCGAGACGGTCTGAACCTCCTCGGTGAGCAGCGTTGGACCGCCAACTTCGCGCTGACGCGAGAACTGCAGCTTGACGCCGCGGATGCCGCTCAACTGGTCGGTGACGTCTCGACCCTGCACACCCTGCTCGATGAGGCCGACGAGCATCTGCCCGAGCCGGCCGACCGCGCGCGGCTCGCCTACCTCAGATTGAAGGG
>NZ_JBOGDB010000243.1:0-19325 GCF_050701515.1 Mycobacterium sp. | reverse complement strand
CAGCGGGTCGCATTCATCGGAAAGGTGCACCACGCCCTGGCCGATGGGGTGGCCTCAGCGAACCTGCTGGCTAGGGCGATGGATCTGCAGGGATCCGCCCAGGATGAACGCGACACGTACCCCGTCTGCCTGCCGCCCTCGAACACAGAGCTGCTGCGAGAGGCCGGCCGCGACCATCTGCAGCTAGCCGCCAAACTGCCGGCCGTGGTGAAGGACGCGGTTTCCGGCTTCAGCCGCCTGCGCCGGCGGTCTCGACAACGCGGCGATCAACCGGACCTGGCCCGGTCCATGCATGCGCCGCCTACGTTCATCAACCACGTCATCACACCGACAAGAACATTCGCCACCGCGACTCTTTCACTGGCACAGGTGAAGGAAACCGGCCGACACCTCGGGGTGACCGTCAACGACATGGTGCTCGCGACCGCCGCAGGAGCACTGCGGGAACTGTTGTTGCGCTACGACGGCAGGGCCGACGCGCCGGTCGTCAGCTCCGTGCCGGCCAGTACCGACACGTCACCGGACCGGATCACCGGCAATGAGCTGAGCGGCATGGTGGTGTCACTTCCGGTACATATCGAGGACCCGTTGGAGCGGGTGCGGTTGACCGCCATGGCAACCGGGATCGCGAAGGAAAACTATCAGCTACTTGGTCCGGAGCTGTTCGGTCGGATGGCGAACTATGCGCCGGCCGTCATTGCTCCACCCGTGTTTCGGTGGTTGGCCAGACGCGACGCTCGAAACAAGATCTTCAACATTCCGATCTCCAACGTGCCAGGACCGCGGGAACGCGGCCGATTCGGTGGCGCACCGGTGAGCGAAATCTATTCTGTTGGTCCACTTCCGCCCGGTTGTGGCATCAATATCACGGTGTGGAGCTACGTCGATCAGCTGAACATCTCGGTTATCGCCGACGATCACACCCTCGATGACCCTCATGAGGCGACCGACGCGATGATCCATGCCTTCACCGAAATACGCAGTGCCGCAGGATGTGCCGGTGGCGTGGATACCGTGCCCACGGCCATGCCCCCGGCGGCGGCTGCGAAGTAGCTGCTCAGCCCAGCACCGGAAAGCGGCGCTGCCGTGCCAGCCGGTCGAGCGCGGACTGCATGGCCGAACGGACGTGGGCATCAACCTCTGCGATGTCTGGTTCGTCGCCGTATTGACCCGCGACATCGATCGGTTCCATTACCTGTGTGACGATCTTCGTCGGAAGGGGCAAATTTGGCGGCACCAGCACGCTGAGGCCGAACGGGATACCGAAGGTGACGGGCAATATGTCGGATCGCAGCCGATTGAGGCCCAATCTCTTTGCCAGCCATGTGCCCCGGGTCAAGAACAACTGGCTTTCTTGTCCACCGATCGACACGGCGGGCACGATCGGCACACCGGCCTCGATGGCGGTCTTGACGTATCCGGTGCGACCGTTGAAGTCGATGACGTTCTCGGCCAGCGTAGGCCGGTACGAGTCGTAAACCCCGCCAGGAAACACCAGCACGATGCCGCCCGATCGCAGCGCGTCGGCGGCGGCCGACCGGCTGGCCGGAATGACGCCGATGCGGGTCAGCCAATCCGACATCGGCCCGACGAACAACCCGTCGTGGCCGAGGGTGTAGAGGGGGCGGTCGTAGCCAAAGTGGTCGTAGAAGGCCGCGGCGAAGATCAGCACGTCTGGTGTCAACATGCCGCCAGAGTGATTGGATACAACCAACGCACCGCCGGTCGGCGAAAGGGCCGCCATTCCCTGAGCCTGAAAGCGGAACCAGTGCTTGGCAATTGGAGCGGCGGCGCCAATGAGCCGGCGCGTCAGATCGGGATCCCACTTGGCGATGGCTGAGTCAGCGAAGTCGTTGTCAGTCATGTCCCCCTTTGGGTGTGGAGATATGCGTCTCCTCGGAGCGGCCGCGCAGGACGGTGCTGCCCTGCGAGGTCCACTGCCTTCGTTCCGCCTCATCGGCACGCTCGACAGCAGCGGACGAACAGAGGATCCGCCGATCCGACGTCTTGGCGAGATCCGCAAGCCGCGCGGCCTCGTTGACGGCGTCACCGATCACCGTGTACTCATAGCGATTCTCGGCACCAATGTTTCCCGCAAAAACCGATCCCGCCGAAACGCCGATGCCGAAGTCCACCATGGGTAGCTGCCGCAACTGGTCGGCCAGGTCGCGCGCGGTGGCCAATGCGGTCGATGCCGCTTCGTTTGTCCGCAAGGGCACTCCGAACACGGCAAGCGCGGCGTCGCCCTGAAACTTGTTGATGAGCCCACCACGTTCGTCGACGCAATTGACGACTATGCGGAAGAAGTCGTTGAGCACATTGGCCACCTGCTCTGGCGGGTGGCTCGCCGAGAACTGGGTCGAGCCGACTAGGTCGATGAACAGGATCGCGGCGTCTTGCACGTCTCCCGACAGCGATGCACCTTCTTCGATGGCGCGCCGGGCAACATTGGCACCAACATGGCGACCGAACAGGTCGCGTAGCCGTTCGCGTTCGGCGAGCCCGGCCACCATCCGATTGAATCCGTTCTGTAGTCGCCCGATTTCCGAGCGCTCGAATACATCGACTTCAGTGTCTAGTTGCCCCTTCTCCACCTGAGCCATCGCGCCAACGACCTCACCTATCGGATCGGAGATCGAGCGGGACGTCAGGATCATTGTCGGCAGTCCGAGCAGCACCGCGGCGAGCGACACCACGAGCACGGCGATGTCGACCGATGCGGTCTCTGGAATGAGCCAGCCGTTCGACCGGACAAAGATCAGGGCCGCGATGACGCCGGAGGGCAGCGCGCTGCACAGTAACCACAGCAGGATCAATCGCGCCAGCACCCCCGGCGCGGCGATGAGGCGCTCGGAAGGTTCCGTCGCGGCGACCAGGATTGGCCGAATGACATTCTGAGTGAGCAGAAGGCCGATGCCGGCGGCGGCGGATCCGCCGAACAGAACACCGAGGAGGGTCGGCACCGCGATAGCGATCCCGCCATGGCGATTGAGCAGAAAGGAGATTGCACCGCTCACCACCCACGTCGCCCCGAGGATCGCGGACTGCCAGCCGAACAGTCTCTTCGCCGCCCGACGCTGGCGAGTATCCGGTTGCCGTCCGGGAATGAACCACCGCGATGACGGTGCGATGGTCAGCATCCCGCCTACCGCGACCACGACGGTCCCCACGGCGGTCAGCACTGCCGAGATGATGATGTTTTGCCGGGTGAAGTACGTCTGCGCTTCGCTGAGAGCCTCGCCGCCGAACGGTATGACGATGGCGACGGCAGCGGCGACCGATAGCAGATACGCAAGCGCCAGTCGGCTCGCGTATTGAACCGACAAGGTGGGGGCAGTCCGCGCCTTATTCACCTGAACAAAGTAGCGATATGCACGGGCTCAGCGCATCGGGTTGAACTCGATATGCAGTTCCTCCAGCCCACGCAAGATGAACGTGGGTTCATAGGTGTAGCGGCGCGCATCGGCCGGACCGTGGTGCACCTCCGAGATTCGGATGTCGGTCATCCGATCGAGAATCCTGTTCAGCGAAATTCGGCCCTCTGTCCGTGCCAGCGGAGCACCGGCGCAGGAATGGATCCCGCGGATGAATGCAAGATGTTCGCGCACGTTCGGTCGGTCAGCGCGGAACATGTTGGGCTCGTCGAACTTCCGCGGATCTCGGTTGCATGCCCCGGGCAGTATCATCACCGTTGTGCCGGCGCGCACCTTGACGTCTCCGACGGTCGTCGATTCGCGTGCCATCCGGAAGTGGGCCTTGACCGGGCTTTCCATCCGCAGTGTCTCTTCGAGAAAGGCCGGAATGCGGCTGCGGTTTTCGCGCAAATAGGTCTCGAACTCCGGATTCTCGCCGATGATTCGCATCGCGGAGCTGACCAGCTTCGTCGTGGTTTCGGTGCCGGCCGCGAACAGGAAGGTCGATAGGTTCATGACGTCGACGATTTCCGGTGTCGATCCGTCCTCGTACTTGGCTTGCGCCAACTTGGTCAGCACGTCCCCGCGGGGCTCTCGCCTGCGATCCTCGATATAGCCGTAGAACTTATCGTTCAGCCATTGCAGCGGATTGTGCGTGGGCGACTCGTCGCCCAGGGCGCCGACTGTTTCCTTTGCGAATGCCGCCCGGAACTCGTCGTGATCCTCGGTCGGCACGCCGAGCAGATCCGCGATGACGAGCAGCGAGAACGGTTGCGCATACCCCGCGAGGAACTCGCACTCGCCGCGGCCGATGAACGTGTCGAGCTGCTCGTCGGCCAAACGCCACATGAAGTCTTCATTTTCCTTGAGCCGCTTGGGAGTGATGAGCTTGCTCAACAGGCCGCGGGTGCGGGTGTGGAGCGGCGGGTCCATCGCGGAGATGTGTTCGGCCATCGGGACCTTCGCCCGGTGTTCCTCGATCAGCTCGGTGACGTCGTCGGCGCCGTCGGGCCCGAACGGCAGCCCCGAGAAGGGACCCGCGACGGCGATACATGAGGAAAACGCCGGGTCCTTGTACACCGCGAGGGCCTCCTCGTATCCGGTGACGGCCAGCACGGCGTATGGCGATGCGGGCGTCACCGGGCACCTCGAGCGCAAATACTCGAAGTACGGGTACGGATCGGGGACAAGCGATTCGTCGGTGAAGAAATCCACTGATTCGAAATCGGTCACAACACGCTCCTGGTCGATTCGGTCACGTAGGCATCGCCGGGATCATCAGCCGCCCGGCACGTCGAACAGGACCGGCAGCGACGTCGGGGAGCGGAAGGCCTGACCGCGGATGTACGGGTCGTCGGCCGCGGGATCCAGGCGCAGATTCGGCAAGCGGTCGAACAGAAGATTCAGCGCCACCCGCATCTCCAGTCGCGCAAGGTGCATGCCGAGACACACGTGCACGCCATGGCCGAACCCGATATGTGCCCTGGCAGAACGGAAGATGTCGAAACGGTCCGGGTCGGGGAAGCGATCGTCCTGCCGGTTGGCTGCGCCCAGCACCGGCATCACCGAACAGCCCGCCGGGATTTTGACTCCGCCAAGCTCGGTGTCGCGGGTGGCAACGCGGGTGATCATGATAAGCGGCGGCTCCCACCGCACGGCTTCCTCAATCGCCTGCGGCAGCAGCGAGCGGTCGGCGCGGACGGCATCGAACTGATCGGGGTTGGAGAGCAACCCGAAGAGCATGTTTCCGAGCGAGCGGTAGGTCGTCTCAACGCCGGCGGGAAGCAGCAGCCGCAGGAACGAGAAGATCTCCTCGTCGGATAGGCGCTCCCCATCAATCTCGGCCGCGGCCAGTCCACTGATCAGATCGTCGCGGGGTTCGTCTCGCCGGGCCGCCAGGATGGGCGTGAAGTACTCGGTCAGCGCTTGGGATGCTGCGCGCCCCCGTTCCGCATTGACGGTGAAGGCCAGCAACGAGATCGACCAACGCTGAAACTGCGGATAGTCCTCTCGTGGCAGGCCCAGCAATCCGGCGATGATCTGTGTGGGATAGGGAAAGTTGAACTGCTTCACCAGATCAGCGCTGCCCCGATCGACAAAACCGTCGATCAGCTCGTTGCCGACCTTCCCCACCAAATCGTCCTCCCAGCGCGCCAATGCCTTCTGCGAGAATGCCTTTGATACCAGCGCCCGGTGCCGGTTGTGCGCGGGCTCGTCCATCCCCAGCATCACGTGCTGCCCGAAGACATCGCCGAATGCCTGAATGATGATCGCCGACGAGAAGGTCTCGTTGTCCTTCAACATCTGTTGGGCATCCTCAAAGCGATACACCATGAAGATGGGCTTGCCTTCCTCGCCAGGCATGCCCGGGATGTCGATACGCTGTACGGGTTCTTCGCGTCGCAACCGGGCCAGCTCGGTGTACGGGTCCCGCACATCACCTGACACGAAATCGTCGAATTCCCCGAAATCCTCGAGATCATCGAGATCATCGAACAATTGCATACTGAATCTCCTTATCCGGCCGGATGGGCGACCGTCTTGATCTCGGTGTACTGGTCGAAACCGGCGACACCGTTTTGCCGGCCGACACCGCTGGCCTTGTAGCCGCCGAACGGTGAGTCGGCGCCGTAGGCCGCGGTGCCGTTCAGTCCGATGAACCCGGCGCGGAGTCGTCGGGCAACGGCCACCGAGTGCTCGACCGAACCCGACATCACATTGCCGGCCAACCCGTACACGCTGTCGTTGGCGATGCGGACCGCATCGTCCTCGTCGTCGAATGGAATCACGGCCAGCACCGGACCGAAGATCTCCTCCTGGGCGATCGTCATCTTGTTGTCGACGTCGGTGAAAAGCGTTGGCCTGACGTAGAATCCTTTGTCGAATCCGGTCGCTGCATCGGGGCCGCCGACAAGACAGGTGGCACCCTCGTCGACGCCCTTTTGGATGTAGCCGAGCACCCGCTGGCGCTGCTTCTCCGAGATAACGGGACCACAAAACGTGCCCGGGTCCTGCGGATCCCCCGGCATGACGCCCTCGTACATCGCCTTGAGCATCGCCACGCCTTCGTCATACCGCGATCGGGGCAGCAGCAGGCGGGTCGGGTTGGCGCAGCCCTGCCCGGCGTGCATGCAGGGCGCGATGCCGATCGCGCAAGCCATGCCCAGGTCGGCGTCCTCCAACACGATCGTCGCCGATTTGCCCCCCAGTTCCAGGAACAGGCGCTTCATCGTGGCGGCGCCCTTCTCCATGATTCGCTTGCCGACGACCGTCGAGCCGGTGAAGGAGATCAGGTCCACCTTCGGTGAGAGTGTCAGCTCTTCCCCCACAAAGTGATCGAACGCGGTGACGACGTTGACGACTCCCGGCGGGATGTCGGTGGATTCTGCGATCAAGCGGCCTATGCGGGTGGCGTTGTACGGAGTGTTCGGCGCGGGCTTCAGCACCATGGTGTTACCGGTGCCCAACGCCTGGCCGAGCTTCTGGATGGTGACCTCGAAAGGAAAGTTCCACGGCACGATCGCGCCGACCACGCCAACCGGTTCGCGCCATACCTTGCGGCTGGTGTTCTGGCCGGTGAGTGACACGAATCTGTCGCCGAGGTCGGTTTCCCAGGCGTATTCGTCTATCAGCTTGACTGGAAACTTGAGCGCGTCCTCCAACGGAGCATCCAGCTGCGGGCCGTGAGTGATCGCGCGCGGGCATCCGACTTCGAGGATGAGTTCCTCGCGCAGTTCTTCCTTCT
Organism: Mycobacterium sp.; assembly: GCF_050701515.1. GTDB lineage: Bacteria > Actinomycetota > Actinomycetes > Mycobacteriales > Mycobacteriaceae > Mycobacterium. Next base: position 12,167 of record NZ_JBOGDB010000243.1, on the reverse strand, counting down.
CTTTCTCCAGCGCGTCATTGAGTTGCATCAGGCAGCGCTTGCGCAACTCCTTGTTGGTCGACCATTCCGTCTCGTCGAACGCGCGCCGCGCCGCGTCGATCGCACGATGCATGTCCGCTTTCGACGCGTCGGCGACCTCGCCGAGCGCCTCCTCGGTGGCCGGGTTGAGGTTGGTGAACGTGCCGGCCTCGCCATCGACGAGCTTGCCGTCGATCATCATCTTCGATTCGAAGCTAACCGCGGTGTCAGTCATCCTTCTCGCTCTCGTGAGTTGTTAAGCCACCAAACCGTGGAAGTCCCATCATCAATCGGATCATGTGGTGAAGTCCCTTTGCAGGCAAAAGTCGGTTTATGACCAACAGCATCCGCGCATCGGGACCCACCGGCCGCCGAACGAAGGGCGCGTTGCTGTCGAGTGCCTTGGCGAGCCCGGCGGCAAAGCGCTTCGGCGAGCGGGCGGCGTACTTCATGGCCAATCTGCCCCGCCGGTCCATGGTGGCGTGGTGGCGTGCGTATGTTCCGTCAAAGTCACGGCAGTCCGTCGTGCCCGTGTCAGTGATGATTTCGGTGTCGTAGGTGCCCGTTACCAATATCGTCACACCCAGCCCGAACGGCGCGATCTCGCAGGCCAGCGATTCACCCCAGCGTTCCAGGGCTCCTTTCGCGGCGGAGTACGCCGCTGTCGACGGCATGCCGCGCACACCGCCCGCGCTGGAAACCATGACGATGCGTCCGCGACCGGCGGCGCGCATCGATGGCAGCAGTGCGCTCGTCAGTGCCACCGGGCCGAACACCGTGGTTTGGAACATCTTCTCCCACAGGCTTATCGGCGTCTCCTCGGCCATGCCGGCGGCCGAGATGCCGGCGTTGTGCACGAGGGCGTAGGGGGCGCCGACGGCCTCTTCGATCATCTTCGCGGCAGCGGTGACCGACGCGGAGTCAGTGAGATCGAGCTGCACAGCGATCAGGCGGGGGTCGTCGTCGTCAGCGCCGGTCGCCTCCCGCAGACGGTCCAATCCGGTATCCGGTGAGCGCATCGCCGCCACGACCCGCCAGCCCTGCCGGTAGAGGTACACGGACGACGCGAAGCCCAGGCCTCTCGACGCGCCAGTGATGACGACGCTGCGCGGTTCACTCATGTCTTCGGCGCACACCGCTCGCTCTCGGACCCGAGCTGCACGTCTGGACGCCCATCCGGCTGGGCACTCATCCACGTCGACCAGATACCCACCGAATACGGGCCCTCTTGACCGTTCTTCTCGTAGAAGCCTTGCGGGTCATACACTTTCGCTTCCGGATAGGGCCACGGGCAGGCAACAGAGGTGGCGGCCCGTGTCCACTTGATGATTGCGAAGCCCGTTCCATACGCGAAGTACGCGAGGTTGATGATGACGAACATCACCACGAACATGCCGAGAGCAGGCTTGCTGGCGAAGATGCGTGCCCGCTGCGCCAGCTTTTCGGCGACGGTGCGTCCGGTGTCGTCGCGGTACAGCAGCACTCCGGCCGGGATCATCACGAACGTGACCATCACGGTTTCCCAGATGAACGGGAATTGGTATGTCTCCCCGACGAATACCGACCCGAACGGAATGACCTGCGAGTAGATGTAGAAACCGGTGCGCACCAGCGTGATCTCCAGCATCGCATCGAGGAGGATCCCGATGGGAAAGATGATCGCCGCCAGGCTGATCAGGGGATGGCGCCACACGAACGAGTCGACGGGCCGGCGGGCCTGAATCCTGCGAAGGATCCAGATCGCCGGGAAATAGGGTCCCAGATAGAACATGATGTACCCGATCACCAGGAACGGTTCCACCGTGGGCGACAGTGACACCAGCGGCCAGTCCTCCGGCCAGTGCCAGAGTTCCGGGTTGTAGACCGCGTACGGCGACCAGTTCATGATCGGGTCCTGCCAGACGATCAACGTCGTGACGATGCCCATCAACAACACCGGGTGGGCGCCATGTCGGCGCCACGCCACCACATACACCACGATGATGATCGACATCGAGACGACCGTGAAGATCTGGAAAAGATCGAGCCAGTTGTCGTAGCCGAACAGCGGCTCGACCGGACGTGGCGCCCCCTCGACCTCGGGGTTGCGGATGCGGGGCGAAACCGCGCCCTTCCGCGCGTTGACCGCGATGAGGGCCAGCAGGACCAGGGCGACGGTGACCCACGCCACGCCTTGCCACGAGACTTTCTTCGGCTCGGCAGCCGGGCTTTCGGAAGCCGGCGATGTCTGTTCTGTGGTCATCGGATCACTCCTCACCGAATCGGTCGACGAGATGGGAGTTGACGCCGTCGGCGTCCAATCTGCGGGCCACCAGGTATCCGGCGCCCATCCAGGCGCGCCGTGTCCAGTTTCCGAACGACACCCTGGTGCCAGGCGCACCCGCGGCGGCGGGCATCATCTTCACCCGTTCCAGCGCTTCCTTGACGCCGCGCGGGCTCAGCGGATGCGCATCGGTGCAGGCTCGTAGCAGAGAGGTGGCGACGTCGCAGTTCACCACCGGGACGCAGTACTCGGGGCGGCGACCATACTTCTCTTCATACTTGTCGAGGAAACGCTGTCCGACGGGATTTGCTTCGTCGTACTGGTCGACTCCTGTCCACCCCATGAACGCGTTCCACATGATCGGATTGATCCATGCGTTCTGGAACGCGGTGCTGGTGAACCGAGGCGGATCCCACTCCGCCGCCTCCAGCGCGGAGTTGAGGAAGACGATCCCGAACCCGAAGCCGCAATGCACGAGGGCGCTGGGCTTCGCTTCATGCATGACACGCACCGCCTCGCCGACGTCCTGGGCTGTCTGTGCGAGCGACGCCTCTGCCACGATGCGAATGTTCTTCCGACGGGCCGCATTCCGGAAATGCCGGACATATGTCTCTCCGACGAGCGACTGCTCGACGAGTACACCGACCTCGGTGTGGCCGCCCTTGGCAAGCAGGTCGGCCCAGAAGATCGGCTCATCGGTCAACGAGCCCTGCGGGAAGGAGAACGTCCACTCGCCTAGCCAGTCATCGGAACCGGTCACACTCAGTGCCGGCACCCGGAAACGGTCCTCGATCGCCTCCCGCGTCGGCACGCAGTTGTCGGTGATATGGGGTCCGAACACCGCGAGGCATCCCTCGTCGACCAGTTCTCCGAAAGCATCGATGACGGCCTTGACCGACCCCTTCGGTAGGCCTTCGACCTCGCGGTAGGCCACCTCGATTGGGCGGTCGATGAGGCCCTCCGCCATTGCCTCGCCAAAGATCAGCTCGAAGGGGTTGGACAGATCCTCCTTCATCTCCTGCGGGTAGAGGTCCGGCAACTTGAAGTCCATCAAGTAGCCGATCTTGATTGGCTCAGCGGTGCTCTCGTAGGACATGTCACCTCCATTGGTGCGGCAGTCCGCGCGGCAAACCTAATATTTGTTCAGACCCTAGCGTGAGCCACCGTCGTCGTCAATCGCGGCGATCATGCTTCCTGGTCGCCGAGGTACACGTCGATCATCTCGGCGAGGCCCTTGGTCACGACGGAGTCGTCGGTAAGCGGTCCGGCAATGGCGGCGCGGGCCGCCTCCCGCGGTTCCAGGCCTTCGGCCATCAATCGCCCGGCGGCAATGAGCACCCGGGTGGAGGCCACCTCGCGAAGGCCGGCCGTCTCGATTCGGCGGATCGCCTGACCGAACCGCACCAGCTGAGCCGCCTTGTCGTGGTCGATACCGGCCTCGCAGGTGATGATCTTCTCCTCGACGTCCGGTGCCGGGAAGCCGAACTCGATGGCGACCATCCGCTGGCGCGTCGAGTCCTTGAGATCCTTCAAAACGCTCTGATATCCGGGGTTGTAGGACACCACCAGGCAGAACTCGGGCGCCGCGTCGAGTGTCACGCCGAGGCGCTCGATCGGAAGCTGTCGCCGATGATCGGACAGCGGGTGCAACACCACCGTCGTGTCCTGACGGGCTTCGACGACCTCGTCGAGGTAGCAGATCGCACCCTCGCGCACCGCATGTGTCAGCGGGCCGTCCACCCACTCGGTCTCGCCGCCCTTCAGCAGGAACCGCCCCACCAGATCGGCCGTGGTCAGATCGTCATGGCAGGCCACGGTGATCAGAGGCCGCTGCAGGTCGTACGCCATCGCCTCGACGAAGCGCGTCTTCCCACATCCGGTGGGACCCTTCAGCACGACCGACAAGCCCTGCCGGTAGGCCGCCATGAACACCTGCTCCTCGTTGCCGAGCGGTACGTAATACGGGCGCTGTCCGCGCGTCGGCGCGGTCTCGGGGTCCATCGTTTTCCTCTCTGCCACAATCAGTTACGCAACCCGCCGCCGAACCTCCGCAGAGCGGATGGCCGAGCGGAACAGCGGGCCGATCATCCGGCTCATTTGTTCGAGCTTGGGAATGGTGGCGTGGGCGGCGCTGCCGAATACCCGGCGCAGCTCGTCGACATCCGTCGCGGCGCCGATGGTGAGGCACAGACAGCCGGTACCTCTACGGCGGGCCTCGGCGAGCGCGCGACGAGCGTCGGCCGCGCCATAGACCCGTTCATAGCCGTGGTCATATGCCAATCCGTCGGAGAGCACGACCAGCAGCCGTCGTGGCGCCCCGCCGTCGCGTTCCAGCACGGCCGCGCCATGGCGGATGGCCGCGCCAAGTCGCGAATACGCCCCGGGTACCAGGCCGCGTAAACGCCTCATCACGGAGATATCGAGATCGCCGTCAAAGCGCTTCACCGGCATCAGGTTCACCGCAGACCGCCCCTGAGAATGAAACGCGTACAGCGCCACTCGATCTCCGAGGTCATGCAACGTGGTGGTCAGCGCGGCGGCCCCGGCGCGCTGCTGATCGTGCACGCTGAGGCCGGTGGCTCCGGGCTCGGCGGACGACCCCGAAATATCAAGCAATACCAGCACGGCCAGATCGCGTCGGCGGCGCAACGTGTCGATATAGACCGCCTCGTCGGGCGCCGAGCCCGCCAGCACCTCGACGCGTGCCTCGACCGCCGCGTCGATATCGATGTCGTCGCCGCCGGGCTGGCGGTGGCAACGGTCGAGGCCCAGGCCGAGCCGGGCAAGCGGACGACGCAATCCGTGGCTGTCGGAGAAGCCGAGGGACGTGTCGGCCTTCACCCGCGGTACAACCTCCACAACCGTGCACCAGTCCGGCCGATAGCGGCGCCGATGCACGTCCCACTCGGGATACGTCGTTCCGTGGCCCTCGCCGAAGGCCTCCTCGAACGCGCTGGCCTGTGCGGTCGAAACCACGGCGCGGCCCCCACCGCGCGCCCCCGAACGCGACCGATGGGTGGGCGCGTCCGCCCCCGGTGGGCCTCCCCCGCTGAGCTGGCGCACCATCCCCAGCATCTTCTGCAGCAGACGTCCCATCACGCCTGCCCCGCCCACTGGACTGGAGAAAACGTCCATGAAGTCGTCGGCCTCCTGATCGCCGTCCTCGTCGAGTTCGGCGAGTTCCTGCTTACGCTGACGACGCGGCATGTGTTCACCCGGCGCTGCCGACGCCGCGGCACGATCCATGGCTGCCAACATATTTCGGGCACGGATCGCTCCGAACACTTCTGGCGGGTCGGCGGCTGCTCCTCGGCTCAGCGCCAGCGCCAGCGATGCGTCGGGTGATTCCGTGCGGGTGGCGACATTACGGTCGATGAGCGACCGCGCAAAGGGTGGCAACAGATCCTCGTTGGCCGCCAGTGCCCGATGACCCTCCACGGCGAGATATCGCCTGGCCACCGCGGGGCGCCGAGTCAGCTTGCGGATGATGTCGGGCGCCAAGCTGCCCTGCGCCACCAGTGACGCCTGCACCGCCAGCGCTTCGAGTTGGTGGCGTCTACTCACGTCGGCCTCGACGTAGACCACCCGGCCGTCCGTCCACGCCGGCTCACCGGACGCAACCGGCCTCACCTCGAGCGGGTAGCCGGAAATGGCAGATGCCAGCAGGCCCAATCGCCCAAGGCCGTTCGTTTCTCCGTTGTCGCCCGGCACCAGCGTCCTCTGCTTCACGCGTTGACCAAATATCTGTTCCAGCGTAGAGTCCGGACTAAGCAACAGTCAAGTGCGCTGAAAGCCTCAGGCGGGCAGCGGGTTCCGCTGTTGATCACGAATTGGCAAGGAATAGCTATGATCAAATTCGACGATCAGGTAGTCATCGTCACGGGAGCGGGACGCGGACTCGGCCGCCTTTATGCAAAGGAGATGGCCCGCCGCGGAGCTTCGGTCGTGGTCAACGATCTCGGTGGCTCCATGCACGGCGAGGGCGCAGACGCCAGCGTCGCCGACGAGATGGTTCAAGAGATCGAGCGCGCCGGTGGAGTGGCGGTGGCGTCACACGATTCGGTTGACAGCCCCGAGGGCGGAGCCGCCATTGTGCAAACGGCGGTTGACCGGTTCGGCCGACTGGACGCGGTCGTCAGCAATGCCGGCATATTCAACAGCATTCCCTTCGAAGAACTCTCACCGGACGACTGGCGTCGCATGTTGCGCGTGCACCTCGACGGCGGCTTCTATTTGAGCCAGCCCGCCTATCGCGTGATGAAGTCTCAAGGCTATGGCCGGTTTGTCTTCATCTCGTCGTCCGGAGGAATGTTCGGCCAACCGCTGGAAGCGCATTACGCCGCGGCCAAAGCCGGACTGGTCGGGTTGACGAACGTCATCGCGATCGAAGGGGCCGAACATGGCATCCTCGCCAATAGCGTGCTCCCGTTCGGGTTCTCCCGGATGGTCACCGAAACCGTCGGCGACCCGAAAGCCCTTGAGGAAACCGGCTTCCTGAAGATCATCCAGCCGGACCTGGTGGTGCCGATGGTCGTCTTCCTCGCCAGCCGGGCCTGCGACTTCAGTCATCAGAACTACTCGGCGTGCGCCGGGCGTTTTGCGCGGGTCTTCGTCGGTCTGGGCGAGGGCTGGCTGGCAGACCCGGACAGCGAGCCGACCGCCGACGACATCGCCGAGCACCTCGCCGAGATCGCGGCGACAGATCCGTTCGCGGTCCCCGGGTCGATCTTCGAAGAGGTCTTCGCCGTCTGTGACCGGCTCGGTATCGACGTCTTTTCGCAAAGCGGACAGAATTGAGTTGCCCGGGATCGGCCGGGCAGAGTTCTATCTACCGGCGCATTCGGCGGTTCGGCCTGCACGGCGGACAACTCGTCTTCTGGTAGCGTGTACCAAACATTGGGTCGATCGGTTTTGCCAGACGGCGCCGAACGATCAGGATCGGAGTTAGGAGCCGTGGAGGGTGGTTGTGGCGCGTCCTGACGTGACGCCGAAGCTGCGCAACTCCCGCAAGGCTGCCCCAGGCCTCATGGACGATGCCCGCCACGCCTATGACGATGGCACCCGCCGGACCGAGATCCTTCAGACGGCGGCGACGTTGATCGCTTCGTCCGGCTTGAGGACCTCCCTGCAGGAGATTGCCGACGCCACCGGCATCCTTCCGGGCAGCTTGTATCACCATTTCGAATCCAAGGAAGCGATCCTCGTTGAGCTGATCCGGCGATATCACGAGGACCTGGACCGGATAGCCGAGCACGCCGAGCAGCGCCTTGACGACGACTCGCGGCCAGTCTCCGAGAGAATCATCGGCCTAGGATCGGCGATCGCCGAATGCGCGGTGCGGCATAGCGCCGCGCTTCAAATGTCGTTCTATGAAGGGCCAAGCGCCAATCCGGAACTGACCGAGCTGACCAGGCAGCGTCCAGACGCGATTCTGGAAGCGATGCTCCAGATACTGCGGGCCGGCAAGTGGAGCGGCTACCTCAGGCCCGAAATCGACCTACCCATACTGGCCGACCGAATCGTCCAGACGATGCTGCAGGTCGGGCTCGAGGTCATGCGACACAACGCCCCCGCTGACCGGGTTGCGGCGCTGTTGTGCCGAATCATCTTGGATGGCCTTGCGTCCAAACCGCCGACCGATGCGGAGCTGGATTCCGCCGCTGCGTTCCTCGCAGCGGACGAAGTCATCAAGTCCTGGACGGATGACAGCGACCCCGACGACAAAGGGGCGCACGTCCGTGCGGTCGCACGAACGGAGTTCGGCCGCAAAGGATACGAAGCGACAACAGTCAGGGACATCGCGTCCGCGGCCGGCCTTGGCACCGGCACCGTCTATCGATTGATTGGCTCCAAAGAGGAGCTCCTGACATCGATCATGGAATCGTTCGGAAAGAAGATTGCAGCGGGATGGACCAGTGTCCTGCGCGCGGATTCGACAATCGTCGAGAAGTTGGATGCGCTGGGTTGGGTTAACACCAATGCACTCGACCAGCTCGGCGACGAGTTCAGGATCCAGTTGGCGTGGATGCGACAGTCACCGCCTCCGGAGATCGCAGACGTGGCCTGGATGTACACAACACGCGTAAAGCAGATGAAAACCCTTCTTTCCCAAGGAATTAAGTCCGGAGAGATACGTGTCGACAGCCCGTCCAGCGACATGCTGGCACGCTGCATGATCGCTATTCAGTGGATTCCGGAGAGCATCCTGCGGGCCACCGATACCAGGACTGCTCAAATCCACGTTCGGGACACGGTGCTGCGCGGGGTTGCAGAGCGCAGCGCGAAGTAGCTCAGCCCGTCAGTCCCATACGACGTCGAGGCGAGGCGGAGACCGGAAATACACCCCGGAGATGTACGGAGCGGGCGCATCGGGGTCCAGCCGCAGTCCCGGCAATCGGTCGAAGAGGGTATTGAAGATGATGGAGCTCTCGAGGCGGGCCAGATGCATCCCGATGCACACGTGCGCGCCGTGGCCGAAACCGATGTGGGGCTTACGTTCTCGGAAGATGTCGAACTGCTCTGGGTTGTCCCATCGGGCCTCGTCATGATTGGCGCTGCCGAGATTCATCGCGATCGTTGAATTCGCCGGTATCTGGACTCCGCCGAGTTCAGTGTCACGGGTGGTCTCCCGCATGAAGTTAAGCAAGGGGGTTTCCCAGCGGATACCCTCCTCGATGGCCTGGGGAAGGATGCTTCGATCCGCCTGCACCGCAGCGAGTTGGTCGGGGTGAGTGAGCAGTCCGCAGGCCAGGCTCGCAGTCGACCGTGACGTGGTCTCGGCGCCGGCCGGAAGCAGGTTGCGCATGAACCCGAAGATCTCTTCGTCGGACAGTCGCACGCCGTCGACTTCGGCCTCGGCCAGCACGGTCACCATGTCGTCGCGTGGTTCGCGCCTTCGGTCGGCAAGGATGCCGACGAAGTACTCGCGTAACTGCGCGGACGCCCGAAGCGCACGGTCGTAGTCGGCCCTGAACCCCAGCAGTTCGATGCCCAGGCGGTGAAACTCCGGGACATCAGCCTCCGGCAATCCGAGCAGTGCGGCGATGATTCGTACCGGGATTGGCATGAACACCTTGGCTACCAAGTCCGCCCGCTTCGCGGACTGGAACCTGTCTATGGTGCGTTCGACCAGGGGTTTGACGAGTTCACTTTCCCAGCGGCGCATCGACGGGCGGGCGAACGCGTACTCGTGAAGCTTGCGGTAGACCTGATGTTCGGGTTCGTCCAACTCCAGGATGGTCGGGCCTTCCAGCGGACGGACGATGGCTTCGTAGCATCGCGTGCTGTAGGTCTTATTGTCGGTGAACACGGTCTTCACCGCGTCAAACGAGTACGCCGCGAACGTCGGTGGGCCGTCGCCGGAGTTTTCGTACATGCCCATTTCCGGCCATCCGGGATGGACCGGTCCGGTCGCACGCAACTCGCGCAGCAAGGGGTACGGCGAGGCGTCGCCGTCGGCGCCCAAACCTGCATCGAACCGCTCCTGCGCATCCCGGACGCTTTGGGGTACGTCATCCGTGTCTGTCACGTCAGCCATGCGACCCCTATTCCTCACCAAAGCGATCGACGAGACGCGAATTGACGCCATCGGGTTCGAGCTGCCGGGCCACCAGGTAGCCGGTGCCCATCCAGGCCCGGCGAATCCAGTTTCCGAACGAAATCCTGGTGCCGGGCGCGCCCGATGCCGCCGGCACCGACTTCACCCGTTCGAGTGCCTCCTTCACGCCACGAGGGCTCAACGGATGGGCGTCGGTAAGAGCGTGCAGGATCGCAGTGGCGACGTCACGGTTGACCACAGGCACGCACCATTCCGGGCGCCGCCCGTAGACCTTCTGGTATTCGTCGAGGAAACGTTGGCCGACCATGTTGGACTCGTCATACTGGTCGACGCCGGTCCAGCCCATGAACGCATTCCACATGACCGGGTTGATCCACGCGTTCTCGAATGCGGTGCTGGCGAATCGTGGTGGATCCCAGTCGAGTTGCGCGAGTGCAGGGTTGACGAACACAACTCCGAACCCGAAACCACAGTGGACGATTGCCGATACCTTCGCTTCATGCAACGTAAGAACTGCTTCTGAGGCATCTTGCGCGGTCTGCGCGATGGCAGCCTCCGCCACGACTCGAATACCCTTGCGCCGACACGCTTTCCGGAAGTTGTTGAGGTATGCCTCCCCGACCAGAGACTGCTCGACCAGCACGCCTACGTCGGAATGGCCGCCCTTCACCAGCAGGTCTGACCAGAAGATCGGTTCGTCGAAGTGCGATCCCATCGGGAACGAGAAGAACCATTCCCCCAACGCCTCGTCGGAACCCGTCACGCTGATTGCAGGAACCCGAAACCGCCCTTCGAGAGCCTCGCGGATGGCTACCGCGTTGTCACCGATGTGGGGTCCAAAGATGACCAGGCAGCCTTCGTCCACCAGTTCTTCGTAGGCATCGATCACGGCCTTGACCGTGCCTTTCGGAAGGCCCTCGACCTCTCGGTAGACCACCTCGATGGGCCGGTCGATCAGGCCCTGCTCGAGCGCGTCGCCGAAAACCATGTCGAACGGGTTCGTCAGATCGTCCCGGCGGTCTTGCGGGTAGTCGTCCGATAGCAGAAAGTCCATGAGGTAGCCGACCTTGATCGGCTCTGCGGTGCTTTCGTAGGACATGTCACCTCCGCGGCGGCCGTCGATTACCCAAATTTTTGTTCTACCCTAGTGTGAACAGATATTTGGGTCAAATAGGGACGGATGAGATAGCCTGCATAGGCGCTGGGTATCCCGTCGTCGACCGGACTCAACTGGCAGTGGAGGTCTTGTGACGCTTCAGCAGCCCACGCCGGTCGATGCCACGCGGCGAACCGAGATCCTTGAGACCGCGGAGTCGCTGATTGCCTCCTCGGGCCTGCGAACCTCGCTGCAGGAGATCGCCAATGCAGCGGGGATCCTGCCGGGCAGTCTGTACCACCACTTCGAATCGAAGGAAGCCATACTCGTTGAGCTGATCCGGCGCTACCACGCCGATCTCGATTGGATTGGCCAGGTCGCGCTGGAGAGGTTGGACGCACCCGGGTCGGGATCCGTAGAACAGAAGTTCGTCGAGTTGGGATCGGCGATCGCGAGCTGTGCCGTTCGACACCGCGCGGCACTTCAGATGTCTTTTTACGAGGCGCCGTCCGAGAACCCGGACTTGGTTCAGTTGCTGCGACAACGGCCCACCACCGTCCAGCAAGCGATGCTTCAAACGTTGCGCGCCGGCAGGTGGAGCGGTTACATCCGATCCGATCTCGATCTTCCCCCACTGGCGGACCGCATTTGCCAGTCCATGATGCATGTCGGGCTGGATGTCATTCGGCGCAAAGCTCCCGCGGACCAGGTGGCAACGGTGCTCTGCCGCATCATGCTGCACGGCCTTGCCAGCCGGCCCCATGACGACGGGGAGCTGGACGGCTCAAGCGCGCTAGCCGCCGCGGACGCCGTCATTCGGACGTGGCGGGATGAGGATGGCGCCGGTCTCAGCGACAAGACAGCGCGGATCCGTGCAGCGGCGCGCACGGCGTTCGGCCGCAAGGGCTTTGAAACCACCACCGTCCGGGACATCGTGTCCGCGGCAGGGTTCGGCACTCGCACCGTCTACCGGCTCGTCGGCTCGAAGGACGAACTACTCGCGTCGATCATGCAAACCTTTGGCGAGAAGACCGCTGCGGCGTCGATGGGCGTTCTGAGTTCCGATGCGACGCCGATCGAGAAGCTCGACGCACTGAGTTGGATCTACGTGAATTCGATCGTTCACTTCCCCGACGAATGGAAGATTCAGCTGGCGTGGATGCGCCAGTCTCCGCCCGACACTCCTAATCCCGGCTATGCCTTCGGAAGCCAGATGCAGCAGCTCAAGAAGC
>NZ_JBOGDB010000242.1:0-12622 GCF_050701515.1 Mycobacterium sp. | reverse complement strand
CCATGAGCCGGGTGGCGTCGCGGTGCGCGAGCAGATCCAGCAGGAACGGATGCCCGGTCTTGACTAACAGCTACTGCAGCGCGTCGGCGTCGGAGGTGTAGCCGGTCTAGGTCCGCTTGGTCTTCGGAATCTCCAGCTCGTCGAACAGCACCACCTGCAGCTGTTTGGGTGAGCCGAGGTTGATCTGCTTGCCGATCACCCCGTAGGCGGCCTCCGCGGCGTCACGGATCTGGTTGGCGAACTCGCTCTGCAGCTCGCCGAGCTGGCCCAGGTCGACGGCGATGCCGGCGGTCTCCATCTCGGCGAGCACCCGCTGCACCGGCAGCTCCATGTTGCCGAGCAGCGCCGAGGAATCGATGCCGGCCAGCGCCTCGTCGAGCGCATCCGCCAGATCCATCACGGCGCTGGCCCGCAGGGTCACCGTCTGCACCGCCTGCTCGTCCACGCCGTCGGTGTCGTCGAGCAGCGAAAGCTGTTGCTGCTCAGGGTTATCCGCACGGAGCTCGCGCTTCAGATACCGCAACGACAGGTCGTCGAGCGCGAAGCTGCGCTGGCCGGGCCGGACGAGATAGGCGGCCAGCGCGGTGTCCGACGTGACACCGGCCAGTTTCCAGCCGCGGCCTTCCAGATCGTGCATGGCGAGCTTCGCCTCATGCAGCGCCTTCGGTGAACCGGCGTCGGACAGCCAGGACGCAAGCGCGGTCTCGTCGTCGGAATGCAGGTTGGCCGTGTCGATGTAGCGCCCGTCGCCGTCTGCCGCGACGATCGCCAGCGCGGTGGCGTCGGCGTCGTACGCCAGGTGGGTGCCGACCACCGCCAGACCGAACCTGTTGCCCTGGCTGTGCTCGGCCAGCCAGCCGGCAAGTTCGCCCGGCTCAAGCGCCTCGCCGCGCACGTCGAAGCCCTGATCGACTTCGGGATCCGCCGAGGCCAGCGTCTCGAAAAGCCGGTCGCGCAACACCCGGAACTCCAGGTCGTCGAACAGCCGGTGGATCTGGTCGCGATCCCACGACTGCATGCGCAGCGTGTCGGGCGTCTGCGCCAGCGGCACGTCCTTGACGAGATCGGTCAGCTCGCGGTTCAGCACGACGTGCGACAGGTTGGCCCGTAGCGCGTCGCCGACCTTGCCGCGCACCGAGTCGACATTGTCCACCAGCGCCTGCAGCGAGCCGTATTCGACGATCCATTTGGACGCGGTCTTCTCCCCCACGCCCGGGATGCCGGGCAGGTTGTCGCTGGGATCGCCGCGCAGCGCCGCGAAGTCGGGATACTGCCGCGGAGTCAGCCCGTACTTCTCCACGACCGCGTCCGGCGTGAACCGGGTCAGCTCGCTGACACCCTTGCGTGGGTAGAGCACCGTGACGTCGTCGCTGACCAACTGCAGCGAGTCGCGGTCACCGGTGACCACCAGCACCCGGTAACCCGCCTCTTCCGCCTGGGTGGCCAGCGTGGCGATCACGTCGTCGGCTTCGAATCCCGCCTCGGCCAGCACGGTGATGCCCAGCGCGCCGAGCACTTCCTTGGTGATGTCGATCTGGCCGCGGAACTCGTCGGGCGTGGCAGACCGGCCGGCCTTGTACTCCGGGTACTTCTCCGATCGGAAGGTCTGCCGCGACACGTCGAATGCGGCGCCGATGTGCGTCGGCGATTCGTCGCGCAGCAGATTGATCAGCATCGCGGTAAACCCGTAGACCGCGTTGGTGGTCAGGCCGCCCTGCGTCTTGAAGTTCTCGGCCGGCAGCGCGTAGAACGCCCGGAACGCCAGCGAATTGCCGTCCAGCAGCATCAATGTCGGCTTCTCGGCCGTCGCGCTTGCGGTCACGGCCCTACTCTATGCACCGCCCCTGACACGGAGGTGAAACTGGAACACGTTTCAGTTTCGCGGCAGGAATCGGTACGCTGACCGCGTGTCAGCTGCATCCACACAACCGGCGATCGACGGGTGGTTTGCCACCGACGAGTCCGGGTCGCCGTATCTGATCGGTGGCAAGTGCCATCAGTGCGGCACCTACGTCTTTCCGCCGCGTGCTACCAACTGCCCCAACCCCGCGTGTGACGGCGACGAGCTGGCACAGGTGCCGCTCTCGCGACGCGGCACACTGTGGAGTTATACCGAGAACCGGTACCCGCCGCCACGGCCGTACCCGGCTCCGGATCCGTTCGAGCCGTTCGCGATTGCCGCGGTGGAGTTGGCCGATGAGGGTCTGATCGTGTTGGGCAAGGTCGTCGAGGGCACGCTGGCCGCCGACCTGAAGGTCGGCATCGAGATGGAGCTGACCACCATGCCGTTGTTCGTCGACGACGACGGCGTCGAGCGCATCGTGCACGCCTGGAGGATCGCCGAATGAGTCCCGGAGCCGCACCGGCGGCGACATCCAGCCCAAGCCCGCTGTACATCCTCGGCGCCGGCATGCACCCGTGGGGCAAATGGGGTCGCGACTTCACCGAGTACGGCGTCGTTGCTGCCCGTGCCGCGCTCGCGGAGGCAGGCCTGGACTGGCCGCAGATTCAGTTGGTGGCCGGCGCGGATACCATCCGCAACGGCTATCCGGGCTTCATCGCCGGGTCGACGTTCGCGCAGAAGCTGGGCTGGAACGGCGTGCCGGTCAGCTCCAGTTACGCGGCGTGCGCCAGCGGTTCGCAGGCGCTGCAGAGCGCCCGCGCCCAGATCCTGGCCGGTTTCTGCGATGTCGCCCTGGTGATCGGTGCCGACACCACGCCAAAGGGCGCTTTCGCCCCCGTCGGCGGCGAGCGCAAGAACGATCCCGATTGGCAGCGCTTCCACCTGATCGGCGCGATGAACCCGGTGTACTTCGCGCTGCTGGCCCGCAGGCGGATGGACCTCTATGGGGCCACCTCGGCGGACTTCGCCGAGGTCAAGGTCAAAAACGCCAGACACGGCCTGCAGAACCCGAATGCCCGCTACCGCAAGGAGAGCTCGATCGAAGACGTGCTGGCCAGCCCGGTGGTCGCCGACCCATTGCGGCAGCTGGACATCTGCGCGACGTCCGACGGCGCGGCAGCGTTGGTCGTGGCGAGCAAGGGGTTCGCCGAGAAGCACCTCGGCTCGCTCGACGGTGTGCCGTCGGTGCGTGCCGTCAGCACGGTGACACCGCAGTATCCACAGCATCTGCCCGAATTGCCCGACATTGCAACGGATTCCACCGCGGTGGTGGCCGCACCGGAGCGGGTGTTCAAAGACCAGATCCTCGACGTCGCCTATGCCGAAGCCGGCATCGGGCCCGAAGACCTCAGCGTCGCCGAGGTCTACGACCTCTCGACTGCCCTGGAACTGGACTGGTACGAGCACCTCGGGTTGTGCCCCAAGGGCGAGGCCGAGGCGCTGCTGCGCAGCGGCGCCACCACCATCGGCGGACGGATCCCGGTGAATCCGTCCGGCGGGCTGGCCTGCTTCGGCGAAGCCATTCCGGCGCAGGCCATCGCGCAGGTTTGCGAGCTGAACTGGCAGCTGCGCGGGCAGGCGGTCGGCCGCCAGGTCGAGGGCGCGACCGTCGGTGTCACCGCCAACCAGGGCCTGTTCGGTCACGGCTCCTCGGTGATCGTCGCGCGCTAGCCTCGGGTCATGACGATCCCCGAGGATTGGGCGCCGGAGGCCTGCACACTTCCGACCGCGGAGCGCCCCGTGCGGGTAGCGGAATTCGACGAGTTCTTCGCCGAGGTCCTGCGGTTCGAACGGCCGCGGCCGACGCGACTGGAACTCGTGATACCAGCGGAAGCCGAGGCCACCGCTCGCGATCTGGCTGACCGTGAGAGCCAATGCTGCTCGTTTTTCACGTTCGGCTTCGAACCGGCCGGCGACGACGTGGTGATGCACATCGGCGTGCCGCCCACTCAGATCGCGGTGCTCGACGCGATCGAGGCGCGCGTCGCGCTGACCTAAGCATGAGCGTGCACAAAGTTGGGGATTTCAGCGGTGTGTCGCCTGCAGACACGCACGCTCGCGGGAAGGGGTGAGGAGCGTTACGCGACGCCGAGGTAGGCGGCGCGAATGCTGTCGTCTTCCAACAACTCTCGCGCATTGCCGGTTCGGGTGATCTCGCCCGTCTCCAGGATGTAAGCCCGGTCCGAGCGGGTCAGGGCCTGCTGCGCGTTCTGCTCGACGAGCAGCACGGTGGTGCCCTGTGAATTGATCTCGGCAATGATCATGAAGATCTGCGAGATCACCATGGGCGCCAAGCCCATCGACGGCTCGTCAAGCAATAGCACCCGCGGCCGGGCCATCAGCGCCCGGCCGATCGCCAGCATCTGCTGCTCACCGCCGGACAGCGTGCCACCGACCTGGTGGCGTCGCTCGGCCAGCCGCGGGAAGGTGTCCAGCACCCAGTCCAGTCGCTCTTTGTGCTCGGCCTTCGACGCGAATTTGCGTCCGTAACAACCCATTTCCAGGTTCTCGATGACGGTCATGCCGGGGAACACACCGCGGCCTTCCGGCGCCTGTACCAAGCCGTCGATCACCCGGCGGTGCGCCTTCACCCGGGTGATGTCTTTTCCTTCGAACCACACCGATCCCGACGTCAAAGGCCGCAGGCCCGAAATTGCGCGCATGATGGTGGTCTTGCCGGCGCCGTTGGAGCCCAGCAGTGTCACCAGCTCGCCCTGTCGCACCACCAGCGAAACCCCGTGCAGGGCCTGAATCCGGCCGTAGTGCACCACGATGTCGCGGGCCTCCAGCAGGACGGGGCGTTCGTCGTCAGGAGGATTCGTCATCGGGCACTCCCAGGTAGGCGGCGATGACCTTGGGGTCTTCGCGAATTTCGGCGGGTAGGCCGTCGGCGATCTTGCGGCCGAACTCCAAAACGACGATCCGGTCGGTGACCCCCATCACCAGGCGCATGTCGTGGTCGATGAGCAGCACGGTGTAGCCATCGTCGCGGATCTTGCGGATCAGGTCGATGAGCGCGGCCTTCTCGCGGGGATTGAACCCGGCGGCCGGTTCGTCGAGGCACAACAGCTTGGGCTCGGTGGCCAGGGCACGCGCGATCTCCAGACGGCGCTGGTCCCCGTACGGCAGGTTCTTCGCCTTCTCTTCGCCCCGATGGGCGATGCCGACGAAATGCAAGAGCGCAGCCGCCCGTTCGATCGCCGAACGTTCCTCCCGCCGGTGCCGCGGACTGCGAACGAGCGCGCCCGGGACCGACGTCTTGTGCCGCGCATCCGTGGCGACCACGACGTTTTCCAGCGCGGTCATCTCACCCCACAGCCGGATGTTCTGGAAGGTGCGCGCGATACCCCGACGAGTGATCTGATGACGCTTGATCCGGCCGAGTGGGGCACCGTCGAAGATCACCGTGCCCGAGCTGGGCCGATACACCCCGGTTATGGCGTTGAAGCAGGTCGTCTTGCCGGCGCCGTTGGGTCCGATCATCCCGAGGATCTCCCCACGGCGAATGTCGAACGTCACCGAATCCAGCGCGACCAGCCCACCGAACCTGACGGTCAAATCCTTTGTCTCCAAGAGTGTCTCACCCTCAGCGGCGTGGATCTCCCGGTGAACTCCGGCCAGTTCTTCGATGCTCATGCGGTCGCCTTGCTCTGATCGGTACGGCGCAACAGATCGCGTGCAACCTTGCCGTATGCGAGCAACTGTTGCCGAGCCGGGAACAACCCCTGCGGCCTGAAGATCATCAGCACCACCAGCGCCACGCCGAAGAACAGGTACTTCAGGTCGCCCAGGTTGATGCCGAGGAAGTGCACTCCGAGCAGACGGTTCGGCAGATAGACGATGACGAACGCCCCGAAGATCACGCCCAGCTTGTTGCCCTGCCCGCCGAGCACCACCGCACACAGGAACAGCATCGAGTTGACGATGTTGAAGGTCGGCGGTGCCACGTACTGCACCTGGCCGGCGTACAGCGCGCCGGAAAGCCCGCCGACAGCTGCGCCGATGACGAATGCCCACAGCTTGAACCGAAAGGCATTGACGCCCATGACTTCCGCGGCGTCCTCGTCTTCCCGGATGGCAATCCAGGCGCGGCCGACCCGGCTGCGTTCCAGGTTGCCGACGAGCAGCAGAACGACCGCGATCAGGATCAGGCCCAGCCAGAACCACCAGGTACCGTAGTTCGCGTCACCTGCCGAGTTACCGCTGGAGAAGACGCCACCGGGCAGCTGCTCACTCTCGCCGACGTGGGGGTAGGAGACGCCGGTGAGCCCACGGGGGCCTCTGGTGATGTCGGACAGGTTGTCGGCCAGCAGCCGGATGATCTCGCCGAACCCGAGCGTGACGATCGCCAGATAGTCACCGCGCAGTCGTAGCGTGGGCGTGCCGAGAATGAGCCCGCTCAACGCGGTGATGGCCATCGCAATCGGCACACAGGACAGCCATGCCCAGTCGGTGCTGAAGAAGCCGGTGGGGCCGAGCTTGTTCCACGGGCTGTCCGGGCTGGTGAGCAACGCGACGGTATAGGCGCCGACCGCGTAGAAGCCGACGTAGCCCAGGTCGAGCAGGCCGGCCTGGCCGACGACGACGTTGAGGCCGATGGCGATGATCGCGACCATGGCGAACTGCGCCATGGTCCCGCCGAAGCTGATTCCCGGCGTGTCCAGGAACGGTGGGGTGTACAGCGGAAGCAAAGCCACCGCGCCGAAACCGAGCACCCCGAAGCCCCACTTCTGTACCCGGGACAAGCCATCCCACCACCGCCGCATGGCGTCGCCGGGCGCCAGCAGTCGGTTGGTCCAGCGGCTCATATCCGTGCCCTCCCGAGGCTTTCACCGAGTATCCCGGTCGGCCGGAACAGCAGTACCAGAACGAGGAGGACGAAGGCGATCACGTCGCGCCACTGGGTGCCGAAGACCGTTTGGCCGTATATCTCTATTACTCCCAGCAGGAGGCCGCCCAGCAGTGCGCCGCGTAGATTGCCGATGCCGCCCAGCACGGCCGCGGTGAACGCCTTGATGCCCAGCAGGAAGCCTCCCGAGTAGATGATGCCCTGCGGCACCTTGAGCGTGTAGAGCAGTGCCGCGGCGCCAGCGAGCAGACCCCCTATCAGGAATGTCGTCACGATGACCCGTTCCTTCGACACACCCATCAGCGTCGCGGTGTCCGGGTCCTGGGCCACCGCCCGGATGCCGCGCCCGAACTTCGTGCGATTGATCGCCAGATCGGTCATCAGCGCGAAGCTCAGTGCTGCCACGACGATGATCACGGTGATGTTCGATACAACGGCGCCGAAGACAGTGAACTGAGTTTCGGGCTGCACCAGTCTGATCGGCTGCTGCGCGTTCGAGCCGCCGTACCCGTCGAGGATCTTCGGCAGGATGAAATGCACGAACTCCTGCAACACGAACGACATGCCGATCGCGGTGATCAGAAACGACAACCGTTCGGCGTTGCGTTTTCGCAGCGGCCGATAGGCAATGAACTCCAGCCCCATGGCGGTCGTACCGGACACTGCCATCGCGAACAGCATCGCGATGCCGAGATACAGCACGGTCAGTCCGATGCCCAACTCGTAAGTGTTGCCGCTGGGCGTGAAACCCAAGATGATGTCGAGGCAGAAGTACGTGCCGAACATGCCGAGCATGAAGACCTCGGAGTGGGCAAAGTTGATCAACTTCAGCACGCCGTACACCAGCGTGTAGCCGACCGCGACCAATGCGTAGATCGCGCCCCACGCCAGACCGTCGATCGTCAACTGCCAGAAGCTGTCTCGCAGCCCTTCCAGATTGAAGCTGATGTTGGCGGCCAGGCAGGCGTACTGGTCGACGCACTTCTGGGTCATCCGGTGGAGGGCTCCTCGCGCAAGCCGTTATTCACGAGAACGCGTCCGAGCCTTGCGGTCTCGGACGCGTCTCGCCCGTCGGGCCTACTGAACCTTGTAGATCCAGATCAGCGTGTTGGTCAACTCGCCGGTGGGGGTCCACTGGTAGTTGCGGGCGACGCCCGGGCCGTTGTAGTTGCGCACGTACTCCAGCAGCGCCGGCCGAGTGATGGCGCCGGAGTCGATGCCCTTCACCAGAATGGTGGCCAGGTCATACGCCTCGGTGCTGTAAGTGCCCGGCTCCAGGTTGAACTTCTGGGTGTATTCCTCGGCGAACTCGCCGGTGGCCGGCCCGCACGGGCATGTGATCACCGCGTCTTTGGACGACTCGCCGGCCTGCTTGACGTACTCGGGATCCTTGGCACCGTCGCCGGTGATGAAAGTCCCGGTGAAGCCGCCGTCCTTGAGCTGTTGCGTCAGCGGTGCCGCCTCGGCGTAGTAGCCGGCAAAGAAGACCGCATCGGGATTGGCGCCGTTGATCTGGGTCACCGCCGCGGAGAAGTCCTTGTCGCCCTTCTTCACCGAGATGTTGCAACCCGAATCGGCGACCGGCCCGAGGGTTCCCCGAATGGCCTGCGCCAGCCCGAGGCCGTAGTCGGTGCTGTCGTCGACCACGCAGATTTTGTCGTAGCCGAGCGTGTTTTTCATGTAGTTCGCGACCGCCGGGCCCTGTACGCCGTCGTTGCCAAGGCCGCGGAAGAAGGTCCGCCACCCGTTCTCCGACAAGGTGACGTTGGTGGCCGACGCGGTCGTCGCGACCAGGCCGGCCTGGTTGAATATGTTGCCGGTCGCGTTGGTTTCGCCGGAAAACGCGGGCCCGATCAGGCCGATGGTGAACGCGTCGTCGACGATCTGCGGCGCGATCTGGGTGGCCTTCTGCGGGTCACCCTCGGTGTCGAACGTCTTGAGCTGCACCTGGCAACCCGGGTTGGCCGCGTTGTGCTTGTCGATGGCCAGCTGCGCCCCGTTCTTGATGTTGATGCCCAGCGCGGCGTCCGGGCCGGTGAGCGCGGCGGCCATCGCGATGGACACCGGCGGGCACTGCGCCTGGCCGTTCCCCGCAGGATCGGCGGCTGCAGCCGCTTCGGGAGGCGGGACCTCCGCCCCGTTCGCGTCGATCTGCGCCTGTTCGACGATCTTCAGGTCGGTCTGCGCCGCGTCCTCACTCGGCTCTGATTGCTGGCAGCCGGCCATGCCGAACACCACCAGTCCTGCGCTACCTAGTGCAACTGCACTCCGTGCCACGCGACCGCGCACGTTTCACCTCCGGGTCAATGTTTTCGTCGGCGTATCCGCTAGAACATAGCCAACGCACGGCCCCGGTGCGCGCTTTCCGGTTATTGCTAGCTCGATGGCGAGGCGTCTTTTGGCGTGTCGAGGGTCTCCAGCACGACCTCGGCAACCCGCTTCATCGTCGTCCGGCGGTCCATGGCCGCACGCTGGATCCACTTGAACGCCTCCGGCTCGGTCATCTGGTGCTTGTTCTGGAGCAAGCCCTTCGCGCGCTCGACGAGCTTGCGGGTCTCCAGCCGGTCCGACAGCGTCGCGACTTCTTGTTCCAGGGCGGTGATCTCGCTGAACCGGCTGACCGCCAGTTCTATCGCCGGCATCAGGTCGGTGATGGAGAAGGGCTTGACGAGATAGGCCATGGCGCCGGCATCGCGGGCCCGCTCGACGAGTTCGCGTTGGCTGAAGGCGGTGAGCACCACGATCGGGGCAATGCGCTTGCTGGCGATCTCGGACGCCGCGTCGATGCCGTCGCGACGCGGCATCTTGACGTCCATGATCACCAGGTCGGGCGTGAGGCTCTCGGCCAGCTCGACGGCCTCCTGCCCGTCACCGGCTTCACCGACGACCTCATAGCCTTCCTCGCGCAACATCTCGGCCAGATCGAGCCGGATGAGCGCTTCGTCCTCGGCGACGAGTACTCGGCGTGGCTTGGCGGCGTCGGTCATGGCTGCCATTCTGGCGGTCGCAGGCCCAGTCAGCGACCTCGGGGCATCCTCTATGGTGGGAGGCCCCGCCCTCGTATCCCAACTGGCAGAGGAAACGGACTCAAAACCCGTACAGTGTGGGTTCGAATCCCACCGAGGGCACCGGTTTCCGTCACTGCAGGAAGCGCGTGGCCACCGGCCTCGGCAGCACGGCCGCCTGCGCGTTGCGCGCCTGCCGGTAGCCCACCACTCCGCCGGCGGCGGCAAAAGCCATCAGGCCGGCGACGCCCGGCGCGGCGATGAGCACAAGGTCACTGACGGTCGCCGCCCTGAGGTACTCGGGATAGCCGACCCGGAACGAATCAGGCATCGGGCTTGGGCCGACTGAAGCGGGGGGCGCGAGTGGATTGTTCGCGCGGGGCTCTCGGGTCACCGGTATCGGTGAGGAGGGCGGCTGCGGCCTGCCCGCCGGCGGGACGACGACGGGTGCGGGCGGCGGCACAATCGCCGGGGGCACGATCACCGGCGCCGCGGGAGCGGCGGGAGCGGGTTGGGCCGGAGCCCGAGGAACCATTGGGGCGCGGGGGGCAATCGGCGCCGTCGGCGCCATTGGCGCCCCTAGAGCCGCAGGCACCGCACGCTCCGCGGGAGCTGCGGGAGCCTTCCGGATCACGACGCTGCGCGTCATCGGCTCGGTGGAAACTTCGGGCAGGTCCGGTTCCCGGGCAGCGGGGCGCGATTTCTTGTTGTTGTCGTCGTCGCCCAAGACCAAGATGTCGGGACCGACGCCGAGCAGATCTGCAGAGGCCACGGCGGTGCCGACGAAACCGGGCCCGGCGACCATCGCACCACAGGCAATTGCGCAACTAATCGCCGCGTTACGTATCCCCAACCCGTTCACGCTTGGATTGTTGCATTCTCTGCGGGCTCAGTCACGTGCTCAGCAAACTGCGGCCAGGCTGGCCGACCCCAAAGTAAGCTTGCTGCCATGCGCAGGCAGCGATCGGTCTGCATGCCCGAGCTGGCCCTCAAGAACCCGGTGCCGGCCCGCACTCAGCACTATGCCGAGAGCGTGGCCCGCCGTTTCCGGGTCCTGACCACCACTACCCAAATCAGTGCGGTGGTGAGCGGCTTCTTCGGCATCATGCAGATCCTCACCGCGCGGGACGTGCTGTGGATCGGCCTGCTCAATCTGGTCGCAGCCGTAATCTTCCTGCTGATTCCGCTGCTCTACCGGTTCGGCGAGTTGGTCGCGCCGATGACCTTCATGCTGGTGGCGTACGTGTACCTCACAGCCGTCTGCGCGCACGTGGGCACCGGCACCGGAATGCAGTTCTACTACCTGGTGGCGGCGACGGTGATGATGCTGGTGTTCGGTATCGAGCACATCGTCCTCTCGTCCATCCTCGCCGCGACCGGCGCGGCCACCGTCATCGCACTCGAGTTCCTGGTTCCGAACGACACCGGCGTACAGCCGGAGTGGTCCTTCACGTTCGGGTTCATCGTGTCGACGATCTCCGCCTGGGTACTGGTGGTGGCGACGGTGTGGTCCGCGTTGCGGGAGACCGCCCGCGCGGAGGAGGCGATGGAGGCCGAGTACCAGCGGTCCGAGTCGCTGCTCGCCAACATCCTGCCCACGTCCATCGCGCGGCGGCTCAAGGATCCGGCGCGCAACATCATCGCCGACAAGTACGACGACGCCTCGATCCTGTTCGCCGACATCGCCGGATACACGAAGCGGGCGGCCGACACGACGCCCACCGACCTGGTCCGTTTCCTGGACACGCTCTACACCGATCTGGACGCCCTCGTCGACCGGCACGGGCTGGAGAAGATCAAGACCAGTGGCGACTCGTACATGGTGGTCAGCGGGGTGCCACAGCCTCGGCCGGACCACGTCGAAGCGCTCGCCCACCTCGCCCTGGACATGGCCGACGCCGTCATTGACCTGAAGGATCCGCAGGGCCGGGCGGTGCCACTGCGCATCGGCCTGGCGGCGGGGCCGGTGGTGGCCGGGGTGGTCGGTTCGCGCAAGTTCTTCTACGACGTCTGGGGCGATGCGGTCAACGTCGCGTCGCGGATGGAGTCCACCGACGTCGAGGGTCGGATTCAGGTGCCGCAGTCGGTCTATGAGCGGCTGAAGCACGACTATGTGCTTGAGGAGCGCGGCGACGTCGACGTCAAGGGCAAGGGCCTCATGCATACCTGGTATCTGGTCGGCCGGCGCAACGGCGACACACCCGAGGACGCCGACGCCGTCACGCAGGGCGCGGCCAGTTAGCGACGTGCGCACGGTCCAGTAGATCCAGTAGCGCCGCGGTCACCTCGGCGGGGCGCTCCTCCATGATGTAGTGGTCGCCGCCGCGCAGCCGGGTCAACGTCGCGTGCGGAATGTGTTCGGCCAGCTCAAGGGCCGTCTCGAACGGGATGTAGTGGTCTCGGTCGCCCCAGATGACCGCGGTTGGGCAGTCGATCCGCCCGAGACTCTCGGCCAGGCCGGGCACCGCAGGGACGTGGTAGTGCGCGAAGAAGTCGACGAATGCGCGCCGGCCCTGCGGGGTGTCCATCCAGCCGAGGTACTCGCCTTCCTGTGCCGTGTCGAAGCAGCCGAGCGCCCGGTAGCGGCGCAATGCGTAGTGGTGCATCCGTCGCAGCGGCAGCCGCCGCGCCACCGCCGGAGCGTGCGTCGCGACCCACTGCTGACCGATGGAGAACCGGTAGAACCAGGGCCGAAAGATGTTGTGCGCCCGGGTGTTCAGCAGCGCAAGCCGAAGCACGCGTTCGGGGTGGCGGCGCAGGTAGCCCAGCGCGAGGAACCCGCCGTAGTCGTGCGCGACCAGGTTGAACCGGTCCAGCCCAAACGACGTCGCGAACTGCTCGATGTGTTCGACCTCGGCGTCATAG
>NZ_JBOGDB010000241.1:0-4497 GCF_050701515.1 Mycobacterium sp. | reverse complement strand
GGCGGATCCCCGGCTCGTTCTTCCGCCGGGAGGGCCGCCCGTCCACCGACGCGATCCTGACCTGCCGGCTGACCGACCGGCCGCTGCGGCCGTCGTTCGTCAACGGCCTGCGCAACGAGATCCAGGTCGTGGTCACCGTGATGTCCCTGGATCCCAACGATCTGTACGACGTGGTGGCCATCAACGCCGCGTCGGCGTCCACCCAGCTGGCCGGCCTTCCGTTCTCCGGACCCGTCGGCGCTGTGCGCGTCGCGCTGATCGACGGCACCTGGGTGGCGTTCCCGACGGTGCAACAGCTCGAGCGCGCGGTGTTCGACATGGTGGTGGCCGGCCGGGTGCTCGAAGACGATGACGTGGCCATCATGATGGTCGAGGCCGAGGCCACCGAGAACGTCGTCGAACTCGTCGCGGGTGGCGCGCAGGCGCCGACGGAAGCCGTTGTGGCCGAAGGCCTGGAGGCCGCTAAGCCCTTCATCAAGTTGCTGTGCGCTGCGCAGCAGGAGCTCGCCGATCGTGCCGCCAAGCCGACCGGCGAATACCCCGTCTTCCCCGAGTACGGCGACGACGTCTACTACGCCGTCGCCTCGGTGGCCACCGACGCGCTTTCGGAGGCACTGACCATCGCCGGCAAGGCCGAACGCAACGAGCGCACGGACGAGATCAAGGTCGAGGTGCTCGAGCGGCTGGCCGAGCAATACGCAGGCCGGGAGAAAGAGATCGGCGCGGCATTCCGGACTCTGACCAAAAAGCTTGTCCGCCAGCGCATCCTGACCGACCAGTTCCGTATCGACGGCCGCGGCGTCACCGACATCCGCGCGCTGTCCGCAGAGGTCGCCGTGGTGCCGCGGGCGCACGGCAGCGCGCTGTTCGAGCGCGGCGAGACCCAGATCCTCGGTGTCACGACGCTGGACATGGTCAAGATGGCCCAGCAGATCGACTCGCTGGGGCCGGAGACCTCCAAGCGCTACATGCATCACTACAACTTCCCGCCGTTCTCGACCGGTGAGACCGGCCGCGTCGGCTCGCCGAAGCGGCGCGAGATCGGCCACGGCGCACTGGCCGAGCGCGCGCTGGTGCCGGTGCTACCCAGCGTCGAGGAATTCCCGTACGCCATCCGGCAGGTGTCCGAGGCGCTCGGCTCCAACGGCTCCACCTCGATGGGCTCGGTGTGCGCCTCGACAATGGCGCTGCTCAACGCCGGGGTGCCGCTGAAGGCCCCGGTGGCCGGCATCGCGATGGGCCTGGTGTCCGACGACGTCGAACTCGAGGACGGCACCACCGAGCGCCGGTTCGTCGCGCTGACCGACATCCTCGGCGCCGAGGACGCGTTCGGTGACATGGACTTCAAGGTCGCCGGCACCAAGGACTTCGTCACCGCGCTGCAGCTGGACACCAAGCTCGACGGCATCCCGTCGAAGGTGCTGGCCGGTGCGCTGTCACAGGCCAAGGACGCCCGGCTGACCATCCTCGAGGTGATGGCCGAGGCGATCGACGCCCCCGACGAGATGAGCCCGTACGCGCCGCGCGTCACCGCCATCAAGGTGCCGGTCGACAAGATCGGCGAGGTCATCGGCCCCAAGGGCAAGGTCATCAACGCGATCACCGAGGAGACCGGCGCCCAGATCTCGATCGAGGACGACGGCACCGTGTTCGTCGGCGCCACCGACGGGCCGTCGGCCCAGGCCGCGATCGACAAGATCAACGCGATCGCCAACCCGCAGCTGCCCAAGATCGGCGAACGGTTCCTCGGAACAGTCGTCAAGACAACCGATTTCGGTGCGTTCGTGTCGCTGCTGCCGGGACGCGATGGCCTGGTGCACATCTCCAAGCTCGGCCGGGGCAAGCGCATCGCAAAGGTCGAAGACGTGGTGAAGGTCGGCGACAAGCTGCGCGTCGAGATCGCCGACATCGACAATCGCGGCAAGATTTCTCTGGTCCTGGTGTCCGAAGAAGACGCCGCGCAGGACGCCGCGGCTGTCCCCGCTGATTCGCCGGTCGATGCCGCGACCACCAGTAGCTAGTTCCAAAGGGCAGGCCCTGCGGCGCCCTCGACGCGGGGATGAAACATCTGTCGCGGTGCGCCGCACTACCCTGCCCGGTGGTCTGCGCGTCGTCACCGAGTACATCCCGTCGGTGCACTCGGCGTCCGTCGGCGTCTGGGTCGGGGTCGGTTCGCGCGACGAAGGTGCCAGCGTCGCCGGCGCCGCGCACTTTCTGGAACACCTGTTGTTCAAGTCCACCCCCACCCGCACCGCGGTGGATATCGCACAGGCCGTCGACGCCGTCGGTGGTGACCTGAACGCGTTCACCGCCAAGGAGCACACCTGCTACTACGCGCATGTGCTCGACTCCGACCTGGAGCTGGCCGTCGATCTGGTCGCCGACGTGGTGTTGCGTGGCCGCTGCGCGCCCGACGATGTCGAGCTCGAACGCGCCGTGGTGCTCGAGGAGATCGCCATGCGCGACGACGATCCGGAGGACACGCTGGGCGACGTCCTGATGTCGTCGGTGTTCGGTGCGCACCCGGTGGGGCGCCCGGTGATCGGTAGCGCGAAATCCGTCGCGGCGATGACGCGGCCTCAACTGCATTCGTTCCACGTTCGCCGCTACACCCCCGAGCGGATGGTCGTGGCGGTCGCCGGCAATGTGGACCACGACGAAGTGGTCGGGCTGGTTCGCGAGCACTTCGGCCCGCGGTTGGTGCGCGGCCGAACCCCGGTGCCGCCGCGCAAGGGCACCGGCCGGGTAACGGGCCGGCCCGTGCTGCGGGTTCTCAACCGAGATGCTGAGCAGACCCACATGTCGCTGGGCGTACGCGTCCCCGGCCGGCACTGGGAGCACCGGTGGGCGCTCTCGGTGCTCAACACCGCGCTCGGCGGGGGCTTGAGTTCACGCCTGTTCCAGCAGATTCGCGAATCGCGCGGGCTGGCCTACTCGGTGTATTCGGCGGTGGACACGTTTTCCGACAGCGGCGTGCTGTCGGTCTACGCCGCGTGCCTGCCCGAGCGCTTCGGGGAGGTGGTCCGGGTGACCACGGATGTGCTGGCGACGGTGGCTTCCGACGGGATCACCGAAGCCGAATGCCGAATCGCGAAGGGGTCACTGCGCGGCGGACTGGTCCTCGGGCTCGAGGACTCCGGTTCTCGGATGAACCGCATCGGCCGCAGCGAGCTGAACTTCGGCGAGCATCGCAGCATCGCCCACACGCTGTCGATGATCGACGACGTCACGGCCGACGAGGTAAATGCCGTGGCGCGCCGGCTGCTGAGCAGGCGGTTCGGCGCTGCGGTGATGGGCCCGTACCGGACGAAAAGGTCACTGCCGCAGCCGCTTCGGGCCATCACCGGCTGATCGCCTACCGTGGGAGTGGTGAAACCACTATCCCGACGCAGCGTGCTGGTCGGCGGGTTGACGCTCGCCGGCCTCGCCGCATGTGCGCAGAAACCCGCCCTTGCCGAACCGGTCCCGCCGATCAACGAACGCATCGAGGCGTTGCAGCAACGGCACAACGCCAAGATTGGGGTGTACGCGGTCGACCTGCAGTCCGGCCGTACGGTGTCTCACCTGGACGGCGAGCCGTTCTCGATGTGTTCGACGTTCAAGGGCTACGCCGCCGCCCGGGTGCTGCAGATGGTGCAACGCGGCGAGTTGACGCTGGAGGAGACCGTCTTTGTCGATCCGGCCGAGGTGGTCACCTACTCACCGGTGACCGGCCCGCGGGCCGGCGGTGAGATGACCCTGGCAGAGCTGTGCCAGGCGGCGGTGCAGGTCAGCGACAACACCGCGGGCAACCTGCTGCTCGAGACGATCGGCGGGCCCGCTGCGATAACCGACTTCGCCCGCACCATCGGCGACGACCGGTCCCGGCTCGACCGGTGGGAGACCGAGCTGAACTCGGCCGTTCCTGGCGACCCGCGAGACACCACCACGCCGCGAGCGCTGGGCACCGGCTACCGCAACCTGCTCGCCGGCGACGCGCTCGGTCCGCCGCAACGCCAGCGACTGGAGAACTGGCTGCGGGCGAACGAGACGTCGAGCATCCGGCCCGGCCTACCGGGGGGGTGGACCAGCGCCGACAAGACGGGCAACGGCGACTACGGCAGCACCAACGACGTCGGCATCGCGTACGGTCCGGAGGGCCAGAAGTTGCTGCTCGCGATCATGACCCGGTCGCAGGCCGACGACCCGAATACGCCCAATATGCGCCCGCTGATCGGCGAACTCACCACCCTGATGGTGCCCGGGCTGTTGGGATAAGCCATGACCGTCCCGAGCACACCGCAATCACCGGCCGAGGTGCCGCGGTGTTACCGCCACCCGGACCGGGCGACGTACGTCCGCTGCACCCGGTGTCACCGCTACATCTGCCCGGAGTGCATGCGCGACGCCGCCGTCGGCCACCAATGCGAGGAATGCGTCCGCGCGGGTGCCCGGACGGTGCGACAACCGCGAACGCAATTCGGCGGACGAGCGGGTTCGACGACCCCGGTGGTCACC
>NZ_JBOGDB010000240.1:0-9539 GCF_050701515.1 Mycobacterium sp. | reverse complement strand
CAGCCGGCCAGGCGCTTCCAGAAGACGGACGTGGGGTGGAAGAGCGCCTCGCCGAACGTCCGGTCGCGGAGCGCGCGGATGTCGGCGCCCGCGGCGAACACGTCGTCGCTCCCGGCCACGACGATCGCGCGCACCTCGGATTCGTGGTCGACCCGCTCGAGCGCGCCCCCCAGCTCGTCCATCATCTCCGGCGACAGCGCGTTCCGGGCGTCGGGGCGGTCGAGCTGCAGGAGCGCGACGGCGTTGCTTTGCGCTTGCGAATCGGACTGAACTCCGGTGAGGTGATTGCCGGTGAAATAGGTTCTGGTCCATCGAGTTACACGAGCATCGGCGAACAGGTCGGCATGGCGCAGCGAATGGAATCGGTCGCGCCGCCGGGTGGGGTGATGCTCAGCGCGTCGACCGCGCGCCTGGTCGAGAGAACCGCCGTGCTTGGCGAGTCCGAGATGGTGCACGTCAAGGGCTCTGATGCGCCGGTAGCTGCACGCCGCTTGTTGGCGACGGATCCTGATGGCGGGCGGTCAGGCAGGCAGCGATCCACCCTGGTCGGCCGTGACTGGGAATTGAGCATGATAGGTGGCCTACTCGATCAGTCGGTGAACGGCAACGGCCGGGTGGTCGGGCTCGTCGGGCCGCCCGGCATCGGCAAGAGCCGATTGGTGCACGAGACGGCCATGATTGCGGCACAGCGAGACGTCGAGGTGTTCACGACATACTGTGAATCCCACACCAGCGACATCCCGTTTCACGTGGCGACACGGCTACTGCGGGACGTGTTTTCGATCGGCCGTCTCGAAGACGACGAGGCGCGCGCAAACCTCCGGGCGCGATTGCCAGATGCCGACCATGAAGACCTACTGTTGCTCGACGATCTGCTCGGCGTTTCTGATCCCGACGTCCAGCTGCCTGCCATCGATCCCGCCGCGCGGACACGGCGGTTGGCGGCGCTCTTGAACGCGGCCGCGGTGGCTCGAAGAACACCCGCCATCTTCGTGATCGAGGACGCGCACTGGATCGACCAGACGAGCGAGGCCATGTTCGGCGATTTCGCCGCTGTCGTGCCACAGACCGACGTACTAGTGCTGATCACCTACCGACCTGAATATCACGGCGCGCTCGACCGCTTGCCGAGCTCACACCGCATTCCCCTTAGCCCCCTTCAGGATTCCGATTCCACAGCACTTGCCACCGAGTTGCTGGGAACGGACCCTTCGGTCACACAGTTCGTCGCACGAGTTGCTGAACGCGCCGCCGGCAATCCGTTCTTCGCCGAAGAGATTGTCCGTGACTTCGCTGAGCGCGGTGTGGTGGCCGGCGAAGCCGGTGCCTATGTTTCCCAACACCGTGACGCTGAGGTGCGCGTCCCCGCGTCGCTGCAGGCTGCCATAGCCGCCCGCATCGACCGCCTCCGCCCGACGGCAAAGCGCACGTTGAACGCGGCGGCGGTCATCGGATTGCGCTTCGTTTCCGAACTGCTTGCCGACTTGGTGGAGGACGTCGAGTTAACCGAATTGGTCGGCGCTGAACTCATCGACCAAGTGGGGTTCATGCACGGGGACGAGTACGCCTTTCGGCATCCGCTGATCCGTGCGGTGGCGTACGAATCACAGCTCAAGTCGCACCGCTCCGACTTGCACCGGAAGCTTGCCAGGGCGATCGAAGAACATCATCCGGAAATGTCTGACGCGAATGCGGCACTCATCGCCGAGCATCTCGAGGCGGCGGGCGACCTTAGCGAGGCATTCGCTTGGCACATGCGCGCCGGCGATTGGGCGCGATTCCGTGACATCAACGCGGCATACCGGAGCTGGCAGCGGGCACGTGAGGTCGCTGACCGGATGCCGGTAGACAACCCTGATCGGTCCGCGATGCGGATCGCACCCCGCGTCCTGATGTGCGGCAATAACTGGAGAGTCGGGCTAGGCATCGAAGAGACCGGGTTCGAGGAACTGCAAGTTCTCTGCACGTCAGCCGGCGACGATCTGTCGCTTGCCCTCGGCATGGCGGGGATGCTGACCGCTCTCTTGTTCCACAACAAGTTTCGCGAGGCCGCCCGCGCCGCATCGGACGCAACCAGGTTGCTCGAGAAGATCGCTGATCCCGCATTGACTGCTGAGGTGTCTGTCGCGACGGGTAATGCGAAATTCCAAGCTGGGGAGGCGCTCGAAGCTCTGCGCTTGGCCCAGTGCGCCATCGACATTGCAGATGGCGACCCGACCAAGCACAGTCTCCTCATCGGGTCACCGTTAGCTTTCGGGCTGGCGCTGCGTGGCTCCGCAAGGCTTTGCCTTGGACTGCCGGGCTTTCTGGATGACTTCGACGATGCCATTGCGATGGCTCGGGCTGTGCAGGATACGTCCACCCACGTCTCCGCGGTCTTGCTGAAGTACGGTTTTCCGGTTAGCAACGGGGTTTTCCTGCCGGACGCGACCGCCGATCAAGTGACCGCTGAAGCGCTCGAAAGGGCTGAGCGCTTCGGTGACGATTTTGGAAGGGGCGCGGCTCGACTGACGCGCGGCGTCGTCCTTGCCAACCAACCCGGAGAGCAACGAACAGTAGGTCTCGAACTGCTTGCTCGGCGCGATGACCCTGGTGAGCGGCACGGCAATTCGCAGTGGTTATGGCGGTTCGTCGTTATCGAGACCGCGAAGGAGAGAGCCCGACTAGGAGATCTCGAGGGAGCCATCGCGTTGGGGCGCGAGACGGCCGAATTCCTGTTCGCCTCGGGAGACGCGATTACGCGCGGGCCTGCCGTTAGCGTGTTGGTGGAATCGCTGCTACGCCGCGGCACCGAGGCGGACATCGATGAGGCCGAAGCTGCGATTGGCAGGTTGGCAACGGTGCCGACAGATCCCGGGTTTGTGCTGTACGAACTTCCGCTGCTGCGGTTGCGTGCGCTGCTGGCGAGAGCCCACGGCGACGAGACCGGCTACCGAGATTTCGCTGGCAAGTATCGAACGATGGCCAATGACCTTGGTTTCGAAGGACATATGGCTCTTGCAGAGATGATGACTTAGCGGTCCGGCAGGGCGTGCTCGACGATGGTCCGGCGCGGATGCGGTTCGCGCTCACCGCGTTTGGCGGCCACGTACACCTGAGCCGTTTCGCTTGCGACGGTGCGCCAGTCGAAGTCGGAGGTGAGTCGCTCGCGGGCGGCGATCGCGCGGCGCTGCGCTGCGGGCGGATCGTCGAGCACCACCCGGACCGCTGCGGCCAGGCCCGCGATGTCGCGCGGCGCACAAGAGACACCGGTCTGGCCGTTGATCACCGCTTCGCCGAGGCCGCCGACATTCGAGGTCACCAGCGGCGTGCCGGTTGCCGCGGCCTCCAGCGCGACGATGCCGAACGGCTCGTAGTGACTGGGCAGGACGGCGGCGTCGGCGTCGTGCAGCAGCTGCACCAGATGCTCATGATCCAACCGGCCGGCAAACGTTACAGCCTTGAGCACCTTGTGCTTTCGGGCCTGCTCTGCCAGCCACTGTTGCTGAGTCCCGTCACCGGCGATGGTCAGCGTGGCGCCGGGATGGGTGCGCCTGATGCGGGGCAGAGCCGCAATGGCGTCGTGAATGCCCTTCTCGTACTCCAGCCGTCCCACGTACAACAGCTGTGCCGGACCCGCCTGTGGACGTCGCGGTGCAAACGGCCACAGCGCGGCGTCGATGCCGTTGCGGATGACCCGGATCTCGCCGAGGCCGGGCCCAAAGAGTTCTGTGATCTCGTCGCTCATCGACCTCGAACACGTGATGAGTGAATCGGATTCGCGCACCAGCCAGGACTCCGCCGCATGCACCTGACGGCTGATCGGCCCGGACACCCAGCCGGAGTGTCTGCCCGCCTCGGTGGCGTGAAGTGTGGAAACCAAAGGGACGTCGAAGAACTCGGCCAGCGCGATGGCCGGGTGGGCGACCAGCCAGTCGTGGGCGTGCACGACGTCCGGTCGCCACGGCTTGGGCCGGTGATCGCAGGTCTTCAGCGCCAGGCCGACGCGGGTCATCGAGTGGCCCATGGCCAGCGTCCACGCCATCATGTCCGAGCCGAAGTCGAACTCGTGCGGGTCCTGGGCTGCTGCCACCACCCGCACACCCTCGCTGACCTCGTCGGTCGACGGATGCGTGCTCGGGTCGGTATCGGACGGCCGACGGCTGAGCACCACAATCTCGTGTCCGGCCGCCGCCAGCGCCGTCGCCAACTGGTATACGTGCCGACCGAGTCCGCCGACCACCACCGGCGGATACTCCCACGACACCATAAGGACCTTCACGCGTCGCTCACTCTCCGCGAGCGTGCGCAAAATGCCGTGGTTTCGCGGCGTGTCGGGCAGCAGACACGCACGCTCGCGGGGCAAGGCGAGGTCATCGGGGCAGCCTTCGGGAGTCCAGGGCGCCGAAAAGGCCGTCGGCGCGGTTCCAGCCGGCAGCCAGCCGCTCTGCCTGCTCGCTGCGGCCGGACGCGAGTGCACCGGCGATCTCACGGGTGGCGTGGGCGTGCAGGTGCGCGCGGTAGCGGGCGTAGTCGGCGGCGGAGTCCTTGCTGATCATGAACGGCCAGTCGCTGGAAACGGTCAGTAGCGTCTCGCGCAGGATCTGGTCGGCGACAGCGTGGCGGGCGGTGGGCGCGCCCGGCGTCGTGGACTGCTCCAGCGCCTTGTCCACAGTGCTCAGTGCGGTGTCGGTGACTTCGACGTTCAGCTGCACAAGGTCGGTGACCTTCTCGCCGGCCCACACCGACCAGTCCTTACCGGAACCCCAAGAGCTGGGCGGCAATTCGACCGAAGCGCCGATGAATCCGTCGGTGATGGCATCGGACAGCGTGCCCACCCGGATGCCGGCATCGGGCAATGCACGCAGCACCCGTTCCAGCCACATCGGGCCCTCGTACCACCAATGGCCGAACAGTTCGGTGTCGAAAGCCGCGATCACGTGCGCCGGCCGACCGATCCGTTCCGTCTCGGCGACCAGCCGCTGGCGGACCACGTCGACGAAGTCGGCGACGTGGGTGTCGACGGCGCGGTCGGCGCGCGCAGGATCAAAGGGCGCCTTGGCATCCGACGGAACATTGCGGCCGGTGACACGGGCCGGCTTGAGGCCGGTGACGTGGTCGTATGTGTAGAAGTCGCGGTAGGCGGCGTGCCCGGGATAGCCGGACTTCGGCGACCAAACCCGATAACTCACCTGCAGGTCGCGGCCGAACGCGACGACATCGGAGTCGCCGACCGGGCGTCCCAGCGCGGTGTCGCCGTGCAGCGACGGCCCGTCCACCATGAAATGCGCGATACCCGCTGCGTCGTAGTCGATTTCCATGCCGGGCGCGTATGCGCATTCCGGCGCCCAGATGCCGGTAGGGGTGTGGGCCAACCGCTGCCGGGCATCGGCCAGACCCTCGCGCAGCGCGAACTCCCGCAGCCGCGGATTGAGCAGCGGCTGGAACGGGTGCGACAGCGGGCCGCCGAGCAGCTCGATGGTTTGGGCGTCGATCAGCTCCCGCAGCAGTGGGCTGCCGCCGTGCTGCCACAGCGTCTCGAAGTCGATTAGCGCATCTTCCGCTTCGGCCAGTTCACGAATGCCGAACTGGCGCAACGGGCCACCCAGCGTGGTCGCCTCCTGGGCGCGCAGCTGCCAGTTGGCCAGCCAGTGGTGCATACCGTCCAGGCAGTAGGGGTCATCGAGCTGCGCGGTGACCACAGGGGTCATGCCGAGCGTCAACAAATGATGACGGCCTTCATCGGACAAGGTCCGCAGCACCCGCATCAGCGGCAGGTAGGCAGCCGACCACGACTGGTACAGCCATTCCTCGCCGACCGGCCAACGGCCGTGATGGGCCAACCACGGCAGGTGGGTGTGCAGGACAAGGCTGAACAGCCCGGGAACGGGCTCCGACCCGGTTGTCATGGCCGCACCGCGATCGCGACGAGGTCCAGGCTGTCATCGATGTCACGGTCGGCGGCGTCGATGAGGTCGAAATCGTCCACGGTCACCGAGGCGATGTCGGCCAGCAGGTCGGCCGGCCACGGCGCGTCAGCCAGGGCGCGCGCGACTTGCGCGTCGATGATGGAGCCGCGGTGCTTGGCGTCCAGCCCCGCCAGCCTGGTGCCGTGAAACACGCCCCGCATCGATTCGAGTTCGAAGCCGGCCGACTCCAATAACTCGGTCAGTTCAGCGGCGTTGAGCTCGCGGGTGTGGAACGGGTTGATCGGGGTGTCACGGCCAGGGGAGAAGGTGATCCGATTGGGCGTGGACATCATCAGCAACCCGGATGGCTGCAGCACGCGCAGGCATTCGGCGACGAACTGCGGCTGGTCCCAGAGATGCTCGATCACCTGGAAGTTGACCACCACATCAACGGCGCCATCGGGCAGCGGCAACGCGGCCAGGTTGCCGTGCCGCATCTCCACCCGCGGGTAGCGGGCGCGAACGTGGGCCACCGTCGACTCGTCGTAGTCGAGCCCGATGACGTGGCGCGCGACGTCGGCGATCAAATCCGCGCCATAACCCTCACCGCAGCCCGCTTCGAGCACGTCGCGGCCAGCGCAGCGGTCCGCCAGCCGCTGATAGACGACCTCGTGGCGGCGGAACCAGTAGTTCTCCTCCGCCAGCCCCGGAACCGTGCGCTCCCCGGTGAGGGGAAGATCCGGACCGTCGGTAACGAATGCGCTCATTGCAAAGGCAGGCTAACGCAGGAGAGGGGTGAGTGGCCGGTTCGCGAATGGTTGGGCCGACTTAGGGCGGCTAAGGGGAAGTCAGATCACAAACTTCGACCAGCTATGGTGTTCCTGCGAACCACCAAAAGTTACTGATGAGTAACATGGTGGCGACTGCATGAAACGTGGTATTGCGGGCCACCGCCGGCCCCTCGAGGAGGACGAACCAGACTCATGACGAACATCGTGGTCCTGATCAAACAGGTTCCAGATACGTGGTCGGAACGCAAGCTGACCGACGGCGACTTCACCCTTGACCGCGAGGCCGCCGACGCCGTGCTCGACGAGATCAACGAGCGCGCCGTCGAAGAGGCCCTGCTGATCAAGGAGAAGGAAGCCGCCGACGGCACCGAGAGCACCATCACGGTCCTGACCGCCGGCCCCGAGCGCGCCACCGAGGCGATCCGCAAGGCCCTGTCGATGGGCGCCGACAAGGCGGTGCATCTGCTCGACGACGGCATGCACGGTTCGGACGTCGTCCAGACCGGGTGGGCGCTGGCGCGTGCGCTGGGCACCGTCGAGGGCACCGAGCTGGTCATCGCGGGTAATGAGGCCACCGACGGCGTCGGCGGCGCGGTGCCGGCCATCATCGCCGAGTACCTGGGCCTGCCGCAGCTGACCCACCTGCGGAAAGTGAGCGTCGAGGGCGGCAAGGTGACCGGCGAGCGGGAGACCGACGAGGGTGTGTTCACCGTCGAGGCGCCGTTGCCCGCAGTGGTGAGCGTGAACGAGAAGATCAACGAGCCGCGCTTCCCGTCCTTCAAGGGCATCATGGCCGCCAAGAAGAAGGAAGTGACGACGCTGACGCTGTCCGAGATCGGCGTCGAGGCCGACGAAGTCGGGGTCGCCAACGCCGGTTCCAAGGTGCTGTCGTCCACCCCGAAGCCGCCGAAGACCGCGGGCGAGAAGATCACCGACGAAGGCGACGGCGGTACCAAGATCGCCGAGTACCTGGTTGCCCAGAAGCTCGTCTAGACCATCCCCGAATCCACGAGACATAGAGGCGAATAGAACGCATGGCTGAAGTACTTGTGCTCGTCGAGCACGCCGAAGGTGCGCTGAAGAAGATCAGCGCTGAACTGATCACCGCCGCCCGGGCGCTGGGCGAACCCTCCGCCGTCGTGGTCGGTGGACCCGGCGCCGCCGCGCCCCTGACCGACGAATTGAAGGAAGCCGGCGCGGCCAAGATCTACGTGGCCGAGTCCGACGCCGCGGAGAACTACCTGATCACGCCGGCGGTGGACGTGCTGGCGGGGCTGGTCGAGTCGGCCAGCCCGGCGGGTGTGCTGCTGGCGGCCACCGCCGACGGCAAGGAGATCGCCGGACGGCTGGCCGCCCGGCTGGGATCGGGCCTGCTGGTCGACGTCGTCGAGGTCAAGGAGGGCGGCAAGGGCGTCCACTCGATCTTCGGCGGGGCGTTCACCGTCGAGGCCGAGGCCACCGGCGACACCCCGGTGATCACCGTGCGCCCCGGCTCGATCGAGGCCGAACCGGCCGCCGGCGCCGGCGAGGTCGTCAACGTCGACGTGCCCGAGCAGGCCGAAAATGCGACCAAGATCACGTCTCGCCGGCCCGCGGTGGCCGGCGACCGCCCCGAACTCACCGAGGCCACCGTCGTGGTTTCCGGCGGCCGCGGTGTCGGCAGCGCCGAGAACTTCAGCGTGGTCGAGGAATTGGCCGACTCGCTCGGCGCCGCCGTTGGCGCGTCACGCGCCGCGGTGGACTCCGGCTACTACCCGGGCCAGTTCCAGGTGGGGCAGACCGGCAAGACGGTGTCGCCGCAGCTGTACGTCGCACTCGGCATCTCCGGCGCGATCCAGCACCGCGCCGGCATGCAGACGTCGAAGACAATCGTCGCGGTCAACAAGGACGAGGAGGCGCCGATCTTCGAGCTGGTCGACTTCGGCGTCGTCGGCGACCTGTTCTCGGTGCTGCCCCAGGCGACCGCGGCGGTGGAGGCCAAGAAGGGCTGAGCTTTACGGCGCAATTGTGCTCGTATTGCGACGTTTCGGCGTGGTCAGTCGCAATCTCAGCACAATTGCACGGGAAACTAGGGCGCGGGCTTCACCGCACCCAGCGTGAAGCTCATCGCGATGCGCTCGGGGTGCTCGGTCATCCGGAACTCGCCGATCTCGTCGCGCGTCATCAGACCCGGGAACGGGCAGAACGGGACGCTGTCGTGCTCCTCGAGCATGGTCAGCACGAGGCCGTGCCGCAACACCGCCGTCACCGTCTGGCCGAGGCCATGGCTCCACGTGTGCGCCTCGGTGTGCGTGATGGTGTGCCCCGAGTCCTCGGCCGGAGCCACGTAGGTCACGTCGTCGTTCCACACGACCGGGTCGTCGTGCTCGAAGTACGGCCAGGCGGGCACCGGCTTCCCCGTCACCGGGTCGGGCTCCATCGTGTCGAGCATCGGGTGGGTGTCGCGGATGAACAGCCGGCCACCGGGCCTCAGCACGGCGGCGACGACCTCGGCCCACCGGTCCACGGACGGCAGCCACGAGATCGCGCCGAGGCTGACGTAGGCGAAGTCGAAGGTGCGGCCGCCCAGGGCCCGCGGCGCGTCGTAGACGTCCGACACGACGTAGTCGACCTGGGCCCCGGTGGCCGCCGCCAGGCGTCGCGCCTCGAAGACCGACTGCGGCGAGAGGTCCAGGCCGGTCATCCGGGCGCCGAGCCGGGCCAGCGAGAGGGTGTCGGTGCCGATGTGGCTCTGCAGGTGGACGCCTTCGAGCCCGGCGACCTCGCCGAGTCGCGGCCGGTCGAACCGGACGACGCCCGACAGGTGCTCCGGGTCGTCGAGGAACGACTGCACCTCGTAGTCGGGAGACGCCGCGTGGAT
>NZ_JBOGDB010000239.1:0-52089 GCF_050701515.1 Mycobacterium sp. | reverse complement strand
TCGGCGGCAACGGCGATCCCATGGAGCCGCGCAAGGTCGTCACGTGCGCGTCATATCCGGCACGCGAGTTCGGTGTGCACGCCGGCATGCCGCTGCGGACCGCGGCGCGCAAGTGCCCGGACGCGACCTTCCTGCCGTTGGATACGGCCGCCTACGACGTGGCCTCCGACGAGGTGATGAGCCTGCTGCGCGATCTCGGCCACCTAGTGGAGGTGTGGGGCTGGGATGAGGCGTACGTCGGCGCTGACCTCGAGGATTCCGACAACCCGATCCGCCTGGCCGAACGGATCAGGGAAGTCATCGACGCGGAAACAAACCTTTCGTGTTCGGTCGGCATCAGCGACAACAAGCAGCGCGCCAAGGTGGCCACCGGGTTCGGCAAGCCGGCCGGCATCTATCAGCTGACCGACGCCAATTGGATGGCGGTGATGGGCGACCGCGACGTCAACGCGTTGTGGGGAGTGGGCCCGAAGACCGCCAAAAAGCTTGCCGGACTGGGCATTACCACGGTCGCCGACCTCGCCGCGACCGATGCCACGCTGCTCACCTCGACGTTCGGGCCGACCACCGGTTTGTGGATCCTGCTGCTGGCCAAGGGCGGTGGCGATACCAACGTCAGCGCCGAGCCGTGGGTGCCGCGCTCGCGCAGTCACGTCGTCACCTTCCCCCGCGACCTGACCGATCGTGCCGAAATCGACTCGGCCGTGGTCGAACTCGCCCGCCAGACGCTTGCCGAGATCGTGGACCAGGGTCGAGTGGTAACCCGGGTGGCCGTAACGGTGCGCACCAAGACGTTCTTCACCCGAACCAAGATCCGCAAGCTCCCGTCGGTGACCACTGATTCCGATGTCATCACCCAGACGGCCTTGGACCTCCTCCATCTCTTCGAACTCGACCGGCCGATCCGGCTGCTCGGCGTGCGACTGGAATTGGCGCCACCAGAAGGCGGCTACTGATCGATGCTCTTCGCCGGCCGCAGCGCACGGGAGAACAACACGTTGACCTGTCGCATCGCGAGGCTGTAGGGCCACCAGGCAACCCGTTTGAACGCATAGAGCGCGCGGATGTCCGGCGACGTGTAGATCAGGAACCGGTTGCGGCGCACACCGCGCAGGATCTTGTCGGCGACGTGCTCCGGCGACACCGCGTGACCGCTGAACCGGTCGGTCCATCGCTGCACGTTGGGGTCCTCGCGGTCCACCCCGGCAATCTGAACCGTTTGCACCAGCGGGGTTTTCACCGGCCCAGGTACCACAACCGACACTCCGATGCCGTACCGGGCCAAGTCGAAGCGCAGCACCTCCGAGAGTCCGCGCAGACCGTACTTGCTTGCGCTGTAAGCGGCATGCCACGGTAGCGCCACCAAGCCGGCGGCCGATGACACGTTGACCAGGTGGCCACCGCTGCGGGCGGCGAGCATGGGCGGCACGAACGTCTCGATCACGTGGATCGGTCCCATCAGGTTGATGGCGATCATCGACTTCCAGTGATCGTGGGTGAGCTGGTCGACCGTCCCCCAAGCGGACACCCCGGCGATGTTCATCACCACATCCATTGCCGGATGGTTGGCGTGGATGTGCTCGGCGAAGGCGGCCACCTCGTCGTAGTCAGAAATGTCGAGAACGCGATGCTCGGCTACCTGCGCGCCGAGGGCGCGCGCATCGGCGACTGCCTTCTCCAGCCCCTCGGCGTCCCGGTCGGTCAGGTACAACTCGGCGCCCTGGGCGGCCAGCTTCAGCGCGGTCGCGCGTCCGATGCCGCTGGCGGCCCCGGTGAGAAAGCAACGCTTACCGCTAAAGCCGCTCGTCTGCGCCATGGCGGTGACCTTACCGTCGGGTATCGCCGCCCCAGAGCGCGCATAGCCACAACCGCTCGACGATCTCGACGGCCCGCGCCGGATCTTCACCCCGGCCCACGAACGCGCTGTCGTGGGTCAGCGTCATCGCCGTGGTCGCCGCCAGCGTGCGCACCAACCCGCGCAGGTCCTTGGAGATCGGTTGCGCATCGGCGTCCTGCTCGAGCAGCGTCACGATCTTCTCCTCGACGCTGTCGTAGAAGTCGTCCATCATCTCGCGGATCTGCGTGTCGGTATTGCGCGCGACCGCGCAGGCCGTCATCACCGGGTCGTTGCTGGCGTACACGGCAGCGGCGCTGCCCACCATTCGCTTCGCGAAGTCCGACGGCGTCTCGCCGGGCTCGCGCGGCGCGAAGTGGTGCGTCAGCTTGTCGAGCTCTTCGCTCGCGTCGCCGAGGATCACCGCCAGCACGGCGTACTTGGAGTCGAAGTAGAAGTAGAAGCCGGACCGGGCGACGCCGGCCCGCTCGCTGATGGTGCTGACGGACAGATCGGCGAAGGACCTCTCTTCGAGGAGCTCGCGGACCGCGGCGACGATCGCGTCTCGCTGCCGATCACCTCGGCTGCGACGAATCTCTGGTGACGCGGATTCGGCGGCCATGGCGGTAGACCTTTTCATCACGAGTCGTCGGGACAAAACTTGACAGGCGTCAAGTGAGACTATCAGGATAGAGGCCCGAGTGACGTCAAACACAGCCTCATCAGCTCAGGAGCATTGATGGCGACCATCAGCACCAAGGACTATCTGCTCGACCGGGCAAAGCGCCGGTTCACGCCGTCGGTCACCAACTTTCCCGGCATGGGCCTAGTCGAGAAGCGTCTGCTCAATACGGCCTTCCCCGAGATCACCCTGGACGGTCCCCCGCCGGGCAGCGACCTCAAGGCAGTGATCGGCGACAAGGGCCTGCCGATCATCGGACACCTGATCGAGCTGTTCCGCGGCGGACCCGACTATCTGCTGCACATGTACCGCAAGCGCGGGCCCGTCCAGTACTCGTACTCGCCGGCGCTGCAGGCGGTCGCGGCCCTCGGCCCCGACGCCGCCCAGGTGGTCTACTCCAACCGCAACAAGGACTTCTCGCAGCAGGGCTGGGTGCCGGTGATCGGGCCGTTCTTCCATCGCGGTCTGATGCTGCTCGATTTCGACGAGCACATGTTCCACCGGCGGATCATGCAGGAGGCGTTTGTCCGCTCCCGGCTGGCCGGCTACACCGAGCAGGTCGACAAGGTCGTCTCGCAGGTGATCGCCAACGACTGGGTGGCCAACGACGCCCGCTTCCTGCTCTATCCAGCGATGAAGGAGCTCACCCTCGACATCGCCTCGATGGTGTTCATGGGCCACGAGCCCGGCAGCGACCACGAACTGGTGACCAAGGTGAATAAGGCGTTCACCACGACGACCCGCGCGGGCAATGCGGTCATCCGTACCAGCGTTCCGCCGTTCACCTGGTGGCGCGGCCTGCAGGCGCGCAAGCTACTCGAGAATTACTTCGCCGAGCGGGTCAAGGAGCGCCGCGGCAAGGATGGCTCCGACCTGCTGACCGTGTTGTGCCAGACCGAGGACGAGGACGGCAACAGTTTCTCCGATGACGACATCGTCAACCACATGATCTTCCTGATGATGGCCGCCCACGACACGTCGACATCGACCGCGACCACGATGTCCTACTACCTGGCCGCCAACCCGGAGTGGCAGAACCGGTGCCGCGACGAGTCCGACCGGCTCGGCGACGGCCCGCTGGACATCGACTCGCTGGAGAAGCTGGAAACGCTCGATCTTGTGATGAACGAGTCGATCCGGATGGTCACGCCCGTGCAGTGGGCGATGCGGCAGACGGTGCGGGATACCGACCTGCTGGGTTACTACCTACCCAAGGGCACCAACGTGATCGCCTACCCCGGCATGAACCACCGGCTGCCGGAGATCTGGACCGACCCGGAGAAGTTCGATCCGGACCGGTTCGACGAACCGCGTAGCGAGCACAAGCGGCACCGGTACGCCTACACCCCGTTCGGCGGCGGCGCGCACAAGTGCATCGGCATGGTTTTCGGCCAGCTCGAGGTGAAGACGATCATGCACCGGCTGCTCCGCAAGTACCGGCTCAAGCTACCCCGGCCGGGTTATCAAGCAAAGTGGGACTACGGCGGCATGCCGGTGCCGATGGACGGCATGCCGATCGTGCTGCGGCCCCTGCGCTAACCTACGGTTAGGTCAGCTCAAATGGGCTGTCGCCCTTGGCGACCCGAGTCCCCATATCGATCAGATTCTGGGCGTTCGCATGTAGGCGCTCGCCGGCGTCTCTGCTCGCCTGCCCGATCAGGTAGCGAGACCAGGTGCCCTCGATGACGATGCCGAGCTTGAAGCACGCCATCGCGATATACCAATCCAGCCTCGATGTCTTGCGACCCCCGGCGGCCCAGTAAGCCTCAAGCAGTTCACTCCGGCTTGCCAGTCCGCCGAGCGCAGCCAGCTCCGCCCCCGCCGTGATCGCATCGGTTTCCAGCGGCCAACAGATCAACATCCAACCGAGATCGAGTAGCGGGTCGCCGACGGTGCACATCTCCCAGTCGACGAACGCCGCCAACTCCGGCCTGTCCCGGCGAAGCAGAACATTGCTCAGATGCGGATCGCCGTGCAGGATTCCCGGCTCGCCGTCCGGCGGGCGGGTGGACTGCAACCACTCCGCGAGGTCGGTGACTGCCAGCGATTCGGGCTCATATTTGTCGTGCCGATAGCTTTCCAGCAGCCGGAGAAACTGCGGAACCTGGCGCTCCAGAAAGGATCCCGGCCGCTTGAGCGCCGCGAGCGGTTTGCCCTCCCATGCGACGTTGCCCAGCAGCGCGAGGCTCGCGGCGTAGGACAGACCGACCTGGTGTCGCATGCCGGCGTCGCGGACATACGCCTCGGAGATCTCGCTGCCCGGGTTGAAGCCGTCGACCTCTTCCATCAGGTAGAACACCACTCCGAGCACGTCGAGGTCGTCGCAACCGGCGATGAAGCCGGGGTGCGGCACC
Organism: Mycobacterium sp.; assembly: GCF_050701515.1. GTDB lineage: Bacteria > Actinomycetota > Actinomycetes > Mycobacteriales > Mycobacteriaceae > Mycobacterium. The sequence goes on along the minus strand of NZ_JBOGDB010000239.1, from coordinate 47,219 downwards.
GTGGTGCCGGCGAGTGTGCGCAGCGCCGCGATCTCCCGCAGCATCGTCTTGTCACTGGTCGGCCGCGGGTGCAGGGGTGGGCGCCTGAGCACCATGGGACGCCCGTCGACATGCAACCGCACCACGATGTTCTGGGTACCGCCGGTCAGCGGCTCGACATCGGTGACGGTCGACCCGATGCCCTCTTGTCGCACCCAGCGCTGCACGGCAGCCTGGTCGGCGTCGCTCAGTGTCGGCAGCTGCTGCGCGTCGTCGGGCATACCGACATGGTGTCAGGCCTTGCGCGCCGTCAACAGCAGGTACTCCCACTGCATGGTGTCCGAGTCGCTCAGGAAGCCGTCGCCGATCCGCTCGATGTCGGCGTCCAGCGCGGCGATCCGGTCGGCATCGGCCTCGATATTGCGGTACGCCGCGATCGTCGGCCCGTAGACGTTCTTGAAGTAGTCCCGAAACTCCGCGCCGGTGCCGAAGTGGTCGACAGTCAGCGTGCGGCGCTCGGTTTCCACATCGGTGACTCGATCGCCGAGCAGTGAGCGAACGTGGTCCTCCCGACCCCACAGCGGTGGCGGCTGCGCACCCGGCGGCGGGGGCGGCATGTACGGCTTCATGGTCATGAAAAGCTGACCGATATGACCCTCCGGTGTCCAGCTGAGCAGACCAATCCGGCCGCCCGGTTTGCACACCCGGATCAGCTCGCCCGAGGAACGCTCGTGAAACGGTGCGAACATCACGCCGATGCACGACATCACGACGTCGAATTCATTGTCGCCGAACGGTAATGCGTGGGCGTCGGCTTCACGCCATTCGAGTTCGACACCTCGTTCCGCGGCAGTGGCAGCGCCGGCCTGCAACAGCTCGGGGCACAGGTCGCTGGCGACGACGGTGGCCCCGGCCTGCGCGGCCGGGATGGCGGCGTTGCCGGTCCCGGCGGCCACATCCAGCACCCGGTCGCCGGGGCCGACGCGGCTGGCTTCCACCAACACCGGACCGAGTGGGGCCACCAGTTCGCTGGCGAGTTTGGGGTAGTCGCCGGTCGCCCACATGGCGCGATGTTTAGCGATCACCGCCTGATCGACGGTTGTTGATTCAGCTGTCACGTTGTTCTCCTCCGTTGGTGCCGCGTTGCGAAAATCGTCCGCCCTGCCGTCTCCGCTATCTAGTAGCAAATCTGTACCAGTACTGGTTCTATATCTGTACTGGAATGGGCCGACAGACGGAGGTGCTGAGGATGTCCGGATACGGCCAGTTCTGCCCGGTGGCCAAGGCCATGGAGCTACTCGACGAGCGGTGGACCATGCTGGTCGTGCGCGAACTGCTGCTCGGCAGTTCACACTTCAACGAACTGCGTCGAGGCGTGCCGAAGATGTCGCCGGCGCTGCTGTCGAAGCGACTGAAGTCGTTGACCCGGGCCGGCGTGGTGGAACGCGCCGAGATCGATGGCCGGACAACGTATTCGTTGACCCCATGCGGCAAGGAACTTGCCGATGTCGTCGACGCCCTGGGCGCCTGGGGCGTGCGGTGGATCGGCGAGCTGGGTGACGACGACCTGGATCCGCACCTGCTGATGTGGGATATGCGCCGGACCGTCCCGGTCGAGGCGTGGCCGCGGGGACGCACCACGGTGGCGTTTCAGCTCAGCGACGTGGCGCCGAAGGCGTCACGCTGGTGGATGGTGGTGGCCGACGGCGAGGCCGACGTGTGCGACTTCGATCCGGGCTACCAAGTGGCGGGCACGGTCGAAACCAGTCTGCGCACGCTCACCCGCATCTGGCGCGGCGACCTGGGGTGGTCGCACGCGCTGCTCGACGGCAGCGTCGCGGTGTCGGGGCCGTCCGACGTCCGTCGCGCCATCCCGTCGTGGATCGGTCAGAGTTCGGCGGCGGCGGTGCCGCGGCCGGCCTGAGCCGCGTCCACCGGAGGAGAGAACATCCATGAGCACGACAGAGGCCGACCTGGTCGACGGCGTTCCGCGTAGACGCATCGTCGTGGCGTCGATGGTCGGCACCACGATCGAGTTCTACGATTTCTACATCTATGCGACCGCCGCCGTGGCGGTGTTCCCGCACCTCTTCTTTCCCAAAGGGAATCCAACGGCTGCGTTGTTGGCGTCGCTGGCCACTTTCGGGTTGGCGTTCGTGGCCCGACCGCTGGGGTCGATCCTGTTCGGTCACTTCGGCGATCGAATCGGCCGCAAGACCACCCTGATCGGCTCGCTGCTGACGATGGGCATCGCGACATTCGTGATCGGCCTGCTGCCCACCTACCATCAGGTCGGCGTGCTGGCGCCGGCGCTGCTGGCGCTCCTGCGGTTCAGCCAGGGCCTCGCGCTCGGTGGCGAGTGGAGCGGCGCGGCGCTGTTGGCCACCGAAACCGCCAAACCCGGCAAGCGTGGGTGGGCCGCAATGTGGCCACAGTTGGGCGCGCCGTTCGGATTCTTGCTTGCCAACGGGATGTTCTTAGCGTTGGTCTTCTGGCTCGGCCACAACAACACCGACCCCGACCTGGACGGTGCGTTTCTCATCTGGGGTTGGCGAGTACCGTTCCTGCTGAGCGTAGTCATGGTGGCGATCGGACTGTATGTACGGCTGCGGCTGACCGAAACGCCGGTGTTCGTTCGAGCGCTGGAGCGCGGAGAACGCGTCCGCGCACCGCTGGCAGAAGTGTTCCGGACGAATTGGCGTCAGCTGATCACCGGCGCATTCGTGATGCTTGCGACCTACACACTCTTCTACATCGTGACGACATGGGCGCTGAGTTATGGCACCGGCAAGCGCCCGCCGAACGGTACGGGCCTGGGCTTCCGCTACGTCGACTTCCTGCAATTGCAGCTGATAACGATTTTGTTCTTCGCGGCGACGATACCCGTGGCCGGCATTCTGGCCGACCGGTTCGGCCGCCGACGAACGCTGCTGGTGATCACCGCGGTGATCATGGCCTACGGTGCCGCATTCGGACCGATGCTGGAACCCGACCGGGCGTCCACTGCCACGGTGCTCGGCTTCTTGGCCATTGGAATGACAATCATGGGCTTGACATTCGGCCCGATGAGCGCGGTGTTGCCGGAACTCTTCCCGACGAATGTGCGCTACACAGGGTCCGGAATCGCCTACAACTCTGCGAGCATCCTCGGTGCCGCTGTCGCACCGTTCATTGCTACGTGGCTTTCCACCACTTACAGGGTCGCCTGGGTGGGTCTGTATCTATTCATCGCTGCGACACTGAGTTTCGTGGCACTGCTGGTCATGCGTGAGACCAAGGACGTCTCGCTGGACACTCGCGTCGACGAACATGTCGGCGACGCGCTCCACCCCGGCTGACGTCGACAGCGTGACGCCGCGGTGCCTACTTAGGCGCGAACCGCTGGCCGGCATCCAGCCGGATGCACTGACCGTTGAGCATCGGGTTCTCCACGATCGCGAGCGCCAGCTTGGCGTACTCCTCCGGCCGGCCGAGGCGACGCGGGAACGCGGCGTCCTTGGTCAGGTTGGCGGCCATGTCCTCCGGGATGCCGGCGGTCAGCCCCGTCGCGAACAGGCTCGGGGCAATGGCCAGCACCCGGATTCCGAGGCTGCCGAGGTCGCGGGCCATCGTCAGGGACATCCCCGCGATGGCGGCCTTGGACGCCGTGTAGGCGACCTGGCCGATCTGTCCTTCGAACGCCGCGATCGATGACGTGTTGATGATGACGCCGCGCTCCTCGCCCTCGTCATCCACCGGCTCGTTCTTGCTCATGTGCGCCGCCGCCAGCCGACTGATGTTGAAGGTGCCGACGGTGTTGAGGTCCTGCACCTGACGGAAGATGTCGAGGTCGTGTGGTCCGTTCTTGGTCATGGTGCGCATGGCCGAGCCGCCACCCGCTGTGGTGACCGCGATGTGCAGTCCGCCGAGCCCGTCCACCGCCTGCGCAAGCACCTGCTCGGTGCCGGCGAAGTCCATGACGTCGACGGGATGAAACGCACCGCCGATTTCGTCGGCCACCTTCTGCCCGTCGCTGTTCGGCCGGTCCAGCACCGCGACACTCGCACCCCGCTTGGTCAGCGCTTCGGCGGTCGCCTTCCCGAAGCCCGACGCCCCGCCGACGATGACGGCCTTCTTCCCCGCGATCTCCATCTAGCTCCCTCTCAACACTGTGGTCGAACCGTCAAGCAACATATCTCATTGCGCATTCGGTAAGCCTTTCGGGCCGTCTCAGACGAGTACCTTGGCGACATGACCGCACGCGGTAGGCCACTGGCCGGTATTGCCGCTGCCGCGGTGGCGCTCGGCGTGACCCAGCTGCTGGCCGCTTTCGTCGGTCCCGGGGCCGACGCCCGTACCGCCGTCGGGTCGGCCGTCATCGACCTGACTCCCGGGCCGGTCAAGGAGTGGGCGATCCAGACGTTCGGCATGGCCGACAAATTGGTGCTGTCGGTTCTGGTGCTGGTGGTGATCGCGGTGATCGCCGCACTCACCGCGACATGGGAGACGCGCCGTGTCCCGGTGGGCAGCGCCGCGATCGTCGCGGCCGGGATCGCCGGTTGCGTGGCGGTGCTGTCGCGCGCCGGTGCGACAACCGCCGACATCGTGCCGACAGTGGTGGGTACCGCATGCGGAGTTGCGGTGCTGCGCCTGCTCATTTTTGTACGATTCACCGACGAACAGGATGAGCCCGACACTGTCGACCGCGGCCGGCGGTTGTCCTTGGTGACGTTGGGATTCCTCGGCGCCGGCGCGCTCACCGGCGTGGCCGGCGTCGTGCTGTCCCGCCTGATGACGTCGGTGGCCGGTGACCGCGAGGCGTTCGCGTTGCCGGCGGTGGACGTCGGCGCGACGCCGGTGCCGCCGACGGTGCAGCCCAAAGGTGTTGCGCTGCCATCATTCATCACCAGCAATACCGACTTCTACCGGATCGACACCGCGTTGAGCGTCCCACAGCTGAGCCGCACCGATTGGCAGCTGAATATTCACGGCATGGTGGACCGCGAGATAACCTACCGCTTCGAGGATCTGGAGCGGTTCGACGTCGTGGAGAAGGTCGTGACCCTGACCTGCGTGTCCAACCCCGTCGGCGGAGATCTCATTGGGAACGCCAGCTGGACGGGCTACCGGGTACGGGATGTGTTGGCGGGCGCGGGTATTCATCGTGACGCCGATATGGTGTTGTCCACGTCGATCGACGGGTTTACGGTCGGCACTCCCGTCGACGCGCTCACCGACGGTCGCGACGCGCTGCTGGCCATCGGAATGAACGGCGAGCCGCTGCCCACCCAACACGGCTACCCCGCGCGGCTGGTCGTGCCCGGCCTGTACGGCTACGTGTCGGCCACCAAGTGGGTCGTCGACCTCGAAGTGACGCGTTTCGACCGGGCACAGGCGTATTGGACACGGCTGGGCTGGTCAGCACGCGGGCCGATCAAGACCGAATCGCGCATCGACGTGCCGCGCAGCGGCCAGAACGTCGCCCGTGGGCCGGTGACGTTCGGCGGTGTCGCCTGGGCGCAGAACCGCGGCGTGCGCGCCGTCGAGGTGCGTATCGATGACGGCGACTGGCAGCCGGCACAGCTGGGTGCGAGCTATTCCAACGACACCTGGCGGCTGTGGAGCTTCCCGTGGCGGGCCGAAAGCCCGGGCGCGCACACGATCACGGTGCGCGCGACCGACAACACCGGGGAAGTTCAGACATCCGAGCAGGCCGACCCGGTTCCCGACGGCGCCACCGGCTGGCACACGGTTTCGTTCGCCGTGCAGTGATGGGGTTAGGACTGCGGCGGAGGCGCCGGGGGAATCGGGGTGCACAACCCGGTCTGGGTATTCAGAAACTTGCCGGGCAGGCAGAACGGGGCGCAACCGTTGGTGACGCCGACCTCCCCGGGCGGGCACGCCGAGCTGGCGGCCGGTGAGGTGACCGTGATGGCCGCCATCGGGGCAGCGGCCAGTGCCGCCACGAACAGCGCCGCAGTCACAAGCCTTCGCAATGGGTGCGTCATGGGCATTCAGTCTAGGCGCGATGTCTGACCTCCGTGCAACGGTTGAAGCGTGCTGCTGATCGACATCGCGAGGGCATCGACCGAGGTCGGCGCCGCGTCGGCGCGGCTGGCCAAGATCGCCCGGATCGCCGAACTGCTCGCGCGGGCCGGTGAACGGGGCGACGAGAGGCTGGTCGCCGTTGTCGTGTCATGGCTTTCCGGTGAGTTGCCGCAGCGGCAGATCGGCGTGGGGTGGGCCGCGTTGCGCTCGCTGCCGGCGCCCGCACCGCAGCCGACGCTCACCGTCGCGGCCGTCGACGCCGCGTTCACCGAGATCGGCATGGTCGCGGGCAAGGGCTCACAGGCCCGGCGGGCGGGACTGGTCGCGGAGCTGTTCGCCGCGGCGACCGAGGCCGAGCAGACCTTTCTGCGCCGGCTGCTGGGCGGCGAACTGCGGCAGGGCGCCCTGGCGGGGGTGATGGCAGACGCGGTCGCCAGGGCCGCCGGGGTGCCCGCCACGACGGTGCGGCGCGCGGCGATGCTCGGCGGCGACCTGCCCGCCGTCGCGGCTGCGGCACTGACCGGCGGAGAATCGGCGCTCGCGGACTTCACGCTCCGGGTGGGACGGCCGGTCGGACCGATGCTGGCCCAAACCGCGCCCGGCGTCGGCGAAGCACTCGAACGCCTTGGCGGTGAAGGCGTTTTCGAGGCCAAGCTGGACGGTGCCCGGGTACAGATCCACCGCACGGGCGACGACGTGTCGATCTACACCCGCAGCCTCGACGACGTCACCGGGCGCTTGCCCGAGGTGGTCGAGGCGACACTCGCGCTTCCGGTCACCGATCTCATCGCCGACGGCGAGGCGATCGCGCTACGTGCCGACGGACGCCCGCACCGGTTCCAGGTCACCGCGTCGCGCTTCGGGCGAGCGGCCGCCGGTGCCGCACAGCCCCTTTCGGTGTTCTTCTTCGACATCCTGCATCTCGACGGCGCCGATCTGCTCGACGAACCCACCGCGAACCGGCTGTCGGCCCTGGACGCGATCGTTCCGGCAATTCAGCGGGTCGACCGGCTGGTCACATCGGACGCCGAGGCGGCGCAGCGGTTCTTGGAGGTGACGCTGGCCGCCGGGCACGAGGGCGTGATGGCGAAGTCGCCGACGGCGCCATACGAGGCGGGCCGACGTGGCGCCGGCTGGTTGAAGGTGAAGCCGGTGCATACCCTCGACCTCGTCGTGCTGGCCGTCGAGTGGGGGTCGGGCCGGCGCACCGGCAAGCTGTCCAACATTCACCTCGGCGCACGCGACCCCGCGACCGGCGAATTCGTCATGCTCGGAAAGACTTTCAAGGGGATGACGGACGCGATGCTTCAGTGGCAAACCGCTCGATTCACCGAACTGGCGGACGGGCCGACCGATGAGTGGGTCGTTAAGCTGCGGCCCGAGCAGGTTGTCGAGATCGCGTTCGACGGCGTGCAGACCTCGTCGCGCTATCCCGGCGGCATGGCGCTGCGCTTCGCGCGGGTGCTGCGCTACCGGGACGACAAGAGCCCCGCCGAAGCCGACACCATCGACATGGTGCGGGCGCTCTACGAGCGCGGCGGATAACCATCAACCCTTGACGGCGCCCTGGGTGAAACCGGCGATGAACCGGTCCAGGAAAAGGTTGAATACCAGCGCGATCGGCACCGCGACCAGCACAGTGGCCGCCTGCAATGACTGCCAGAACAACACGTCGCCACGGACGAGTTCGGTTGGTATGCCGGTCGAGATGACCTTCTCGTCGCTCGGCGAGATGAAGGCGAGCGCGTAGATGAACTCACTTGCGGTGAGCGTGAAGGCGAACACGATCACCGCAACTATGCCGGGAAATAGCAGCGGCACGACGACCCGGACGAGTGCCCCGACCCGGCTGTAGCCGTCGATCATCGCCTGCTCCTCGATGTCGGGTGGGATCGACTTCAGGAAGCCGATCAGCAGCCATACCGACACCGGCACCGTGATCGTCGGGTAGACCAGCACCAGCGACCAGGTCGAGTCCTGAAGCCCGAGCGCCACGACCACCCGCGACATCGATAGGAACAGCAGGCTGGCGGGAATCAAATAGACGAAGAAGATCGCGATGCCCATCCAGCTCGACCACGGACCGGCCAGGCGCGCCAGGCTGTACGCCGCGGGCAGGCTCAACGCGAGGGTGATCGCCACGACCACGGCGCCCACCCACAGCGTGTTCCAGGCGAACGTCGGAAACGGGGTTTCGGCGAGCAGCATGCGCAGGTGGTCGATCGTCGGGCGCACGTTGTAGACGAACGGATTATTGTCGGGCCGGTACAGGTCCTGGTCGTGTTTGAACACGGTGATCACCGACCAGACGAAGGGTCCGGCACCGATCAGCGCGAATAGAATTGCGGTGAAATACAACGAGACTCGCCGCGCCGCCGCTTGGCGGGCGAACCGTTTGCGGTCGGTATCTGTGACGTGCAGTGTGGCAGTTCCGCTCACGACACCTCCAGTCGTCGTACCACCCGCAGGATGCCGATCGCGGCGGCGAGCAGCAGCGGAAACAGGAACAGCGCGATCGCCGCGCCCTGCCCGATGTCGCTGCCGGCGATGCCGCGGTAGAACGCCCAACTGGTCAGCACCTGCGTGGCGTTGTTCGGTCCACCCGCAGTGAGCACGTAGACCACCGCCATGTCGGTAAACGTGAAGATCGCGCCGAACAGCCCTGCGATCGCGATCACCGGCGCGGCCAGCGGGATGGTGATCTCGAACATCCGCCGCCAGTACCCGGCCCCGTCCACCTCGGCCTGCTCACTGATCTCCCTGGGGATCGCCAGCAGGCCGGCCATCGTAATCACCGCGGCCAACGGAACCAGTCGCCAGACGTGCACGGCGATGACCGACGCCATCGCCAGCGTCGGCTGGCCCAGCCAGTACACATTGGCATCGATGAGTCCCAACTGCCGGAGCACCCAGTCGATCGGCGAGAACACCGAGTCCAGCAACCACTTCCACGACAACGTGGACAGCGCCACCGGCGTCGTCCAGGGCAGCAGTACGAGAAATCGGACCACCCACTTGCCCCGGAAGTCGGCGATCAGGATGTTCGCCAGGATCTTTCCGAACACGACGATCAACGTCATCGAGATCGCGGTGAAGACCAGCGTATTGCGCATCGACTGCCAGAACACCGGATCGTCGAAGATCGCCCGGAAGTTGCGCAGGCCGACCCAGTCGATGCTGGGGTCGCCGGCGGTCACGTCGGAGAAGCTGAAGGCGATCGCCATCAGGAACGGGATCCCGACCAGGGCCACGATGAAAATCACCGCGGGCAGCAGGAAGATCCACGTCAGCAGCCCATCCCGGTCGGCGAGCTTGATGTCCGACATCGCTAGTGTCCCAACCGGATCGGCTCGGTGCGCAGCCCCGATTCCGCGTCGAAGAACCGCATTCGCTGTGCCGGTACAGCGAATGCGTGGGTTTCGCCGACCGCAATCTGGGTGGGGACGGTGGCGGGCAGCCGCGCGATGACCCGCGACGATTCGTCGCCGACCGACACCGTGCCGTAAATGTGCCGATCTCCCGACAGGTACTCCATACGCTCGACCTGGAGCGTGAACTCGGCGCGGTCGGGATCCGAGAAGTTCTCCACCGGCAGCAGGTGCTCGGGCCGAAACCCCAGGAGGACATTCCCCCGCGGCACCAAGTTCATCGGCGGTGCGCCGATGAACGTCGCGACGAAGGTGTCGGCTGGATCGTCGTAGACCTCGCTCGGCTTGCCGATCTGGCGGACCTGGCCGGCAGACATGACAGCGATGCGATCGCCGAGGCCCATCGCTTCGACCTGGTCGTGCGTCACGTAGATCGTCGTGGTACCGATCTCCTGCTGAAAGCGTTTCAGGTCGTCGCGAGCGCTGGCGCGTAGCTTGGCGTCGAGGTTGGACAACGGCTCATCGAGTAGAAAGACCGTGGGTTCGCGAACCAGCGCACGCGCCAACGCCACCCGCTGGCGTTCGCCACCGGACAGCTGGCGGGGCCTGCGGGACAACAAATGTGGGATGGCGAGCAGATCTGCGGCCCAGCGCGCTCGCTCCTCCCGCGCGGCCTTGTCCATGCCGATCGCACGCAGCGGAAAGACGATGTTTGCCTGCACGGTCTTGTGCGGGTAGAGCGCGTAGCTCTGGAACACCATGGCGATCTTTCGTGCGCGCGGCGGCAGACCGGTCACGACGTGGCCGTCGATCAGCACATCGCCAGACGTCGGCTGCTCGAGCCCCGCTATGGTGCGCAACAAGGTGGTCTTGCCGCATCCCGACGGGCCGAGCAAGACTAGGTATTCACCTTCATTGGTGGCCAGATCGATGCCGTCTAGCGCGGGCGCCTGGCCATCGTCGAACACCTTGCGTAGACCTCGGACCTCGACGATTGCCATGGGTGATTCTCAGCCGCCACCGATCAGTCCCTCGTTGCGCCACTTGTCGAAGATCGGCCTGATCTGTGCTTCGGCGTCGGCAACGGCCTGCTGCGGGTTCATTTCGCCGCGCGCGGCTTTCGCGAACATGTTCGGGATGATGAAGGTCGCGTAGACCTCTCCCTCTGCGGTGCTGGCCGGCCCCGGATATCCGACGTTGGTGCTCCAGTCCGTCGCATTCTTCAGCATGGAGAGCTTGTTGGCGGGCTCGGCGCCGTAGGGATCGTTGTCCAGCCACGCGTCGAGGTTGGGCACCGAGTCCGGGAAGGCGGGGAAGTCGTACAGCTTGGAGTTCCAGGTGACCTGCGCGCTGTTGTCGGTGTAGTAGAGCAGGAACTCCTTGGCCGCGTCCGGATTCGCCGCGTGGTCGGGAATGATCCAGTTGTACATGACGTGGCTGGCGACCCGGGCGTCGCGCGGTCCGCGCAGCGCCGGGGTGAAGAACGTGTCATTGGCGATGACGGGGTTGCTCTCCTGCGAGGTGCGCCAGGCCGAGATGGAATTGAGGATGTAGGACAGCTCGCCGGCGACCAATCCCTGGTTGTTGGATGCGGCGTCCCAGGCGAACACCTCCGGCGTCATGGCCCGCTGGTAGAGGTCGGTCATGTACGCCACTGCGTTAACGGCATCTGGCGAGTTGATCACGACGTTCTCGTTCGCGTCCTGGATCGAGGCGCCGAAGGACCACAGCAGCGCACGGCCGGCCATGTTGGAGTCGATCTCCTGGGACATGCCGATCCCGACTGGGACGCCCTGGAGGTTCTTGATCTCCGTTCCGCCGGCGAGCAGCTCTTCGTAGGTGGACGGCCCGTTCGGCAGACCGACCGGTTCCCACATGCTGCCGCGGTAGTCGCCGGGGTCGGGAACCCACGCGGGTGTGTACGCAAACCATTTGTTCGTGGTCGGGTTGTAGCTGGACTTGCGGCACAGGTCGAGTTGCTCGCCGTGCCGCCTGCCGGCCTCATCGACCACGTCGGCGAGGTCCAGGCAGCTGCGCTCGAACTGCGGCACCGGAGCGATGTGCAGGATCAGATCGTGCCCCTGCCCGGCCTGGATCTCGGCATTGGTGCGTGGGACGAGTTCGGCGTAGTTGATGTGGTCGACGGTGACGTTCACGCCGACCTTGCTGCCCCACTCCTTGGCCCACGGATCGAACCATGTGTCGTGGGCCGGGACGAAGTGGCTCCACATCAGAATGCTCAGGTTGCCGGAAAGCGGCGATGCGGGTGGGATGAACTGCGTGCTCGGTTCCCCGGTTGCGGGCGCCGTCGGAGCCTCGTGCGGTTCCTCTCCGCACGACGCAACGGCCGTACCGGCGAGCACCAGCCCCGACGTTTGTAGAAACCTCCGCCTATTGAGGCCGTACATCGCAGTCCTGATCATTCGCTGGAGCCTCCGTTCGGCGGTGTGGGTGTGTGCCGCGTCACACTGTAGTCCGGCTGCATTGTCGTCGTCGACGATGCGAACCGGTGCGAGGAACTCGGGCGACTAAGGCTTCACCGCGTAACGGACCGGCAGGTGTTTGAGCCCGCCGACGAAGATGGTCGCGATGTGCTGAGGATCGCCGCTCAGCTCGATCGATTCCAGTCGCGGCAGCAGCTCGGTGAAGAAGCTGGTGACCTCCATCCGCGCCAACGCCGCGCCGAGGCAGAAGTGCACGCCATAGCCAAACGCGTTGTGCTTGTTGGTTTCACGGCCGACATCGAACCGAAACGGATCGTCGAAGACGTCTTCGTCGCGATTGGCCGATGCATACGACAGCAGCACCGCCTCCCCCGCGGCGATCCGGACACCGCGAACCGTGGTGTCTTCGCGCGCGGTGCGCATGAACTCCTTGACCGGAGTGACCCAGCGGATCATCTCCTCGGTGGCCAACGGCATCAGATCCAAGTCGGCGCGCAACCGTTCTCGTTGGTCCGGGTTCTCGATCAGCGCCTGCAGACCACCGGAGATCACGGCGCTGGTGGTGTCATGACCGGCTGTGGCGATGATGAGGTAGTACGACACCGTGTCGATGTCGGACAGTGGCTCGCCGTCGATCTTGGCATTGGCGATGGCCGATGCCAGATCTTCGGTCGGGTTCGCACGCCGCGATGCCGTCAGCGTGTTGAAGTACTCGAACATCTCGAGAAGCACGCTCATCTGTTCCTCTTTCGAGGTGCCGCGCTGAAACTCCGAATCGTCACTGCCGAACAGTTCCTGGGTGTATTTCAGCATTCGAGGGAAGTCGGATTCGGGCAGGCCGAGCATCGACATGATCACGTACAGCGGATAATTCACCGCGACTTCTTGCACGAAGTCACATTCCGGGCCGACCGCCACCATGTGGTCGACATACCGATTCGCGAGCTCATCGATGCGGATCTTGAGCGCCCGCATGGCTTTCGGGCGGAACCAGTCAGCCCCGATGGCCCGCACCGCGCGATGCTCGGGATCATCCATGTGGATCAGGGTGCTGACACCGATGGCGGCCTGTTGCTCATCACCCTCCACGGTCACCAGTACCGGGCGCGGCGAGTTGGTGAACAATGTGTTGGCACGCTCGATATCCATGATGTCAGCGTGCTTGGTGATCGCCCAGAACGGCCGATAGTCCGGAACATCCACCCACGCGACCGGGGCGTTGGCTCGTAGATGAGCGAACGCGGCATGAAGTTTCGCCTCGTCGGCGTACGCCTGGGGATCTGCGAACACCTTGGCTGCCTCATCCATAATCCGTGTGCTCATGGGCCGCTCCTCACAGATGCATTTGGCCGGCGCAGTTCCTGCAGCACGGCGCTGACGGTGTCCTCGCTCACCGAGGACGGAAAGCCCACCAGCACACGATCAATCAAGCCGGCGCAGCGATCACGGATCTTGCTCGCCACCTCGTCTAGAGGCGCGACGACCGCGAACGCGTCGAGGACCTCGTCGTCGATCAGGTTGCCCATGGCGTCCCACTCCCCCTGCAGGCTCAGACGGTGCAGCTCGTCATGCAACTCCCCCCAGCCGTGCAGGTCGAGAACCTTGCGGTACGCGGGAGTTGAACCGTAGAACGCGATCTGCTTGCGCGTGCCGGCGGCGCTGGCAGCCAGCTGATCCTCGTTGTCGCCCGTCACCACGAAGATCGGAGCGGACAGCTGGAACTCGCTTCGCTTGCGACCCGAGCGGTCCATACCCCGAAGCAACGCCGGCGTCGTCACCTCTTCGAAGTAGCGCTTCGTCGTAAAGGCGTGTGCGAGCATGCCGTCGGCGACCTCGCCGCACATCTCGGTCATCGCGTCGCCGACCGCGGCGACGAAGACCTTCGGGAAGGCGTACGGCTGCGGGTCGGGGGTGAACATCGGCGTCATGATCTTGTGGGTGTAGAAGTCGCCCTCGAAACGTAGCTTCGTGCCGGCCCGCCAACACGACCAGATCTCGCGCAGCGCCAGCACGAACTCGCGCATCCGCGGCACCGGCCGGCTCCACGGCATGCTGAACCGCTTCTCGATGTGCGGCTTGATCTGCGAGCCCAGACCCAGGATGAAGCGGCCCTGCGAATACTCCTGCAGATCCCACCCGACGTTGGCGACGGTCATCGGATTCCGCGCGAACGCCACGGCGATGCTCGTCCCGAGCTCGATGGTCGTTGTGTGTTCGGCGGCCAGCACCAGCGGCAGGAAGGGGTCGTGGTTGATCTCGGCTGTCCAGCAGCAGTCGTATCCCCGTCGTTCCAGCGTGCGCGCCGACTTCGCCACGTTGGCGAGCTGGCTGGAGACGGCCCCGTCGACCTTGAGGCCGCCGCGGTCACCCATACGTGAGGACGCTACAGTAAGCAATTCAGTATGGTCAACGTGAACATCGTGGTGCGACGATCGGCTTTCGACGTTAGGAAGCGAATGACGAACGAGCAGGATTGGAAGGAGACGCTCGAAGACCTCGATCTTCGGCGTCGGCGCTCCCGGGCGATGGGCGGGCCGGAGCGGCTCGCCAAGCACCACGGCACGGGCAAGCTGGACGCCCGCGCCCGGCTCGAGCACCTTCTCGACCCTGGTTCGTTCCGCGAATTCGGCACGCTTGTCGGCGGCGATATCGCGGCCGACGGGATCGTCGCCGGCTCCGGGCTGATCGACGGGTCACCGGTGATGGTGGGCGCGGAGGACTTCACCACCCTGGCCGGCAGCATCGGGCCGGGCGGCAACTCGAAGCGCTACCGACTGGCCGAGTTGGCGCTGCGCGACAGAATCCCGCTGGTGATGCTGCTGGAAGGGGCCGGCTTTCGGCCCTCCGGCGAGCATTACGGGCGCTCACCCACCGATCTGCTGGCTCAGGCGCAATGCTCGGGCCGGGTGCCGACGATCTCGGCGGTTCTCGGTCCGTCCGCCGGGCACGGCGCTCTGGTCGCGCCGGTATGCGACTGGACCATCATGAGCCGTCAGGGCGCGATATTCACCGCGGGTCCGCCCGTCGTGAAAGAGTCCACGGGCGAAGAGATTTCGAAGGAGGATCTCGGCGGACCGAACGTCGCCCTCGCAAGCGGCGTCATCCACAACCTGGCCGACGACGACGCAGCCGTCCTGGACGACGTCCGCCGCTACCTGTCGTACTTTCCGCTCAGCGCGTGGTCCTATCCGACGTCACGGGATCCCGACGAGAACAGCGAACCGCGGCTGACACCCGAACTGCTCGACATCGTTTCCCGCGACAACCGGCGCGTCTACGACATGCGCGCGGTGCTCGATGTGGTGTTCGACCGGCCCGACTGGTTCGAGGTACAGCCGAAGTTCGGGCCGGCAATCATCTGCGGCCTCGCCCATCTCGGCGGACACCCCGTCGCCGTTGTCGCCAATCAACCGAAGGTGCTGGCCGGGTCGATCGACGCCGCCGCCGCCGACAAGGCGGCTCACTTCATCACGGTGGCAGACTCCTTCCATCTGCCAATCGTTTTCCTGGCCGACAACCCGGGGATGCTGCCCGGCAGTCGCTCCGAGAAGACCGGTGTGCTGCGCAGCGGCGCACGCATGTTCGCCGCTCAGACCGCGGCGACGACGCTGAAGCTGCACGTGACGCTGCGAAAGGCGTACGGCTTCGGCTCCATGGTCATGTCCCTGCTGGGGTTCGACAACCAGGGCGCAACGTTCGCGTACCCGGGCGCGACGATGGGAGCAATGAGTGCGGCCGCCCTGAGCCGGGCCTCGCACGCCGACGAAGACGCCGAAGCGAAACTTCGAAAGGCGGAGGTCCAGGCGTCTTTTCGATCGGCGGGTCACCTCGGCTTCGACGATCTGATTCATCCCGAGGAGACCCGCAACGCGCTATTGGGCGCCTTGCAGCGCGGCGTGTACAGCAGGCAGGCGGTCGCCGAGCCGGTCAGCCGCACGGTGATAACGCCCTGACATCACTTCGACACCGCGGCGAGGAATCGCTCCGAGGTCGCCTGCACACGTCGGGAGAACAGGTGTCCCGCGTGGCTTCCGTCGTGCCAGTACAGTTGCCCGCCCCATCGCTCATGGAGCGTAAGGGCGGGCTCGCGC
The DNA here is from genome assembly GCF_050701515.1 of Mycobacterium sp. Classification (GTDB taxonomy): domain Bacteria; phylum Actinomycetota; class Actinomycetes; order Mycobacteriales; family Mycobacteriaceae; genus Mycobacterium. The sequence continues at coordinate 31,310 of NZ_JBOGDB010000239.1, read as the reverse complement.
ATCGCCATTCGGTCGTGCCAGGCGCCGACGATGAGCCGACGATGCGGCGGCGGCCACGGCTCGACCACCACGTGATCGACCACCGAGTTCAGCGTCGCCACAATCTCGGATTGCAGAAGATCCTTGGTGTCCCGCACCGACGGTCCCCATCGTCCGACGTGCTGAGCGATCATTGCGTTGAGCCCGAGGATCGGCGTGTACACCGCCACCGCGTCCACGTTTTCCAGATGCGACACCATTGCTGCCACCGGACTGCCCATCGATACCCCGGATACCGCAATAGTGGTGGACTGAGGTTTCAGCCAGCGCACAACGGCCCGGACTTCCGAGATGGCACGCATCATTCCTGCGACGTTGTTCAGCGGGTCCATGTTCGGATAGGGCGGCCACGCGGTGCGACGGATACCGTGGCCGGGCTGAACCGGCAAGGCGATATTGAAACCCAGCTCGTTCTGAATGCGCCGAGCGCGTGAGAACAGCAGATCGAGCGGTTGGCCCACCTTTCACCCGCAGGGGTTCTGGTTCGGCATGGGCGCCTGCGACACGAAGCTCCGACAATTCCTCGGCCGCTGCCGCGCAGGACGCCACCGATCGCTCCAGCCTCGGCGGTGGAGCGGTCAGCGTCATGCCCGTCAGGGCCAACTCGTCGCCAAACACCTCACCCAAGAGCCGAATACCACGCGGGGACAATGGCTTCCAGTCTCCGGACTGGGCGAGTGCCCCTTGAGCTCGCGGCAACACGCCCGCGAAATCCCGGCCGATCCGCCACAGGTGTTCGGATGTTCTCAATACGCGAGCTTGAACCCCGGGTATCCGGCGTCGGCGATCTCATCGCACCGCCGGCGATATTCCGGAAGCCCAGCGGTATAGCCCATATACATCCGTTTCTTGCCGGGGACATTGCCGCCGTTGTACCAGGAGTTGCAACTCGGGTGCATCAGCACGGTCGACGCGACCAGCGATGTGGTGTGCTCCATCCATTCGCGCTGCGCGTCTGGCAGTGCCTCGATGGTGCGGGAGTCATGTCTACGGAGGTACGAGATGCAGTCGGTGATCCACTCCACCTGCTGCTCGAGGGCGGCGACGAAGTTCGTTGCTACCGAGGTGCTTCCGGGCGCCTGAACGATGAAGAGGTTGGGGAACCCGGCCACCGCCAGCCCGAGATAGCAGAACGGGCCCTCGGTGGTCCAGAAGTCCCGCAGCGACATGGCGTTTCGACCCCGAATGTCAATGCGGGTGAGCGCGCCCGTCATGGCGTCAAAGCCGGTGGCGTAGATGATCACGTCTAGCGGGTAGGACCCGTGCTCGGTTCGAATGCCCCACGCCCTCACCCCAGAAATCGGGTCCTTGCGCAGGTCGACCAACGTCACGTTGTCGCGGTTGAAGGTCTCGTAGTAGCCCTGGTCGATGATCGGGCGCTTGCACCCGAAGGGATGGCTCGGCGTCAGCGCCGCGGCGGTCTCGGCGTCGTCGACGATCCGGGCGACGGCCTCGCCGTAGAGTTCGGCCGCCATCTGGTTGGCCTCGATGTCAAAGAAGACGTCACCCCAGTTCAGGGCTCCGATAACGCCCTTCTCCTCGATGGCGCGCAATTGCTCCGCACGCGAGGCCGACTTGAGCGGCGGGCTCTTGATCATCTCGAGCATCACGGAGAAGGCACTCAGTCGCGCGGCGCCCACCGGGTGTTGCCGCTGCGCGGCGCGGATCTGGTCGTAGTTGGACTTCATCTCGTCGAGCTCCCCGGGCTCGAATGCCCGCACCCGCCACGGCAGGGTGTAGGCCGGCGAGCGCTGGAACACCGTGAGGTGGCGAACTTGTTCGGCCACAACCGGAATCACTTGCACGCCGGTCGAGCCGGTGCCGATGACCCCGACTCGCTTACCGGTGAGGTCGACGCCCTCCCTGGGCCAGCGGCTGGTGAACAGCGAGATGCCCGCGAAGGTGTCCATCCCCGCGATGTCCGGTTCGAGCGGCGCCGACAGGATGCCGGAGGCGGCGATCACAAACGGGGCGGTGAACGATTCCCCGGCCGCCGTCTCGACGTCCCAAGCGGCGGCAGCCTCGTCGAACGTCATCGCGACGGCCTTGGTGTTGAATCTAATGTCGCGGCGCAGGTCCAGCCGGTCGGCAACGAAGTTGATATAGGCCTCGATCTCGGGCTGGGCGGGCATCGTCTCCGTCCACACCCACTCCTGCTGGATCTCGTCGGAGAAGCTGTAGGAGTACTCGATGCTCTCGATGTCGCACCGCGCACCCGGGTACCGGTTGAACAACCATGTCCCACCGACGTTGTCGGCCTGTTCCAGAATGACGGCGCGTATCCCGAGCTCGCGCAGCCGATGCAGTGCGTAGAGGCCGGAGAACCCGGCACCGATAACGATCGCGTCGAAGCCGGCAGAACTGGGCATGGTCACAGGTAGCACCTCACGTTCCCTGCTACGACAGATACTGTAACTATTACAGTATAAGGGCCGAGCCGTGGGGTGATTTCAACGAGGCGCGCAGCGAGGTCAGCAGTCAGCGACCGGAAGGCGCGCCTACGCCGGCCAGTCGTTCTTGGCGACGTTGCTCATAGTGAGAGGCCTTGGCGTCGACCAGATCGAGAAACGCCGTCAGATCGTCTCGCGCGCGAGCTCCTTCACGGTCGAAGTCGTCACGCTCGAACACCCTCCAGAACCGCAACACCGGACGCACGACATCATCCAAATGCGAACGCAGGTCGTAGATGCCGGCCTTAGCGATCGTCAGAGCATTTTCCGCGAATCCAGGCATGGTACTTCCGGGCATCTGGAAGTTGATCACTTCGCGAGCGATCGCCTGCATTGTTGCGTTCGGCGCGATATCAAGCGCAGCGTCCACCAGGTTCCGATAGAAGACCATGTGCAGGTTCTCGTCGGTCGCTACTCGGGTAAGGAGTTGTTCGGCGACAGGACATCCAGATGCTCGCCCGGTGTTGCGGTGGCTGATCCGAGTCGCCAGTTCCTGAAAAGACACGTAAGCCAATGCCTCCAACATCGATTTGTCGCCCGAGTCGTAGCCGGCCGCCATGTGCACCATGCGACCCTGCTCAAGGGCTACGGGATCGACGCCGCGGGTGACGACTAGATAATCGCGTATCGCAATGCTGTGACGCCCCTCTTCGGCCGTCCACTGACCGATCCACTGTCCCCAGGCACCATCAGGCCCGAAACGCAGAGCGATTTCGCGATGGTAGGACGGCAGGTTGTCCTCGGTCAGAAGGTTCACGATCATCGCCGCTTTGGACACCTCGTCGAGGTGGGAATCCTCTGGAGTCCAGTCCTGACCACCCAAGAAAGCGAAGTCACGCCCACGGCTCCACGGAATGTAGTCGTGCGGATTCCAGGGCTTCGCCGTCACAAGGTGTCGGTTCAGGTTGGCCTCGACCACTGGTTCCAGCTCTGTGAGTACCGCCTCTTGGGTTGTCGTCATCGAGACTCTCCCGGCTTTCAGTCCCTTACCTACGGCTGCGTAACCTACGCTACCGTAGGTTTAGCGAAAATCAAGTGCCGATTGGCGGTTGGGGCGGGTTTCGCCTACGGGGGAGGCTCGCATGTTCAGCGCCGCCGCGAACTCGAATTGACTGACTGACAGCCTGTTTTGCGTCGGCTGTAACGCCATGGCGGCGGATCGGGCGATGTCGTCACATACGGCGAAGGCATGCCGGCAAGTTAGTCCTCGCCACCGCTGCGGCCTCGGATCTTGCCGTCTGCGGAAAACTATACTGTAATGGATTTAGTATCCATCTACTCGGGAGGCTCCGCTCGTGAAGGTCCCGTTCACCTGGAAGGTCACCGGTTGGTTCATGGTCGGCTGGTCGGCCGAGTTTCCCTCCAGTGAGGTGCGCCCGCTGCGGTACTTCGGCGAGGACCTGGTCGCCTACCGCGACGAGTCGGGCGAACTCCACGTGCTGTCGGGACACTGCTTCCCGACCGAACCGGATGCGTATTACCGTCCGTACCCGGAGTTTTCGCGCCGCACCGAGCACGAACCGGTGCACCCGCAGATCGTCGCCGAGAACGGTCCGGACAGCGCACACTTCCACTACGTGCACGGTGCCCGCAGCGACGATCCCGACAAGATGGTGCTGTACATCCACAGCCACTTCTCCGGGCTCGGTTTCGCGATCAGTGCGTTCGAGGGATCGTCGAACCACCGGCTGATCTTCGCCTGCACGCCGGTCGAAGAACGGTACTCCGACATGTTCTATTCGATCTGGTGGCCGCGTCTCCCCGGCGAAACCTCCGAGGTTCCGCCCGACTCGGTGCGCGAGCAGGTAGAGCGCCAGTTCCTCGGAACGGTGTGGGAGGACCTGGACATCTGGCGCTACCAGGAGTACGTCGAGCACCCCGCGCTGTCCAGGGTGGACGCCAAACCCTATATGGCCATGCGCAAATGGGCCTCGCAGTTCTATGAGGTGCCCGCGTCGGTATGAGCGTCGATCTCGCCGCGCTCACGGCACCCGGCCACACCGCGATCGTCACCCAGGAGCTCCAGGGCGCGGTCGTCGGACCCAACGCGGGCCTGGCCGTCCTCGCCAACGAGGCCCGCCGCGAAGCGTTGCCGAACATCCAACGGCTGCTACCGGTGGCGCGCGACGTGGGTGTGCACGTGGTGCACTGCCTGGCGCAGCGTCGGCCCGACGGGCTCGGATCCAACCACAACGCCAAGATCTTCGCGATGGGCACGACCGAAGTCGACATCAGTCCGGGCAGCCCGGGCGCGACACTGCTGCCCGAATTCGGTCCCGCCCCAGACGATGTCGTGCTAACCAGGTGGCACGGCGTCGGGCCGATGGGCGGCACGGACCTGGACGCGATCCTGCGGAACCTCGGTATATCGACCATCGTGGCCGTCGGCGTCTCGGTGAACATCGCGATCACCAACCTCGTGATGGATGCCGTCAACGCCGCGTACCGCGTCGTCGTACCCCGCGACGCCGTCGCGGGCATCCCGACCGACTACGCTTCTGCGATCATCGACAACACCCTGTCGCTGCTGGCGACGGTCACGACAACAGACGAACTGCTCGAGGTCTGGAAGCAGTCATGAGAGGCACGATGTCCGACTCCGCACCACAGTTCACCGTTCCGGCCGCCGCCGACGTGGCGGTCAGCGCCATCGGCGATCGAGAACTGATCATCCAGGGCGACCGGCGCTACACCTACGCACAAGTTGTCGAGCGCTCCAACCGGCTCGCCGCCTACCTGCACTCCCGCGGCTTGGGGTGTCATACGGAGCGATCAGAGCTCGGCGGTCACGAAGTCGGCCAGGATCTGCTCGGCATCTACGCCTACAACGGCCCCGAGTACGTCGAGGCGATGCTCGGCGCCTGGCGGGCCCGGGTGGCGCCGTTCAACGTCAACTACCGGTACGTCAAGGACGAGCTGCAATACCTGCTCGCGGATTCGGGCGCCACCGCACTGCTGTATCACGCAACGTTCGCGCCGCGCGTTGGCGAGGTGCTGCCCGAGCTTCCGAAGCTGCGCGTACTCATCCAGATCGCCGACGAGTCCGGCAATGACCTGGTCCACGGTGCGGTGGATTACGAGTCGATCGTCGCATCGGGTGACGCAGTGCTGCCGCCGAATGAGCCGTCGCCCGATGACCTGTATGTGCTCTACACCGGCGGCACGACCGGCATGCCAAAGGGTGTGCTGTGGCGCCAGCACGACATCTTCATGACATCGTTCGGCGGCCGCAGTCTGTACACCGGCGAGCTCGCCCACTCCTACGACGACATCGCCAAGCGCGTTGCGGACGCGCCGGAGTCCAGGCTGATGATCCTGCCCCCGCTGATGCACGGCGCGGCACAGTGGGCGGTGATGACGGCGATGACCACCGGCCAGTCGGTGGTGTTCTCCACGGTCACCAGCCGGTTCGACGCGGACGAGGTGGTCCGCACGATCGAGCGGGAGAAGGTGATGGCGGTGACCGTCGTCGGCGACGCGATGGCGCGACCGCTCGCAGCGGCCATCGAAGGGGGCGCGGCCGACTTGTCGTCGCTGGCGGTGGTGGCCAATGGCGGGGCACTGCTGACCCCGACGGCGAAACAACGTCTCATCGAGGCCAAACCCGGCTTGATCGTGGTCGACGGCGTGGGCTCCTCGGAGACCGGCGCTCAGATGACACACATGTCGGCGTCGGGCGCGGTGTCGACCGGCAAGTTCAACGCCGGTCCGGACACCTTCGTGGCGGCCGAGGACCTCAACGCGATCCTGGAACCCGGCCACGACGGGATCGGCTGGCTCGCGCAACGCGGCTATGTACCGCTGGGTTACAAGGGGGACGCGGCCAAGACGGCGGCGACGTTCCCGGTCATCGACGGCGTGCGCTACTCGGTGCCGGGCGATCGCGCGCGCCACCTCGCGGACGGCTCCATCGAACTGCTCGGCCGTGACTCGGTGTCCATCAACTCCGGCGGCGAGAAGATCTTCGCCGAGGAGGTCGAGACGGCGGTCGCTTCGCACCCGGCGGTCGCCGACGTCGTCGTCTCGGGCCGGCCCAGCGAGCGATGGGGGCAGGAGGTCGTCGCGATCGTCGCGCTCGCCGACGGCGCAAGCGCCGATGCCGAGGAACTGATCGACCACGCCGCCGGCTCCCTTGCTCGGTACAAATTGCCGAAAGCGGTGGTGTTCCGGCCGGTCATCGAGCGCAGCCCGGCGGGCAAGGCCGACTATCGGTGGGCCCGCGAACAGGCGGTCAGCGGCGGCGCCTGAGGCGACGGCTGGTTCGGTTGCGCGCCATCTTCAACCCGACAGCGGTGATGGCCCGCATCGATCCGCTGAACGGCGGCGCGGCCCGTCCGGTGATGCTGAACGGCAGATCGGTGCCGACCACCGTGCGGTAATGGCTGAAGGCATCGAACCCGGCCTTGCCGTGGTAGGCGCCCATGCCGCTGCGGCCGACCCCGCCGAACGGTGCGGCAGACGGAATCATCTGGGCCGCAAAATCATTGCGCGCGACTCCCCCGCTGCGGGTGTTGCGGACAAAGGTGCGGAAGTCGGCGTTGTCGGGGCCATACCAGTACGCCACCAGCGGGGCGGGTCGCTGGTTGATGTAGCCGATGGCGTCGGTCAATTGCGAGTACGGCCTGACCACCAGCACCGGACCGAAGATCTCCTCGTTGGCAATTCGCATCCGCTCGTCGACATCGCGCACGATCGTGGGTGCGATCTTGCGGGAAGCGCGGTCGGGCAGTGATTCACCGTCCGGAGCGACGGCCTCGACGCTGGCGCCGTTGAACCGCGCATCGTCGATCAGTCCGACGACTCGGTCGAAGTTGGCCTGGTTCACCGACGAGCAATAGTCCTCATTGGCGATGATCGAGGGAAACATCCCGCGCAAGGTCCCCCTCGCGACATCGACGAAGTCCTCCACGCGGTCGTCGGGCACGAAAACATAGTCCGGACAGACACAGACCTGCCCTCCGTTGATCATTCGACCCGCAGCGATTCGGGTTGCCGACTGGGCAATGTCCGCGTCGCGGGACACCACGACCGGATTCTTGCCGCCGAGTTCCAGCGTCACCGGCACCAGGTTGGCCGCCGCCGCCTGCTGCACCAGGGCGCCGACCGAGGGCGAACCGGTGAAGAAAAGGTGATCGAAGGGCAGCCTCGAGAAGGCGGCCGCGATGTCCGGCCCGCCGGTCACGACGTCGAGCTCGGTCGAGTCGAAATACTTCGGTGCTGTCGCCTTCATCAGCTCCGCCGTCCCGGGCGTGACCTCCGACATCTTGATCATCACCCGATTGCCGGCGGCGAACGCCGCCGAGGCGGGCAGCACGACGAGGTTGAGCGGAAAGTTCCACGGGCCAATGATTCCGATGACACCCAGCGGGGATGGCTGCACCTCGGCCCTCAGGCCGAACAGCCGCGCGGCACGCATCAACCTCGTAGCCCGCATCCACTGCGGCACATGGGATCTGGTGTGCTCGATGACCGAAATCATGCCGAGGATTTCGGTGAACAACGAGCCGGCCTTGGGCCGAGTGCCGAAATCGGCCGCCATCGCCTCGACGAAGTCGTCGGTGTTGTCCAGCACCAGCGCGAGTAATCGGTCGATGCGGTTGCGCCGGACGGCGGCACTCGGCGGTCCCTCGTCGGAGAATGATCGGCGTTGGCTGTCCAGGATTGCGCGTAGCTCGGCCGGTTGGGGTTCGGTCACGCGGTCCACTCGTCCACAATATAGTATACTGTAATCTTTACAGTAGTATTGTGAGTCCATTCGAAGATGCTGGAGTGAGCCTTGGACAGCCAAGTTCAGGACATCGCCGCGACGGCCGAGAAGCGCTTCGACCCTCTTCGCGATCCGTATCCGATGTTCGCCCGGCGGCGCCGGGAATCCGGCGTGTTCCGGGGTTCCGTCATGGACTGGTCCAAGACACCCGACTCCCTGCGACCCGAGCACCTCTACGCCGCAGTGTCGTACGACGCGGTCAACAGGGTGTTCCGGGACAGCCGGGTGTTCAATTCGGCGATCTACGACTCCACCATCGGGTTGTTCATCGGCCCGACCATTCTGGCGATGGAGGGCAAGAAGCATCGCGAACATCGCAACCTTGTCTCCGCCGCCTTCAAGTCCAAGACGCTGGCGCGGTGGGAACCGACCATCGTTCGTCCCGTCGTCAACGCGTTGATCGACGAATTCATCGACGCCGGCGAGGCCGACCTGGTGCAGAACTTCACCTTCGAATTTCCGACCCGCGTCATCTCGAAGCTGTTGGGCCTGCCCGAGGAAGACCTGCCGTGGTTCCGCAGGCGCGCCGTGGAGTTGATCAGTTACACCGTCAAGTACAAGCGTGCGTTCGAGGCTTCAGCGGCGCTGAAGGACTACTTCCTCAGTCAGATCGACAAGCGCAGAGCCGAACCCACCGAGGACATCATCTGCGATCTGGTCAACGCGGAGATCGACGGCGAGAAGCTCAGCGACGAAGCAATCTATTCCTTCCTGCGGCTGCTACTGCCCGCCGGTTTGGAAACGACATACCGCTCGTCGGGCAACCTGCTGTTCCTCTTGCTCACCCATGCCGACCAGTTCCGGGCGGTCCAGCAAGACCGCGAACTCATCGCACCGGCCATCGAGGAGGGGTTGCGGTTCGAGACGCCATTGACCACCGTGCAGCGGTTCGCGACAGAAGCCTGCGAACTCGAAGGCGTCGAGCTTCCCGCGGAATCGGTGATCGACGTGTGCATCGGATCGGCGAACCGCGACGAGAATCGTTGGGAACGGCCAGAGGAGTTCGACATCTTCCGAAAACGCATCCCGCACATCACGTTCGCCGCGGGTGAGCACACCTGCATGGGCCTTCACCTTGCCCGGATGGAGACCCGCGTCGCACTCGAGTGCCTTCTCGATCGGTTGACCGACATCAAACTGATCACCGATGACGACCCCCACATCCACGGCCAGCCCTTCCGCTCACCCAAGGCGCTTGCGGTGACGTTCGACGCCGTGGGGTGATCCACCATGGCCAGATCCACACCCACTGAGACGCGCCGACGACGCGAACGCGGCTCCATCAGCGTCGACGAAATCCTGAGCGGTGCCTTCGAGGTCGCTGCCGAAGTCTCGATGGACAACCTGAGCATGCCGCTGCTGGCCAAACATCTCGGCGTCGGTGTCACAAGCATTTACTGGTACTTCCGGAAGAAGGACGACCTGCTCAACGCGATGACCGATCGCGCGCTACACACCTACGACTTCACCGTGGAGTCGATCGACGCCGACAACTGGCGTAAGTCGTTACACAACCACGCCCACAAGATGCGGCAGACATTCCGGGACAATCCGGTTCTCTGCGACCTCATCCTGATCCGCGGCACCTACGGGATGCAGGCCGCGCACAACGCTCTGAGGAAGATCGAGCAGCCGGTCGCGGCCCTGGTCCAGGCGGGGCTCATCCCGGACGACGCATTCGACACCTACGCGGCGATCGCCGTGCACGTCCGCGGCTCGGTTGTGCTGGAACGCCTGCAGGACAAGATGACCGGTGTTCGGCCGCCGTCCGGCAACCGGGGCAGGCTGATCGACCGCGAAACCATGCCGCTCATCGCCGAGGTCGCCGACAAGGGTCACCGCATCGGTGTCGCCGACGACATCAACTTCGACTACATCCTCGACTGCATACTCGATCACGCGCAGAGTTTGATCAAGCAACAGGAGGACTGAGTTGATCAAGGTGATGGAGGGCGTGCGGGTCCTCGAGGTTGCGCAGTTCACGTTCGTTCCCGCGGCCGGGGCGATACTGGCTGACTGGGGTGCCGACGTCATCAAGGTGGAACACCCGGTGCGCGGTGACACTCAGCGCGGCTTCATCAACATGGGCGGGTTCGCGATGGACTCCAATCGGCATCCGCTGATCGAACATCCCAATCGGGGCAAACGCAGCGTCGGCATCGACGTGTCGAAGCCAGACGGCCAGGAAGTGCTTTATGAAATCGCCAAGACCGCCGACGTCTTCCTGACCAATTACATGCCCGCACAACGGCAGAAGAACAAGTTCGACGTCGAACACATCCGCGCGGTGAATCCCAAGATCATCTATGCGCGCGGCAGTGCCTACGGCGACAAGGGGCCGGAGCGCGACGTCGGCGGCTACGACGGCACCGCCTTCTGGACGCGCAGCGGCGTGGGGCACGCATTGACACCCGAGGAGCTGGGCGGTGCCTTGTCTCAGGGCATCCCCGCGTTCGGAGACTCCATCGGCGGGATGAACATCGCTGGCGGGATCTCGGCCGCGCTGTTTCATCGCGAGCGCACCGGCGAGGCGACGGAGCTCGACGTATCGCTGCTGAGCACGGCCTGGTGGGCGGCGGGTGCGAGCGTCACCCACGGCATGGAGTCGGGCGAGACGATGCGCTCTCTCATGCCGGATTCCATAGGGCCGACGGTGAACCCGTTCATGGCCAACTACCTGACCTCGGACGGCGGCACCATCAACCTGTGCATCGTCAGCCCGACCGGCTACATCCGGGATGCGTTCGAGCATCTGGGACTTCCGGAGTTGGCCGACGACCCGCGCTTCGCCGATGTGCTCCCGCTCATCGAGAACGCCGAGGCGGCCGCCCAGCTGATCGCGGCAGCGATCCGCGGCAAGCCGTTCGAGTTTTGGCGCCAGCATCTGAAGACGATGAGGGGTCAGTGGGCGCCGTTCCAGAGCCTGGTCGAGCTCGGCACCGACGAACAGGCGATCGCCAACGACATGATCGTCGAGGTGGAGGCCGGCGACGGCGGTGCGCCGTTCAAGGTTGTCCGGGGGCCTGTCCAGTTCAACCACGAGCCACTCGAAACTACCCGCGCCCCGCAGTCGTCCGAGCACACCGAGATCGTGCTGATGGAACTCGGGATGGACTGGGACAGAATCGCCGAGCTCAAGGACTCCGGCGCCATCGCCTAGACATCGGTAATTGGGAGGAACTGACGACATGAATGACGTTGCCATCATCGGCGTGGGCCTGCATCCGTTCGGGCGGTTCGAGGGCAAGTCCGCGATGGAGATGGGCGTCGACGCCATCTTCGCCGCGGTCGCCGACGCCGGTGTGGAATGGAACGACGTCCAATTCGCCACCGGGGGCAGCTGGACGGTGGCCAACCCGGACGCGATCGTCAGCATGGTCGGGCTGTCCGGCATCCCGTTCACCAACGTCTTCAATGCGTGCGCCACCGCCGCCAGCGCCGCGAAGGCGTGCGCGGACGGCATCCGGTTGGGCGACTACGACATCGGCATCGCCGTCGGCCTCGACAAGCATCCACGAGGCGCGTTCACCGAGGACCCCGCCCTGGTGGGGATGCCGAGCTGGTATGCCGAGAACGGTCAGTACCTCACCACCAAGTTCTTCGGGATGAAGGCCAACCGCTACCTGCACGACCACGGCATCTCGCAAGGGACACTCGCCAAGGTGGCCGCCAAGAACTTCCGCAACGGCGCGCTGAACCCGAATGCGTTCCGGCGCAGGCCGATCCCCGAAGAGGAGATCCTCAACTCGACCATGCTGAACTACCCGTTGACGCAGTACATGTTCTGCGCGCCCGACGAGGGCGCCGCGGCCGCCGTGATGTGCCGTGCCGACATCGCACACCGCTACACCAGCAAGCCGGTGTACCTGCGTGCGGTCGAAGTCCGCACCCGCCGCTACGGCGCCTACGAGGTGAATACCACCTTCGCCCCCGTCGATGAGGATGTGTCCCCCACCGTGTACGCGTCACGCGCCGCGTTCGACAAGGCCGGCATGGCACCCGACGACGTCGACGTCATTCAGTTGCAGGACACCGACGCCGGCGCCGAGATCATCCACATGGCCGAGTGCGGCTTCTGTCCCGACGGTGAGCAGGAGAAGCTGCTGGCCGACGGTGCCACCGAGATCAACGGCTCGATGCCGATCAACACCGACGGAGGGCTCATCGCCAACGGCGAGCCGATCGGCGCGTCGGGACTGCGGCAGATCCACGAGTTGGTGCGCCAATTGCGCGGCGAGGCCGGCGATCGTCAGGTGCCCGGGCAGCCCAAGACCGGGTTCGCCCAGCTGTACGGCGCGCCGGGCACCGCCGCGGCGACGGTCCTAACGACCTGATTTCCGCCGAAGTGGGTATGCATACGGGCGGAAGGAGGTCATGGTGCTCGGTTTGCCCTCTGACGTGCGGGCCTGTTTGTTCGACCTCGACGGGGTTCTCACCGATACCGCGAGCGTCCATCGCGTGGCCTGGAAGTCCATGTTCGACGACTATCTGCGCAACCGTGCGGCGGACCACGGCGAGCCGTTCACGCCGTTCGACGCGGCCAGCGACTATCAGACGTATGTCGACGGCAAGAAACGCGAGGATGGTGTGCGCTCGTTTCTCGCCAGCCGCGGCATCACGCTGCCCGACGGCGACCCCGACGACCATGCGAGCGCCGAGACGGTGCGGGGCTTGGGCAACCGCAAGAACGCGGCGTTCCTGACCGAGCTGCACGAGCACGGGGTCACGGTGTTCGAGGGTTCGCAGCGATATCTGGCAGCGGTGGCCGAGGCGGGTTTGGCGACCGCCGTGGTGTCGTCGTCGGTCAACACCGCTGAGGTGCTCGAGGTGACCGGCCTCGATCGGTACGTGCAGCGCCGCGTCGACGGCGTCACGTTGCGCGAGGAAGGCATTCGCGGCAAGCCGGCGCCTGACTCGTTTCTGCGGGCCGCGGAACTCCTCGGGGTGGCGCCCGATCACGCCGCCGTGTTCGAGGACGCTCTGGCGGGCGTGCAGGCCGGCCGGGCCGGTCACTTCGGCATCGTCGTTGGCGTCGATCGCGTTGGTCACGCCACAGAGTTGCAGCGCAACGGCGCCGACATCGTGGTGACCGATCTCGCCGATCTGCTGGTGGCGCAATGATCTCCGACGGCGCGTTTCCGGTCGAACCGTGGCAGCTGCGCGAGACCTCGCTCAACCTGGATCAGCTTGCGCAGTCCGAATCGTTGTTCGCGTTGTCCAACGGGCACATCGGCCTGCGCGGCAATCTCGACGAAGGCGAACCGTATGGGCTGCCGGGTACCTACCTGAATGCGTTTTACGAGGTGCGGCCGTTGCCGTACGCCGAGGCCGGCTTCGGTTACCCCGAGGATGGCCAGACGCTGGTCGACGTGACCAACGGCAAAATCGTGCGGTTGCTCGTCGACGATGAGCCGTTCGACGTGCGTTATGGCGAGCTGTTGGAGCACGAGCGGGTGCTGGACCTGCGCGCCGGCACGTTGACGCGCCGGGCGATGTGGCGCTCCCCCGCCAACCGACCGATACGGATGCAATCGACTCGGCTGGCGTCTCTGGTGCAGCGCGGTGTGGCTGCCATCGAATACGTCGTCGAAGCAGTCGATGAATTCGTCCGGGTCACAGTGCAATCCGAACTCGTCGCCAACGAGGACGCCCCACCGGCCTCGGCTGATCCCCGGGCCTCGGCCGTGCTGAGCCACCCGCTGGTGGCCATCGCACACGAGCACACCGATACCGGGGCGACACTGCAGCACCAGACCCGGGGCAGCAAGCTCATGATGGCCGCGGCGATGGACCACGACATCGATGTGCCCGGCCGAGTCGAAGTCAGCACCGATGCACGCGCGGATCTCGCGCGCACCACGGTGATCTGCGGTCTGCGGCCGGGCCAGCGACTGCGGATCGTCAAGTACCTCGGCTACGGGTGGTCGAGCCTGCGATCCCGCCCCGCCCTGCGGGACCAGGTCGCGGGCGCGATCACCGGGGCGCGCTACTGCGGATGGCAAGGCTTGTTGGACGCCCAACGCGACTTCCTCGATGACTTCTGGGACGGCGCCGACGTGGAGGTCGACGGCGACGCCGATTGTCAGCAGGCGGTGCGGTTCGGGCTATTCCACGTGCTGCAGGCAAGCGCACGCGCCGAGCGACGCGCGATCCCCGGCAAGGGACTCACCGGCACCGGCTATGACGGCCACGCCTTCTGGGACACCGAGGGATTCGTGCTGCCGGTGCTGACGTATACGCACGCACACGCCGCCGCCGACGCGTTGCGCTGGCGTGCCTCCACGCTGCAACTCGCTCGCGAGCGCGCCGCTGAATTGGATTTGGAAGGCGCCTGCTTTCCTTGGCGCACCATCCGCGGACAGGAGTGCTCGGCATACTGGCCGGCCGGAACCGGCGCCTGGCATGTCAACGCCGACATCGCCATGGCGTTCGAGCGCTACCGCGTCGTTACCGGCGACGAATCGCTGGAACAAGAGTGCGGCCTGGCAGTTCTGGTAGACACCGCGCGAATGTGGCAGTCGTTGGGACATCACGACCGCAACGGGGTATGGCACCTCGACGGTGTCACCGGGCCCGACGAATACACCGCCGTGGTGCGCGACAACGTGTTCACCAACCTGATGGCGGCCCACAACCTTCGCACCGCGGCCGCGGCATGTACCCGTCATCCCGAGGCCGCCCGCGCCATGGGGGTTAGCACCGAAGAGATGGCCGCCTGGCGCGACGCCGCCGACGCCGCCCACATTCCCTACGACGAAGAGCTGGGCGTGCATCAGCAGTGCGAGGGATTCACCACGCTGCGGGAGTGGAACTTCACCGAGAACACCAGCTATCCGCTGCTTTTGCACGAGCCCTACGTGAGGCTCTACCCGTCGCAGGTCATCAAGCAGGCCGACCTGGTGCTCGCGATGCAGTGGCAAAGTCATGCCTTCTCCGCCGAGCAGAAGGCCCGCAACGTCGACTACTACGAGCGCCGCACGGTGCGCGACTCGTCGCTGTCGGCGTGCACTCAGGCGGTGATGTGCGCCGAGGTCGGCCATCTCGAACTGGCGCACGACTATACCTACGAGGCCGCGCTCATCGACCTAAGGGATCTGCACCAGAACACCCGCAACGGCCTGCACATGGCGTCGCTGGCCGGAGCCTGGACCGCACTTGTCGCCGGTTTCGGCGGCCTTCGCGACGACGAGGGCGTGCTGGCGCTGAATCCCCAGCTGCCCGACGGCATCTCGTGTTTACGATTCCGACTGCGCTGGCGGGGTTTACGGCTCACGGTTGACGTCCGCCATTCCGAAGCCACCTACACCCTTCGTGGTGGCTCGGATGCCGAGCTGACGATTCGCCACTGCGGTGAGGACATCAGCCTCGATACGCAGTCGCCGCGCACCGTACCGCTCAAACCATGCACTCCACAGCTACCCGCCCCACAGCCGCCGCCGGGCCGGGCGCCGATCCGTCGACGACGGGGCCGGGTCAACTCTTAGTGCGTCATGAGGCCTTCTTCGCCACCGGCGGCGAGTAGTTCGGCTTCCCGAGCCCGAGGACGTACTGCGCGATCATGTTGCGGAACACCTCGAGGGTTCCGCCGTAGATGCCGACCAACGGCGCGAACCGGTAAATGTATTCGGCCGCACCGTCGTCGGCGGCGCCGTCGGTACCGATCGGCAGCGTCGCTGCCGTACCCAGGATGTCCATCAGGTCCGGCGAGATGTCGCGCATCGTCTGTGCGAGAGCCACCCGGCCAAAGATGCTGGGAGCCGAGAGCGCGGCCTCCATCCGGGCGACGCTGCGGCCCAGTCGGTACGCCACCGACGCGTCGTCAATCAAGCGGCGACCGTTGGGATCCTTCTCGGTGACCTTCGCGGCGGATTTGTCGACGGCGTCGGCCATGAAAGCGGCCTGATGCATCATGATCGACACGTCTTGCAGCCCGTCCGGGGCGGCGTCCACCGCGCCGTGCTCGACGTTGAGCGGTTCACGCACCACCGTCCAACCGTCGTTTACCTCGCCCAGCCGGTACTTGTCGTCGACGCGTACGTCGCTGTAGTAGACGATGTTGGTGCGGTCGCCGTCGACGGTGCGGATGCCCTGGATCTCGATGCCCGGCACATCCAGCGGGACCAGGAACATGGTGAGGCTCTTGTGCTTCGGCGCATCGGGATCGGTGTTGGTGATCAGGAATACATACTGGCAGTTGTGCGCGCCGGTGGTGAACATCTTGGAGCCGTTGATGATCCAGCCGTGGCCGTCGCGCACTGCGCGCGTCTTGCAGGTCGCGACGTCCGAGCCGCCCTCGGGTTCGGTGTAGCCCAGGCACAGCCGGACGTGGCCACTGAACACGCGCGGCATCACTTCGGCTTTCAATTCGGGTGAGCCGAACCTCTCCACCGACCGGGCGATCATCGCGGTGGTTCCCGCAGTCACCCACGGCACATGCGCCCGTCGCTTCTCGAGTTGCCAGATACGCCGCTTGACCCGATCGAAGCCGCCTTCGGATTCCGGCTTCCAGTCACGGGCCAGGTAGCCGGCGGTCCCCATCGCCAGATGCACGGCCTCGTCGAAGTTGTCGCCGGTTTCCCGATCGCGACGTTTGACCTCCTCGGTCACGATGGTTTTGAGAAACGCTCGCGACTCCTCGAGGAATGCCTTGTCGTCGTCGGATAGCTCGACGCGTGAGAAGTCCATCAGTTCGCTCCTTCGCGCGCCGCGACGATCTCGGCGATGTACTTGGCGCTGGCGCCGGGGTCGCCGCCGGCCAGTGCCCAGCCGCGCGCGCGCAGCAGGTACGCGGAGGCCGCCGCTTCAGCGGACACGCCGAGCCCGCCTTGGATGTGCACCGCCATCGTCGCCGCCTTGGCCGCCTCCTCGGCCATGAACACGAACACCGATGGCGCCAACTCCGGCCGCTCAGCGGGTTCGTTGTCGAGGAACCACGCTGCCCGCCGGGCCAGGTTGCGGCCGCCCTGAACAACGATCGCGATGTTGGCCAGCGGATGTGAGATGGCCTGCAGCGTGGAGATGGGCACGCCGAGGGTGTAACGCGTCTTGGCGAACTCGGCGGCGATGTTCATCGTCTCCTCGACGAGACCCACCAGAGCGGCGCCGGTCAGTAGCCTCCATTCGTCCAGTGCGCGTTGGTATTCCGCGAGCGCATCGGGGCCGCTGGCCAGGACCGTTCGGCTGCCGGCGGCGGCCGGGTCGACCCACGCCATCGGCAACCGGCCGATGTTGTCGACCTTGGCGGGACGGGTGTCGAAACTCAGCCGCACGATCTCTTGGCCATCGCGGACGATGATGTGGTCGGCGACCGACCCGGTGGGGATCAACCTGACCCCCGACACGCTGTCGTGTTGCGGATCGAGGGCGACGAGCCGCCTGCCAGCAACAACATCGGAGCCGATGTCGGCCGAGTCCAGCGCTTTCAGTCGGGCGAGCAATCGCGCGGCGCAGACATGGTCGATCCACGGAACGGGTGCCAGGGAGCGGCCGACCTCCTCGGCCACCAGCGTCAAGTCGACGAGCGTCGCCCCGTCCCCACCGCAGGACTCCGGTAGGGCCATCGTCGTGGCACCCATCGAGCACAGCCGCTCCCAAAGGCTCTTGTCGAACCCGGACGCCTCGGCGGCCCGAACGGTTTCGATCGAACAGTGCGTCTTGAAGAACTGCTTGTACGCCTCCTGGACGGCCTGGTGATCCTCGGCGAGGCTGTAGTCCAATCTGCGTAGTTCGTACCGGTCCATCGTCAGCTCTCCTGTTCCCTGCCTCCGAAGAAGAATTCGTGTGCGTTGTTGTGCAGATAGTTGTCGAGCACTTCTGCCGGCAGGTCCAGCGATAGTGCTTCGGGAACAACTCGCCGCATTCTCAGCACCGGCCAGTCCGACGCGTATATCACCCGGTCCGGTCCACGTGTCCGCATGAAGTGCAGCAGGGATTCCGGCAGTCGCTTGGGCGACCACGCCGAGGTCATCAAGCGCAGGTTCTGGTACTTGATCATCAACCGGATCGCGATGTCCCACCACGGGTCGGCGCCGTGGATCATGCACAGCTTCAGTTCGGGGAAGCGGACACACACTCGGTCGAGATGAATTGGGTTCTGCACCTCACCGGGAATCGGCGGTCCGGGGATACCGGTGTTGATACACAGCGGTAGCTCCATCTCGGCGCACTTGGTGTACAGCGGGTAGTAGACCGCGTCGCTGGGCGGATACTGGCCATCGCCCCAGAAGCTGGGTCCTACAACGGTATACGCAACTGGCAGGCTGTTGACGACGGCGGTCAGCTTCCGCAGCGAGGGCATTGGGCGTAGCAGGTTGACGCCGCCCATCGCCAGGGCGAACCGGTCCGGCTTCGCCTCAACGAACTTGCGTGCGGTCGTCGACGGCTCGGCAAGGTTGTCCATCAGGACGGCCTTGCGTACGCCTTGCTCGTCCATTTCGTCGATCAGCTCGGACAGGTCGACCGGTGCGAACATCGACTCCGGGCCCTTGAAATAGTCGTCACGCACCTTGAGCATCCAGGTTGGCTGCTGATCGGTCTCGCCGAAGTGCACGTTGATGAGGCAATCAATCACGTCCCGAGTCATGTCATCACCCGCTGGGCCGCAGTGCTTTTCGCCCACCGGTAGTCCGCCTTGCCGTTGCCAAGGCGATGGACGTGTTCGACGAAGATGTATTCCTTCGGTGCTTTGAATCGCGCCAGTTGCGACGTGCAATGCGCATGCAGCGGCTCGTGGGAGGTTTCGGCGCCATTACGCAATGCCACCAGAGCGACAAGTTCTTCACCCCAGCGCTCGCTCGGCCGTCCAACCACCAACGCGTCGGCGATCGCCGGGTGCGCGCGCAGAACTTCCTCGACTTCCTCCACGAACACTTTCTCGCCACCGGTGTTGACGACGAGCGAATCGCGGCCGAACAGTCGCAGAGTGCCGTCCGGCTCGACGCTGGCGCGGTCACCCGAGATCACCACCCGCTGGCCGTGCACCTCGGGAAACGTCTTTCTGGTGGCCTCGGCATCATTGAAGTAGCCCAGCGGGATCCGCCCCGTGCGGGCGGCCCAGCCGACCTCTTGATCGCCCGGCTTCAGGAATCGGCTGTAATCCTCGGAGAGGACCCGTCCGCCCTCCCTGAGCTGAAAGGTGTCGGTCCGGTTATCCCGCTGGCTGTGCCCGAATCCCATGTTGCCGGTCTCCGAGGAGCCGTAGCCGTTGATCAGGGTGATATGGGGCAGTGATTCCAACAGCGCGCGTTGATATTTCGGATTGGTGGCGGCACCGCCGGTGCCGATGGCACTCAGCGCCGACAAGTCGTAATCACCGCGTTGGAGTTCTTCGACCAGCGGTGCGGCGTACGCGTCGCCGACCATCGTCATCAGGCCGACCTTCTCGCGTTCGGCGGTTTCCCACACCGACCGCGGGTCGAGCTTGTTGCCGGTGTCGTACATGACCACCGGAATACCGTGCATGATCGCCGAGAATGCGGTCCACATCCCGGCGGCGTGCATCAGCGGTGACACCGCGAACCAAGGTGCGCCTGTCGCGCGCACCTTGTCCTGGATCTCCGCCGCGGATTCGTGGTCGGCGCCCACCATTGACGACACGTAAATGTCGGACTGCCGCCACAGCACGCCCTTCGGCCGTCCCGTGGTGCCGCCCGTGCATATCATCAACAAGTCGTCGGGCGACGGCGTAACGTTCTGGTCGATATCCCCTTGTGTCAAAGCGTCACCCAGCGAAACCGCGCCAGGTAGTTCGGACGCCGCGCTTCCGTCATCGATCGACACCAGCAGGTCGGCGCTGGGAAACGGCAGCACGTCGGCGAACTTCGCGCCCAGCGACCGGTGGTAGATCACCGCCCGCGGTTGGATGTAGTCGAGCAGCTCACCGATCTCGTGGGGCGTGTAGTGATAGTTGACGTTGACCGGCACCGCACGCGCCTTGAGGCACCCGATCACCATGTGGGGGTATAGGTCGTTGTGCATGATCAGCGCGACACGGTCCTGACCGCACTCCCAGCGCTCGAGGGCATTTCGCTCGCGATGCGCCCCCAATCCCCTGGCGGCCAGAAAGTTCGCCAGCCGACGGGTCCGGTCTGCCGACTCGCCGAACGTGCTTCGCCGGTTCCCGCATACGGTCATCGTGCGGTCCGGAATGACGTCGGCGATGGCGTCGAGCACCGCCCCTATGGTCCATTCGCTCATGGGTTTGGCCGACTAAGCCGGCGATCCCACCTTGACACCCAGCAAATCCAAGGCGTTGTCGCGCATGATCTTTCGGCTGTCCGCGTCGCTGAATCCGGTGAGTTCCTCGGTGAAGTCCACCGGCGTTTCAAGGCCTTCGCCGTGCGGCCAGTCCGACCCGAACAGGATCTTGTCGATACCGATGGTCTCGGCCAGCTCCGGCAAGTCGTCCTCGTAGTACGGCGCAATCCACACGTTGTTCTTGAGTTGTTCCACCGGGTCCTCGGGGAAATGGCGGGGCGCGGTGTTGGCCGCCTTCTTGAGCCGCTTGATCAGCCGGTGCACGAAGTACGAGCCGTTCTCGATGCTGACCGCCTTCAGTTTCGGATGGCGGGTGAACACCCCGTGCACGATCATCGAGGCCATCGTGTCGTGGATCGCGCGGTCGTCGAGGAGTACTTGGTCCAGCGGATCCTTGGCACCGAATCCCTCGAAGGTCGACTTGCCGCCCCACATCGCCGCAATATGCAGATAGCCGCTGTCGCTCAGGTGGAAGCCCACCGGCACGCCCGCTTCGGCCAACCGGGCCCACACCGGGTCGTGGCTGGGATCGCCCAGCGACCGCGGTTTGACCACACCGGGCACCGGAGCGGGCCGCACCAGCACGAGTTTGGCGCCGCGCGCCAACACGAACTCGACCTCTTCAAGAGCCTGCTCGGGGTCGGCCAGCGAGATGATCGGCGCCGCGACGATCCGGCCGTCGGGTCGGTCGAAACCCCAGTCCTCGTCCAGCCACAGGTTGAACGCATGCACCGACGCCATCGTCGCCTCGATGTCGTGTTTCAGCGCTTCCTCGACACCGCACGCGAAGGTCGGCAGCATGAACACCGTCTCGATGCCCTGAGTGTCCATCACCGTGACGCGGGCGTCGCGGTTCTGATACTCGGGGTGCTCGGCCAACCGCTCGACCTTCATCAGCGATGCCGGGTCGACGCCCTCGGGGATCTCGCCGCGGAACAGCAGATCCAGGCAGCCGGGGACGATGATCGGGTCGAAGGTGGGGTTGGGGATGAAGTGGTTGACCCGGTCCCCGATCACGGCCGAGGTGCGCTTGCCATCGCTGACCATCTGCACACCACGGCGCTTGAACGCCTTGTCTAGATGCCGGGTGAAGGAGTCGAGCGGCTCGTAGTAATGGTTGTCGACGTCAATCGGCTTGTAGTCCAATGCCATTGCCTCTGTCCTTTCCGGTGCGGCAATTCGTCACTCGCTCGGCGGCGGGAAGTTGGGCGGACGCTTCTCGAAGAACGCGGTGATGCCTTCGATGAAGTCTGGGCGCAACATCGACGCATGCATGAGCTTTTCCGCAAGATCGCTGGTCTCGAAGACATCCCGCATCGCGTCGCCGTACACCTGCTGTTTGATCACCGCCAGCGAGCTGGGTGCACAGTTGGCGGCGATGTCCTCGGCGTACGCGATGGCGCGCGGCAGCAGGTCCTCGGGCGCGACGACCTCCTTGACCAGGCCGAGTTCGGCTGCCTCCTCGGCATAGAACACCCGACCACTCAACAGCAGGTCGAGTGCGGCGCCCCAACCGACGACTCTGGGCAGGATCCACGAGATGCCGTACTCGGCGATCAGGCCGCGCCGGGCGAACGACGTGGTGAATTTGGCGCCCGCCGCCGCGAAGCGGACATCGCACATCAGCGCCTGAGTCAACCCGATGCCTGCGCACGCTCCGTTGATCGCGGCGATAACCGGCTTACCCAATGTCGTCACGAAATGCGGATGCCGATCGCCGACCAACTTGGCCACATCGGTGTCGCCGTCGGTGCTGGTGTTCTCGATCGAGGACAGGTCGCCCATGTCCGCCCCGGCACAAAACGCCCGCCCGCTTCCCGTCAACACAATGGCGCGCACGGACGGATCGGCCTCGGCCGTGTCGAGATGCGAGTAGAACGCCGCGGCCAGGCCACCGCCGAACGCGTTCATCCGCTCGGGCCGGTTGAGGGTCAGCACGGCCACGCCGCTGCCGCGGTGCTGGTACGTGACCGGCTCGGGAACGCTCACCCAGCGGACCTCCTCAGGCATCGGCTGGAGCTCGATGTATGCACATACTGTACACCTATCGGTAGTGCCTTCCGCAATCGGCCTGCGGCTCAGTCGTCGAGGAGCCCAAACCGGCGGTAAGCAGCGTCGATCTGGTCCCGCGCCGCGGCCGGCAGCTCCGCTTGCGGCGGCCGGGAATGGGGATACGCCCCGATCGGCAGGCCCAGCACCGACGCCGCGTACTTGAACGCGCCTCCCCAGTGCGTGAAGTAGTCCGGCCGGCCGGGATAGCACGTGAACCATGAACCCATATCGATGTCGAACTGGTCCATCCCCGACTCGCGGGCATAGTCCATCGCCTCGACCAGTTTGTCGTTGACGATCAGGTCCCAGTACTCCGAGAACACTCGCCGCTGCGGGGTTTCGAACAGATAGCCGGCGGTGCCGAGTTGTGCTGGACACACCACCCCGTCCCGCAGCCAGCCGGCGCGATACACCGTCTTGTCGCACTCCCAGACCGCCAGATCGGGAGCCAACTCGTGCAGCAACCGGCTGCTAGCCGGCCGGAACGCCCCCTCCTTGGTGGCGCAGACCGCGGGAATCTCCTGGTAGATCCGCGCACCCTCGGCGGGGGTCAACACGTAGCCGGACGACGGTGAGTTGAACATGCCGAGCGCGATGTCAGTGCGGTCGCCGATGTAGCGGAAGAAGTTCAGCACACCTTCGCCGCCGTGCGCCTCCATCATCGGAGTCTGGATGTACACGATGTCCGCGCCCGCGTCTTGCGCGTGCTGTGTCAGCTCGAGGCAGTCCTTCGCCGACATGGCCGCCGTGCACGCCTGCACGACGATGTCGGGGTTCGCCGCCCGTCCCTCCTCGATCGCCACCTCCAGCAAGCGTTTTCGCTCGTCGAGCGTCAGTGACCAGAACTCCGCGATGCCGCTCGTGCACCAGAGCATCGAGTGTCCCAGCTCGCCGACGCAGTAGCGAACCAGTGTCCGATACGCGTCCCAGTCGATGTCGTCGCCGTCCTTGCCGCAGAACGGTGTGTACAGGGAGTCGCCGATTCCGCGCAGCGCGCTTCGTGCCCACGAACGAGCTTCCTTGGTGTTGGCCACAATTCACTCCTCAGGTTGGGCTAGGTGAAGTCACTACCGCCGTCGACGTTGATGTTGGCGCCGGTCATGTAGGAGTTACGCCGAGAGGCCAGGAATGCGACGACAGGCCCGATCTCGTCCGGCAGTCCGGCGCGGGGCAGGTGCGCAGGGTGCCCGAAGTGCTTGTCGATGGCGGACATCAACGCGTAGGGATCGCTTCCGTCGACGCCAACGGATTCGGCCCAACCCTTCAGCGCCTCCGACGCGATGCTGCCCGGCGAAACCACATTCACCATGATCTCGTCCTTGGCCAGCAGCAGTGACAGGTTCTTGGAAATGCTGGTGACCATCGCCTTGGCCGCGGTGTAAGCGGGCAGGATGACACTCTGCCGCTGCGTCGAATGCGCCGAGAAGTTGACGATCCGCGCCCACTCCGCCTTCCGAAGCAGCGGAAGTGCCGAACGCACGCAGTGCACCATTCCCATCACGCCGTCATCGACGGCCTCCCGCCATTGGTCGTCGGTGAGGTCCTCGAAGGTCCCCACGCTGCCCGGCCCGGCCGCGTTGATGAGCACGTTGAGCTCGCCGTTCCACCGCTCGCTCAACTCGTCGAACACGCCCTGGACGGCTCCGGTGTCGGTGACGTCGGCCACCAACCCGAGCGCGTCGGGGCTCCCACGGGCCGACAGATCTTTGGCCGCCTTGTCGAGAACCGCCCGTGTGCGGCCGACGATGGCCACCCGGGCGCCGTCGTCGGCGAGGCAGCTAGCGGCCGCGAAGCCCATGCCGCGGCCACCGCCGACGACCACTGCGGTTGCGTCTTTCAGCCCCAGATCCATGCCAGAAAAGCTTACTATAGGGATTACAGTAGATTGGCGTAACCGATCCTGGTCATCGACCTGATGGAGGTGCCCTTCGTGGCAAAGCAGGCAACCGCCGAGAAGCGTCAAAGACGCGAGCGCGGGTCCATCAATCCCGACGACATCATCAATGGCGCATTCGAGCTCGCCGAGGAAGTGGGCATCGACAACCTGAGCATGCCGCTGCTCGGCAAGCACCTCGGCGTCGGAGTGACGAGCATCTACTGGTACTTCCGCAAGAAGGACGACCTCCTGAACGCGATGACGGACCGCGCGCTGCGCCAGTACGTTTTCGCGACTCCGTATGTGGAAGCCAAGGACTGGCGTCAGACGTTGCACAACCATGCGCGCACCATGCGAAAGACCTTCATGGGCAATCCGATTCTGTGCGACCTCATCTTGATTCGGTCGGCGCTCAGCCCACGGGCGGCACGCGCCGGCGTGCACGAGATGGAGAAGGCGATCGCCAGCTTGGCGGAGGCCGGGCTGTCACCGGAGGACGCCTTCGACACGTATTCCGCGGTGTCCGTTCATGTCCGCGGGTCGGTGGTGTTACAGCGTCTCCACGAGAAGAACCGGGCGGCAGCAGAGGACGGGCCGAGCGACTTCGAGGAAGGCATGGTCATCGATCCCGAGTCCGCACCGCTGCTCGCTCAAGTGACCGAGAAGGGTCACCGCATCGCCGCGGCCGACGAGAAGAACTTCGAGTACGGCTTGGAGTGCATCCTCGACCACGCCGAACGGCTTATCGATGCGGATGGTAAGCCGGCCAAGTCCACCCGCCAGGCCACCAAGCGTTAGACCTCTACGACGACCGCTCCGCCCTGGCCGCCGCCTGCGCACATGGCCGCGACGCCGATGCCGCCGCCGCGCCGCTGCAGCTCGTAGACCAGCGTGGTCACCATCCGCGCGCCCGACGCCGCAATGGGATGGCCGAGGCTGCAACCACTTCCGGAGAAGTTCACCAGTTCCTCGTCGATGCCGTACTCCCGGCACGCCGCGATCGGCACCGACGCGAACGCCTCGTTGATCTCCCACAGCGTGACGTCGGACGGCTTCAACCCGGCACGGTCCAGCACCTTGCCGATCACCTTCACCGCACCGAGTCCGCAATCGCGGGGCGCGACGCCCGCTGCGGCCCATGCCTTCACGGTCGCCATCTTCGTCAGCTTCTCCGCGTCGGCGTAGTCACCGTCGACGAGTGCGACCGCGGCCGCAGCGTCGTTGGTGCCGCTGCTGTTGCCCGCGGTGATCGAGAAACCTTCGATCTCGGGATGCAGCACCTTGAGCCCGGCCAGCTTCTCGACCGTGGTATCGCGGCGCGGATGCTCGTCGACGCTGAAGTCGATCACCGATCCGTCGAACTGCTGCACCTTCAGCGGGATGATCTCGTCGACGAACTTGCCGTCGTCGATCGCGGCGATGGCGCGCTGATGTGACCGCGCGGCCCAGGCGTCCATCTCTTCGCGGGTGATGCCGACGGCCTGCGCGGTGTTCCACCCGACGGTGATCGACATGTCGCGGCAGGGTGCATCCGGCGTCTCGACGTGGGTGGGTGGCATCCACCGTTCCTCGAACTTCAGCTCGGGGCCGGGGATGCGCCAGTTCACCTGCGGCGTCATCGACAGTGATTGCACGCCGCCGGCGACCAGCGCCCGCTCCATGCCGGAGCCGATCTGCGCGGCCGCGTTGCCGATCGCGGTCAAACTGCCCGCACAGTGCCGGTTCACCGACTGGCCGGGGACATCGTGCATGCCGGTGGCATCGGCCGCATACCGGGCGAGATCCCCACCGCCGTAGTGTGATTCGGCGAAGATGATGTCGTCGAACGCCGAGGGATCAACGCCGGATCGGCGCACGACCTCCGGCAGCACGGCGGTGATCAACGTCTCCGGAGGCGTGTTGACAAGCGTCCCTTTGAAGGATCGACCGATCGCTGTCCTGGCGGCAGCGACGATGACGGGTTCAGGCATGTTCCTCGACCTCGGGTTTGGCGTTAACGACTTTACAAAAGTAGCAGATACTGTATCGCTGTCGGCGGCTGCCCCAGGGTTACTCCGGATCGGGGACGTGGAAATGCTCGTCACGCAGCCGGAACGCCTCCTTGGTTCCGTGCTGCGCCCGCGTCTTGACGAAATTGAACTCCCCCGGCGCGAACTGCAGGTTCGTCCCGTAGGCGTGGAACAGGTAACTCGCCACTTCCTCGCCCTGGTAGGCCTGGCTCTGTTCGACGAGACGGAACGCCTCCTTGGCAATGACAACGCCATCGGCCGGCATCTTGGCCGCCTTCTCCGCCCAATACCGCGCCCGCGCCCGCGTCTTCTCCGGATCGCAGGTCTCGGTGAAGACACCCAGATGCTCGATCGCGCCGGCTTCGATGATGTCCCCGGTCAACAGGAGTCGACGGGCCAGCACCGGGCCCAGCCGGTGGAAGAACATGTGCAGGCTGCCCAGCGCCGGGCCGAGAAAGCGGGTTGCCGGCATGCCGAGCTTGGTGTCGCGGGCGATGACGGAAATGTCTGTCATCAACGCCATCTCGAAGCCACCGCCGAGCGCGTACCCACTGATCTCGCCGACCGTGACCTTCGGGAAGCCCATCAGGTTGTGGTAAAAGCCGAACGACTTGCGATCGACGGTCAACCGTCGACGCTGACTGGGGCGACTCTTCGCGCCATCACCACCCTCGCCGTACCAGCCGTACGCGTTGTTCATGTCCGCCCCGGTGCTGAACACACCGTCGGACCCGCGTAGCAGCACCACGGTGATGTCGTCGTCTTCGGCGACGCGATCCAGATATCGGGCGACGGCGTCGCGCATGCCGGCGTCGTAGGAATTGCGTTGCGTGGGATTGTTCAACGTGATCGTCGCGATGCGCTTGTCGCTATCCACCTCGAACAGAACGCGGTCGTCCGCGGAGCTCGTCATCGTCGGATCCTTCGCTTGCTGAAGTTGAACCCGGTGAGTTGGCCCGGGGAGAGGGCGAGGGTGTTTGCTTCGCCGACGCAGAGCACCTCGTCGTCGAGAATCAGACGCGCCGTCGACGTGACTCCCCGGTCATTCTGTGACCGGACGATGTCGAACTGCAGCTCGGTGAGGATGGGCGTCGGGCGGCGGAAGGTCACGGTCAGCGAACGCGTCTTGCCCGACAGCTGCGTGGCGCAATTCTGGTGCTGGGTAATGCAGTCGAAGAAGACGGCGAGGAATCCGCCGTGTACCAACCCCGGTGGTCCTTCGTACACCACGGGGAACGTGACGCTACCGGCGGCAGTCTGGGCATCGATGCGGTCGAACCGGTATTCCGGAAAGCAGGGGTTGAAGGACCCGATGTCGAATGCGTGCGACAGATACACCCGTTGGGTGTCGTCATCCGCGCCGATCCGTGGTGTGTTGTCCGGCGGGGCCGCAGCGGCCAGTTCATTCTCCCAGTCGGCCAACTGCGCAAGCATGCCGTCCACTGTCGGGTGTGCATGCTCCAAGGACAGCAGCAATCCGGCCAGCCGCCGGAGGGCGCCGGCGGCGGCAACGGTCTGCGCGAGAGGCTGCTCGCCGAATCGGGCCGTATCGCCATCCGCCATGAGTTCCCTTGCTACTTGTTCAGGTCAGTAATGGTATAGCCTACTGTATGGGTATCCATATAGGGCGAGGAAGTCGATGAACGCTGAGGGCGCGGTGATCGCGCAGCGTGATGGCGCAGTACTGCGGCTCACGCTCGATCGTCCGGCCAGCCGCAACTCGCTGAGCCATTCGCGCGCCATCCATATCGTCGGCGCCGGCGACGACTTCTGCGCGGGTGCGGACTGGGTCACCACGAACACCGGCGACCTTGCGCCGGCCGCCGACTTCACCGTGGCCGCCAACGATGCCCGGCTGGCGGGTCTGGCGCGGGCCAAGCGGATGCTGCTGCTCGGTGAAGGTCTGGCCGCATTCCGCGAACGCCGCACGCCGGAGTTCCACGGACGATGACCGACAAGCGAATCGACGAAGGGATACCCGATGGCTGCTAGGTCGTTCGCCACCATCAAATACGAGGTCGACGGGCACAAGGCCACGATCACGCTGAACCGTCCCGACGCCCTCAATGCGCTCAGCCCGCACATGATCACCGAACTGCGTGCCGCCTACGACGAAGCCGAAAACGACGTCAACGTCTGGATTCTCATCGTCACCGGCACCGGCCGCGCATTCTGCACCGGTGCGGACGCAAAGCAGATTCCCGAGGACGGCAAGGTCATCAACGAGCGGCCGTACCTGTCGACCTACGAACAATGGGAGGCGCCGCAGGAAGGCACTCCCCCGTTCCGGCGGATGGCCAAACCGGTGCTGGCGGCCATCAACGGAATCTGCTGCGGCGCCGGCTTGGACTGGGTCACCACTGGCGACGTCGTGATCGCGTCGGAGAAGGCAACCTTCTTCGATCCGCACGTGAGTATCGGGCTGGTGGCGGGACGTGAAATGGTGCGCCTGGCCCGGGTGCTGCCACGCTCGGTCGCGCTTCGGACGGCGTTGATGGGCAAGCATGAGCGGATGACCGCACAGCGGGCATACGAGCTGGGGATGATCACCGAAATCGTTGAGCACGACCATCTTCTCGAGCGAGCTCACGAGATCGCCGACATCATCAACTCGAATGCACCGCTCGCCGTGCGGGGTACCCGGCTGGCCATCATCAAGGGACTCGAACTGCCCATGCATGAGGCCGAGATGCTCGCCGAGTCCTTCCGCGAACGTAACCTGCACACCGAGGACTCCCTGGAGGGACCGAGGGCATTCGTCGAGAAGCGCGCACCGGACTGGCAGTGCCGATGACCTTTGAAACGATTCTGCTCGACGTCGATGCGGCCGATCACGTCGCCACCATCACGCTGAATCGGCCCGATTCGCTCAACGCCTTCAACCGCACTATGTGCGAGGAGATCGCGGTGGCCTGGCGCACGGTCAAGCTCGACGAGTCGGTGAACGCCGTCGTCCTGCGCGCGGCGGGCAGTCGCGCGTTCAGCGCCGGCCTCGATGTCAAGACGCCGTACGGTCAGCCGGACAACGTGTGGAACCACGAGGATCCGGGCGAATCGCTCAGCCCGAAGTGGCAGAAGATGTGGAAACCCGTGGTGTGCGCCGTTCAGGGCATGTGCACCGCCGGTGCCTTCTACTTCATCAACGAGTCCGATGTGGTCATCTGCTCGGACGATGCGACGTTCTTCGACTCCCATGTCAGCGCCGGCCTGGTGTGCGCGTTGGAGCCGATCGGGCTGATGCGCCGCATCGGGCTGGGCGAGACGCTGCGGATCGCGCTGATGGGCAACGACGAACGCGTCGGCGCGGACACCGCGCTTCGGATCGGACTCGTTTCGGAAGTGGTCGCCACCGACCAGCTTTGGGTCCGTGCCCACGAGATCGCGGCGACGATCGCCGGCAAGCCACCATCGGCGACACAGGGCACCGTGAAGGCGATCTGGGAATCGCTCGACAAACCCTACCGTGCCGCACTGGAGCAGGGGTTGATCTACACCCGGCTGGGAAATCCGATCGGCAAGGCCGAGCTCGCGAGCCAGGGAAGCGTCGCCGACACCGAACCACGGATCCGCTGATGAGCGATCACCCGCTGCGCCGGCGCATCTCCGATGTGCTCGATCTGGCGCCCGATGAGTCCGCGATCGAGTATGAGGACCAATGGTTCTCGTGGCGGCAGGTCGGCATGCTGGCCCGTCAGATCGCGTCGCTGGTCAACGATCGACCGCAGGTCGGGATCTTGCTGCGCAACCGGCCGGCGCACGTGGCTGCGTTGCTCGGGGTGCTGCTGGCCGGCGGGTCCGTCGTCGTCATCAATCCGTCCCGCGGGGACGACCGCACCAAAGCGGATATCAAAGACCTTCGGCTGCCGGTGATCATCGGCGCATCCGACGACTTGAGCGACTTGGTCGGGCCGGCGCCCCGAACGACGATGATATCGATTTCGGCTTTGGATTCCGAGCCGGAGGTGCTAGCGACCGGCGAGGTTGTCGATACCGGCTGGCCCGGGGTCGCGGTGCGGATGTTGACCAGCGGAACGACCGGCCCGCCGGAGCGGGTGGATCTCACCTTCGACATGCTGGCGGTTAGCGTGATGGGCACCGAACCGGAGCGGTCGCCGGCGCCTAGCGAAGTCCGCAGCGGTGTCGCGATCGTCAACGCACCGCTGGTTCACATCGGCGGCGTGTTCCGGGTGCTGCAGTGCGTCACCGAGGCCAGACCCTTTGTGCTGCTTGAGCGATTCGATCTGGACCGCTGGAGCGAGGCGGTCCGTAAGCATCGGCCGAAGGCGGTGTCCTTGGTGCCCGCCGCTCTGCGCGCAGTGCTGCATTCCGATCTGACTCGGGGCGATCTGGAGAGCATCCGCGCGGTCACATCCGGCACCGCGCCACTGTCCGCAGAGGACGCCGACGCGTTCACCGAGAAGTTCGGCATACCGGTCCTGACGTCTTACGCCGCAACCGAATTCGGCGGAGGCGTGGCCGGCTGGACGCTCGCGGAGTATCGGAAGCATTGGCGCGCCAAACGGGGCAGCGTGGGCCGCGCCAACCCCGGGGCCCAACTGCGGGTGGTCGGGGACGACGGCACCCCGCTCCGCCCCGATCAGCCCGGTCTCCTCGAGGTCAAACCTGGCCAGCTGGGACCGTCCGCGGACTGGATCCGGACCACCGACATAGCGCGCATCGACACTGACGGATTCTTGTGGATTCTGGGGCGCGCCGATCAGGCGATCATCCGCGGTGGGTTCAAGGTGATGCCCGACGATGTCCGCAGCGCGCTCGAGGACCACCCGGCGGTACAAGGCGCGGCGGTCGTCGGCCGCAGCGATGGGCGCCTCGGCGAGACGCCGGTCGCCATGGTGGAACTG
>NZ_JBOGDB010000238.1:0-17798 GCF_050701515.1 Mycobacterium sp. | reverse complement strand
TAAGACGACCGCGTCCACCCCGGCGGCTTTCAGCGCGGCCTGGTTTTGCTCGAGGTCGCCGATCTGGTCCCAGCACGGCTGACACGACAGCCCTTCCTGGAAGTACAGCAGCACCGAGCGCCCAATCCGATCGGAAGATCACCGTGGCGACCCGGCGCCGAACACCAGGGTCGCCGGCACCACCCCGCCGCAGGTGCCGAAACCCGGTCGCCAGGTAGGCCGGCAGCATCACCGACACGCAGCACGGTGCCAGCAGGGCGACCACCCCGCCCAGGAAGGCCGCCAGCAGTGTCGCCCCGACGAGAACCTCACCCACGGCCCGGCTCCGGCACTGTCAGTACGTTCTGCACGATTCCTCCGCTACCTGACATCGCCGGCGCACCGCCGAGCTGACCATGTACTGTCTCCGTACGTAGATAGTAGCGTGCGAGTAGAGCAGCTAACTCTGCACGATGACCGGATCGCCGAGGCGGACCGTGTCGAAGTACCACGCCGCGTTGTCCGGACTGAGGTTGATGCAGCCGTGGCTGACGTTCGCGTTGCCCTGCGACGCCACCGACCACGGAGCCGAATGCACGTAGACGCCGCCCCAGGTGATCCGGACCCCGTACTCCCCGTTGATCAGATAGCCCTCAGGTGACTCGAGCGGAATACCAATCGTTCGCGAATCGAATACCACCCGCCGCTGCCTCTCCAGCACCTGGAACGTGCCGACCGGCGTGTCGAAGCCGCGCTTGCCCAGCGACGCCGGCATTTCTCGGACCACCTGCGCGTCGATGCTGACCGTCAACGTGTGCTCGGAAATGTCGGCAATAGCCAGGACCGCCGCGCCGGTCTCGAAACTGGTCGACATGCCGCCCGCCGCCACTGTGACCGGCGTGTAGGCGGGCCAAAACCCATCTGGCTCCCACTGCACGATGCGGTCGTTCACCCAGGTAAACCGGCCAGGGGTAGCTTTCGGTGATGCGATATCAATGGTTTGCTCAGCGGCCGCACGATCCTTAACCGGCGTGGTGAAGCTCACGGATACCGGTTGCGCAATGCCCACCACCTCCCCAGGCGTGGGTTCGATGGCGGCAACAGTCAAGACGGCAGTGGGTGGTTTGGAGGCTGCCGCACCCGCATTGCCCGATCCCGCTACGGCGATTACCACCACTGCCACCATGACGAGCAGATTTCCAACCACGCCGAGCATGGCCTCGACGCAACCAGTCGCCTCAGCCCTCGCTGCGTCGCGCGGCATGATCACGTCCGAAGCAACACCACCCGCCATGACAGCCAATCTACTATCAACGTACGTAGACCGTAGGGTGGTGCCGAGCGGCGCGCCGTTAGGCGAGCTTTGCGGCTTGCCGGCACTGCAGCCGCTGATTACGGCTGCAGGGTGGCGTTGTATCCGAGGCCGGTGATGGCGTCGATGACCTGCTGGGTGTTGGTGCGGGTGGTGTCCAGCCAGACGGTGGACTGTTCGGCCTTGACTTCGGTGAGGGAACGGCTGACGCCAGGCAGGTCTTCGAGCGCGTCGTCGATCAGCATCGAGCAGCTGCCGCAGTGCATGCCCTCGACCCGGAAAACCTGCGTGCTGGTGGGCATTTGGTGTCTCTTTCGACTCAGGTGATGCTGATGGTTCCGGTGTACATGCCCATGCTGCAGGCGTAACGCAGGGTGCCCGGGGCGGGGGTGCCGAGGTCGATGCGGGTGTCACCGGATTCGGGCAGCACCGTTTGGGTGCCGCCGATGGTGAAGGCGCGGACGCACCCGGCGGCGCCCTCGGAGCGCACGATCAGGGTGGTGGGGACGCCGGCGGTGATCTCCGCGTTGCGGGGGCTGTATCCGCTGCTCGACGCGGTGATAACGACGTCTTGGTGTCCGTCGGTGATCGTGGTCGTGTTGGGGTCGGCGGTGGCGGTGCCCGACATCGACTCGGCGATCCGGCTGGCCGCCAGCGGCGATCCGGCCAGCTCGAGCCCACCGTTGAGGGTGTAGAGGCCCATCGCGACGACGGCGACGCCGGCGGCGGCGACCAGCCGGCCCTGCCATAGGGTGGCCGCCTTACGGGCGGCGTAGCCGAGGATCGCGAACAGCGGGCTGGTGCCGCCGACGAAGACGGCCATGATCGCCGCGCCCCGCCACGGCGATCCCGACGCCAGCGCGAGCGCTTCCACCGATAACGTCACCCCGCAGGGCAGTAACACCGTCGCCACGCCGAGCAGCGCGGGCGCCGCCGCGGACCGTGATCGTGTGCGGTTGCGGACCAGCCGTGTCCACGACGCGGGGGGTTGCACGACGATGCGACGGAATCCGGGGACGCCGAGCTGGGCCAGACCGAAGGTGATGATGAGTAGCCCGGCCGCGATCTGCAGCCAGCTGCGCGCCCCCGACGACAGTTGCACCATGCCGCCGAGCGCTCCAAGCAGCGCGCCGAGGACGGTGTAGGCGGCCAGTTTCCCGGCCAGGAAACCCCCCACCGGGGCGAGGTCATCGCCCAAACGGGCGCTCCATGACCGTGACTGGCTGCCGGTCCGGTTGGATAATGCCGGATCCGGTTGCGGTGCAACGGTTGCCGGTTCTGTCGGGGCTGGCTCGCGGGCGGCCTGTTGACGCGTGATCAACCCGGTAAGCAGTCCGCCCTGGACGGCGGCGCACGACAGGCCGCCGGCGAATAGGCCGGTGATCAGCACCGCGACGAGATTCACGGATGTCTCTCCTGACGATGTCGTCGCTGGTCTCGGTCGCGGCGCGACCTTCCCGGATGATTGATCTACGTACTGAAGTAGTAGATCGCCGAAGGTGACCTTACGGATCGGTCAGGGGCGGTGCAAGTTACGCAGTTGCGCGTCGATTTCGGCGCGGAGTCCTTGCAGGTGAACGATCTGCTGTGCCCGGTCGCCATTGGCACCGCGGTCCTGCGCGAGGGATTCCGGGTGCTCCGACTGCCCGTGCCCGTTGCCGATCGTCTGTTCGTGCCGGCTGGTCAGGGTGTCGACCGCTGATTCGAGGCGGGCGGCGATCGCCGCAAGCTGGGCCAGCATCGGATCCGGCGCACCGGCGGCGGTGGTCGGTGAAGTGTCCGAGAAGGATTGTCCGGGCGCGGGTTTCGCATAGATGTCGGTGTCGCGGGTGCGGCGCAGGTGGCGACGACGACCCTGGTGTCCGGTGGTCTGCGGGTAGGCGGTGCGGAAGCGTCGCAGCCGCAGGCTGTTGGACACCACGAACACGCTGGATAGTGCCATTGCGGCGCCTGCGATGAGTGGGTTGAGCAGCCCCAGCGCGGCCAGCGGCAAGGCGGCCAGGTTGTAGGCGAAGGCCCAGAACAGGTTGGCCTTGATGGTTCCCAGGGTGCGCCGGGCGAGGCGGATCGCGTCGACCGCGGCGCGCAGGTCGCCCCGCACCAGGGTGAGGTCGCTGGCCTCGATCGCGACGTCGGTGCCGGTGCCCATCGCCAGCCCCAGATCGGATTGAGCCAGGGCCGCGGCGTCGTTGACTCCGTCGCCGACCATTGCGACCACCCGGCCCTCACGCTGAAGCCGCGCCACGGCGTCGACCTTCTCGCGGGGCAGCACCTCGGCGATCACCTCATCGATGCCGACCTCTTCGGCCACGGCGCGGGCCGCAGCGGCGTTGTCGCCGGTGAGCAGGACGGGGCGCAGTCCGAGCTCACGCAGTCCGGCAACGG
The DNA here is from genome assembly GCF_050701515.1 of Mycobacterium sp. GTDB lineage: Bacteria > Actinomycetota > Actinomycetes > Mycobacteriales > Mycobacteriaceae > Mycobacterium. The sequence goes on along the minus strand of NZ_JBOGDB010000238.1, from coordinate 14,122 downwards.
CGTCGCGGGAGGTGGGTTTGACGGTGTCGGCCACCACCAAGACCGCGCGGGCGGTGCCATCCCAGGCGACCAGAACCGCTGTGCGGTCCTGTGATTCGGCGTGGCATTGAACGGCAGTGAGATCTGCGGGCAGTCCGATGCCGTGCCGGTCGAGCAGGCTGGCCCGACCGACGAGCACGTCGCGTCCATCGACCGTGCCGCGGACGCCGAGGCCTTCGAGGTTGGTGAACTCGCCCACCACGGGCAACTCACCAACGCGTTGCCGCGCCGCCTGCGAAATGGCGGCGGCGATGGGGTGCTCGGAGGCGTCTTCGAGTGCGCCGACGATGCGCAGTGCCTCTGTCTCGGAGACGCCAGTAGTGGTGTGCACGGCGGTCAGGCTCATCTTGCCGGTGGTGGCGGTGCCGGTCTTGTCCAGCACGATGGTGTCCACGCGGCGGGTGGATTCGAGCACTTCGGGGCCCTTGATCAGGATGCCCAGCTGGGCGCCGCGGCCGGTGCCGACCAGCAGCGCCGTCGGGGTGGCCAACCCGAGCCCGCACGGGCAGGCGATGATCAGCACCGCGACCGCGGTCGACAACGCGGTCGCGGGGCCTGCGCCCAACGCAAGCCACACACCGAATGCGGCGGCGGCGAGCGCGATCACGATCGGCACGAACACCGCGGAGATGCGGTCGGCGAGCCGCTGGATTTCGGCCTTGCCGTTCTGAGCGTCGGCGACCAGCTTGGCCATTTGCGCCAGTTGAGTGTCGGCGCCGACGCGGGTGGCGCGCACGACCAGCCGGCCGCCGGCGTTGACCGTCGCCCCCACTACCGGGTCGCCGGGAGCGACTTCGACCGGCACCGATTCGCCGGTGAGCATGCTGGCGTCGACGGCCGACGTGCCGTCCTCGACGACGCCGTCGGTGGCGATTTTTTCCCCGGGTCGCACGATGAACCGGTCGCCGACGCTCAGCTCGTCGATCGGGATGCGCAGCTCTGTGTCACCACGCAGGACCGCGACGTCCTTGGCGCCCATCTCCAGCAGCGCCCGCAGTGCCGACCCGGCGCGGCGTTTCGCGCGCGCCTCGAAGAACCGGCCGGCAAGGATCGCGGCGGTCAGCCCGCTGGCGACCTCGAGGTAGATGTTCTGTCCGGCCGATCCCCGCTCGACGGTCAGGCTGAACCCGTGGCGCATGCCTTCGTGGCCGGCGCCGCCCAGGAACAGCGCATACACCGACCAGCCGAACGCGGCCAGCACGCCCACAGAGATCAGCGTGTCCATAGTGGCCGTGCGGTGACGCAGGTTGGCCAGCGCGGCTCGGTGGAACGGCCACGCACCCCACACCGCGACCGGAGCTGTCAACGTCAGCGCGAGCCACTGCCAGTAGGTGAACTGCAGCGGCGGCACCATCGACAGCGCGATCACCGGCACCCCGAGCAGCAGCGACACTCGCATTCGTTGCCGCAGCGAACGGGTGCGCTCGTCGTAGCCATCCTCGTCGCCCGACTCCGACGTCGAATCCGCCTCGGCGGCAGCGGCCTTCGGTGGCGTGGCGGTGTAGCCGGCGTCTGCGATCACCCGGATCAGATCGGCCGTTGATACTGACGCCGCGAACTCCACCTGCGCGGTTTCGGTGGCGTAGTTGACCGCCGCGGTGACGCCGTCCAGCTTGTTGAGCGTGCGTTCGATCCGGGCGGCGCACGACGCGCACGTCATCCCGCCGATCGCCAACTCGACCCGTTGAGATCCCGACGCCTGCCCGGTATCGCGATCGACCGTCACGCTCATTGCTCCCCTATTGCTGCCAGGATTCGGAGCCGGGAGGTTTGTGCCCGGTGACTCGACCCTAAACGTTCCAGTACGCTGGAATGTCAAGGAGGAAGTGCGATGCAGATCGGCGAACTAGCGGCCCGCAGCGGCGTCACGACCAAGACGATCCGTTTCTACGAACAGGCCGGCGTTCTTCCCGAACCTGCCCGCACCCACGGTGGCTACCGAGACTACGGCGACGAGTTCATCGACCGGCTCGAATTTGTGCGCCGCGCGCAGGCCGCCGGTCTGACACTGCGGCAGGTGAGGCAAATCCTGGCCATCCGCGACCGCGGTGACGCTCCATGCGCGCATGTGCAGGGCGTCCTGCAAGACCGGTTGGATCAGGTCCGCGCCCACATCGCCGAACTGATCGCCCTCGAAACCCATCTGGAAAACCTGCTCGAGCACGCCGGGCACGGACCGCCGACCCCGCATGACTCGTCAACTGTGTGCTGGATCCTTGAAGCCGACACCTGAGTCGGAGGGCATCAACGATCAACGATCCTGGATCGAGTTGACCTTCAGTGAACCTTCACCGAACCCATACAGATCCGAGTTATTCAGCCCCCACGCTGGGCGCTGAAGGGAGAATGTGTGGACATTGTGCGGAACTTTGACTCGGCCTATGGAATGGGTTGGGTCGGCTGGGTGCTGATCGATGGTCACGCATGGCGCTGTAACGTGCATCCACAACGCAGTTGGGGTTCTTCCCCTCCCACGCCCACATCCTCGGCATCGCCCGGCCCGCCGACTGACTAGTCACGGTCGGTGTAGACGAGACGCCGGGTGACGAGATGCTTTGCGTCGGTAAGGGTTTCCTCGGCGATGCGGCCACGCTCGTCGAGGGTGAGTTGAACGTTGATCGACGCGGCGGGATAGCCCAGCGCCAAGCGAACCGGCGCGCCGTCGGGTGAGGTTCGCGCCGCGATCGGTGCGGTGCCGTCGGCGTACGGTTCTTGCGACAGGAAGAAGTCGGCGTCCAGGTCGAGCCGGTCCGGTTCGGGCGCGGCAGTGCTGGTGTCGCTGCTGACCGTTTCGTAGACGGTGATCGTCGCGGCGGCGCGGGTGGCCGCGACGGCGCCGGCGAGTTCGGCACCGCCAGGCCGCGGCGGCCACGACACGATCAGACCGGTGGCCCCGCCCGTCCAGCCGGCGGCGTCGGCGCGCAGGGTGAGCACGTTGTCGCCGGTGCGCCACACGACTCGGGTGTAGTAGCAGCCGGTGCCGCAGCCGTCGAGGCGCAGCACGGTATCGGCGAGCGACGCCGCGAGGCTGTACTGCTGATCGGGTTCGGGGGCGTAGTAGTCGCCCCGCCGCGGCGTGGACAGCCGTACCACGAGCAGCCCGTCGCTGGCGGTGGCGCTGATCCCGACCTGCCCGGCCAGCGCGCCCAGCGGCACCACCGGCCCGGTCGGCTCCGGCGCCGCGGGCGCCGACGCCGATCCGCGAGGCGGTGGTGTGGACACCAGCACCGCGCTGGCCGCCAAGACGACTACCAGCAGACCCGCTTCGGTCGCCATCACCCGGCCCAGCCGCGCTGCCCGGTCTGGGTTACGACGGATAAGCCGCGCGGTCAGCGCCGCCCCCGACGCTGCGGCGACGAGTCCCAGCTTTATCAGCAGCACTCGCCCGTAGGTGGTGGACACCAGCTGTGACAGCGGGATGAGCACCAGCGCGCTGATCACACCGGTGGTCACCACCGCCAGGTAGGTCCACAGCGCCAGCCGCACATAAGACGCCAGCACCCACCGCACCGCCCCGGCGACCTGCCGCCACGCCACCACCGCGCGCACCGTGTGCACCAGGGCGCCCACCCAAATCGTGATCGCGGCCAGATGCATGCCCGTTAGGACCGCACCTCCGGCCCCCGCGGTGGCGTCGGCGTGCGAGCGGATCCCTTCGGCGGCAATGACCACCACCAGTGCCGCCAGCGCCCAACCGCCCAGCCGCAACATGGCCAGCGCCGCCGCCAGCCCCGCCGCCTCGGCCAGCAACACCACCCCGGCCCGCCCATTCCACGCCGCAGCCAGGCTGCCGGCGTCCATCACCCGCAGCGTCATCAAGCCGAGCACCCCGGCCAGCGCCGCCAGCAGAGCGGCTGGCACCCAGGTCCGCAGCGGCGGCAATGCGGGCTGCTCGGCGCGGGCGGACGCGGTGAACCGCTGTGCGATCAGACCGCCGACCGCGACCGCCAAACCCGCGAACAGCAGCCAACGCAGCGCCGCCTCACCCCAGGCCGGCCGGCTCGGGGCACCGGCGGCCGCCGCGCCCGACAGCGCCCCGCCGACCGCGAACCGGAACTCCTGCTCAACCTGGTCGCCGTCGCTGCCGGTGACCCGCCAGCGCACCGTGTACGTTCCCGGCTCCAGCGCCCGGTCGGGCCTTGCGGTGACGAAGCGGCCCTCCCGCGCAAGGGTAGCGGGCCCGACCGGCACATCACGGCCGGCCTGATCGAGCAGCACAATCGCGTGGTCGCCGATCGTGACCGGCTCGTTGAACAACAGCGTGATCACCTCCGGCGAGGAGGCGACCGCTGTTTGGGCGGCCGGTTCGGTGAACAGCAAGGTCGGATGCGCCTGCGCAATGCCAGCGCCCGGACCCAGCAGCATCACCATGACGACCAAAGGGGCTGCCAGCCAACGCATCACCGAACTCACGGCCAGCGGGCATCCATCCGGCGATCCAGCTCTCGGGTCAGCCGTCGGTCACAGAGCCGGCCGCAGCGGCCGCAGCGCCGTTGCATGAGCACAGTAAACCCGATCGCTTCGGCCACCGGGTCCGCTCCTAGGTCAAGTCCGCCAGTGCATTCGTCACAATTACGAGACCGCCACGCCAGCTCTACCATCTACTACTATCTATGTACTACTACTATCTACGTACGTAGACGATACACAGTTCAATGTGGAGCCTGCCCCCATTCGCGACGTAGGCTCGGCACCGACACCGCGGGAGGCCAACGTGCGGATACGAGGATTCGGGGAACTGGAATCGGTCATCATTGACCGCATCTGGAATCGTGACCCCGCGAAGTCGACGACGGTGCGGGAGGTGTTCGACGAACTGGCCGCCGAACGCGACATCGCCTACACCACGGTGATGTCCACAATGGATAACCTGCACGGCAAGGGCTGGCTGGCGCGGCAACGTGACGGCAAGGCCTATCGGTACTGGGCCACACTGACGCGCGAGGAACACAGCGCCCGGCTCATGCGTGAGGCGCTCGACGGCGGCGGGCGCTCCGACTTGGTGCTGAACCACTTCATCGAACAGATCGGCCCCGAGGAGTCGGCGCGGCTGCGCGCCGCGCTGCGGCGGCTGGGAAAACGGACTGACAAGCGGTGAGTATCGCCGCCTGCCTGCTGCTGTACAGCGTCGCGGTGACCGTCGTCGGACCGCCGCTGTTACGGCGGCTGACGCGCGGCGGGCATGCCCCCCGGTTCGGGGTGGCAGCCTGGCTGACCGCGATCGGCAGCGTGCTGATCAGCTGGGTGGCAGCGGCGGCGCTGATCATCGTCGACGTCATAGGCCACTGGCATCATCGCGGCGTCCTCATGGCGGCCTGCCTGGCCCTGTTGCGCGATATGATCACCCGCGACGCCGGTGTCGCGGTGCAATTCATCGCGCTGACGGTTGCGGTTGGCGCGGCCGCGGGCGCCGCCCTCATCAGTTGGCGGCTGGCCCGGACCCTGATGCGACTGCGTGCCCGCGCCCACAACCACGCGCAGGCCGTCCGGCTGGTCGGCCACCGCACCGGCGAACGCGACGTGGTCGTCGTCGACGCTGCCAAACCCGCCGCCTACTGTGTGTCCGGTCGGCCACCGGCCATCGTAGTCACCACTGGCGCCATCGCCGCGCTCGACGAGCGCCAGATGCGCGCGGTCCTAGCCCACGAGCGTGCCCACCTCGCCGGCCACCACCCCAATGTCGTTGCGGCGCTGCGCAGCCTGGCCACGGTGTTTCCCCGAATTCCGATGATGGCCCAAGGCGCCGTCGAGGTGTCTCGACTACTGGAGATGTGCGCCGACGATGCGGCGGCCCGTCGGCACGGACGCTGGGCGCTGCTGTCCGGGCTGATTACCCTGGCCGGGGCCGCCCCCGTCGAAGCGCTCGGCGCGGCCGACATCGCAGTCCTGACCCGAGCGGAACGCCTGGCCGCGCCGCCGGCCCATCGCCGCGCCGCACTCACGAGCGCACTGACCATCTTTGTTGTCGGGCCGCTGATCACCGCCGTCCTGGCGGCCTCCGGTTCGCTGATGTGCGGTGGCTAGTTGATGGTCCGGCTTCGCTGATCACGGAAGGGGAAGCATCGATGATGATGTGGTACGGCGGGGACTGGGGATGGGGCGGCTGGCTCCTGATGACTGTGGCGATGATCGTGTTCTGGGCCCTGCTGATCACCGCAGTGGTGCTTCTCGTGCGATACCTGGTGTCCGCGTCGCGGGGCAGCGGTGTGCCACCAACCGCCGCGGGACCCGGCAGCGCCGAGGAGACTCTCGCGCAGCGCTACGCGCGCGGCGAGATCGACGACGATGAATACCGGCAGCGCCTCACGCTGCTACGCCAGCACCGGTAGTTGCGACGCATGGCGGGGCCCTGGAGTCTGGACAAGCTGTCGGCCGCGGCGGGAGAGCCCGAGCATCGTCTCCGCTGGTACGCCGATGTGAGGTTGCTGCACCGGCAACCCGATGGCGATCTCGAGCCGGACTCGTTGCACCGGTTGCGGCTGATCCAGTTCGCGCGGAGTCGGGGCATCGGTGACGAACAGTTGGCGGCGGCCACGGCAAGTCAGGGCGATCTGTTAGGCCTTTTCGACGAACCGACCCCGCTCGACGACGCCGCCGCGAGTCTCGTCGACGCCGCCCTGGAGATCGGTCTCGACGATGCCGTGTTCGGGGAGCTGGCGGAAATTCTCGACTGGGATGTCGAGGCCGGCACCGAGTCGGACGTTGCCACCTTGCGCGCTGGCCCGAGCGCTTGCGCTGGGAATGCCTCGCGACGCCTTATTGCAGCTGACCCGCGTCTTCGCCGACACCATGGATCGCCTGGCCGATGCTATCGTGCGCACCTTCCACAACTACGTCCATGAACGCTTCCGCGCGCAGGGACTCGTCGGTGAGGAGCTGCTGAAGGCTACCGAGGACGTCGGCAAACCCGCGCTGAAATTGGTCGAGCCGGCCGTCCTGCTTTTCCATCGACGGGCCTATCAGCGCGCCAACCGCGAGGACTTCCTGCGGCATCTTGCGGAGGCGACCACCCCGCCCGCGGCGACGCCGGGCGAGGAACACGCGACCGTCCTGTTTGTCGATCTGGCCAGTTTCACACCGCTGACCGCGGTAATGGGTGATCAAACGGCGGCCGACGTGCTGCGCAGGTTCAGTGTCACCGCGCGCAACGGCGCAACGCAATACCGGGGCCGGATTCTCAAGCAGATCGGGGATGCGTTCATGCTGATGTTCACGCAACCCGCAGACGCCATCGAATTCGGGCTGGCGATGGACCGTTTCATCGACGCAGAGCCTCAATTCCCCGCCCTGCACATCGGCGCACACTGCGGCACGGTCCTGTACCGCGAAGGTGACTATGTTGCCGGCACAATCAATCTCGCCGCGCGGGTGGCGTCGGCCGGTGCGGCAGGGCAGTTCCTGATCACCGAGGATCTCCGTGATGCGGCGGGGGATCTCGCAGACGCCGACTTCGCTGCGTTGCCCCCGCGGCGGCTCAAGGGAATTCCCGATCCGATCCGCCTCGTCGAGGTACGGCGCCGCAGGCCGGAACGCTCGGACCGCGAAACCGACCCTGTGTGCGGTCAGCTCCTCCGCCCAGACGAGGTGGCCACCCGGGTCAGCTGGCATGGAACTACGTACGCGTTCTGCTGCGAAACATGTGAGCAAGCCTTCACCGACGCCCCCGGTCGCTTCGTCACCGCGGACCGGGTCTAGCGGCGCGGTCGGGTACGCTGACAATCTGCTATTTATGTACGTAGATAGTAGATACGGAAGGTGATGCTGTGATGCGTAGCCGCCGCTGGATGTACGTGGTCGCGGTGTTGGCCTCGGTCGGGGCGCTCGGCGCATGTGGCCAAGACTCGCCGGAGGCCGATGACGTCGATCTGGCACATATTCACGGGCTGGGCGTCAATCCCGCCGACGGGCAGCTGTACGTCGCGAGTCATCACGGCGTGTTCCGCGTCGGCGAGGGCCGGCCGGAGCAAGTCGCCGGCCGGACCCAGGACTTCATGGGATTCACGGTGATCGGCCCGGACCACTTCCTCGGCAGCGGCCATCCCGCGCCCGGCGACCGCGAGCAGCCCCCGCAGCTGGGCCTGATTGAGAGCACCGACGCGGCACAGACGTGGCAGGTGCTGTCGTTATCCGGTGAGGCGGACTTTCATGCGATGGAGGCCAAGGGCGGCCGGGTGTATGGCTATGACAGCGTGACCGGTCAGATCCTGGTGAGTTCGGACATGCGGTCCTGGGATCGGCGCACCGAAGGCGGCGTGATCGACCTGGCCATTTCCCCGGACAATCCGGACGAGGTCTTGGCCACCACCCGCAACGGCCTCGCCCGCAGCACCGATGGCGCCCGCACGTTCACGCTGACCGGCTCCGCACCCGCGCTGGTGTTGGTCGACTGGCCGCGCACCGACCTGACCGTGGGCGTTGGCCCCGATGGCGCCGCGCACACCAGTAGCGACGGCGGCGCGCACTGGACGGCCCGGGGCCGGGTGCCGGGAAGTCCCCGCGCCATGGCGACGCACGCCGAGACAGACGTCTACGTGGCGACCGACGAGGCGATTTACCGCTCCGCCGACGGCGGCCAAACCTTTGAGGCAATCCTGCACCTGCAGGGAAATCCATAAATGAGGAGAACACACGTGCGCAGACTGGGAATTTTCGTCGCCGCTGCGGCGGCGATGCTGGCGCTGGTGGGTGTCGGCATGCCACCCGTCGCAACGGCCGCCGAGATGTGTCCACACATGTTCGGGTCACACCAGCGGCTGGTGGATGCCGGCGGCGCGGTGGTGCAGGAATGGACCGTGACCGAGCTGCGTCAGAGCGCCGACCCCGCGCCGGGTTATCCACTGGGCGGTCAGCTCTGGGAGGCGACGGTATCGGTATAGGCGGTGTCCGGGACGATGACGCCGATCATCCCGAACTTCTTCGCGGTAGCGGGTCCAGGCACCCGGTACCAGGTGTTGTGGCAATTATCCAGTCCCGCAGGCATTTCGGGCGCCACCATCGCACAGGGCCAGACCGCGACGGGCAAGGTGTACTTCGACGTCACCGGCGCCGACCCCGCCGCCGTCGTCCACACCGCTGGCGACCCGAAACCGTCGATGATGTGGTGCTGCGACGGCGACATGATGCCCATGGATATGGATATGCCCATGGATATGGGCAATTGCCCGTGCTGTTCAGATGCGGCGCGCTGCCGATTGCGCAACGCGCCGACGACGAGCTGGCCGCCGCAGGGATGAGCACGCCCGAGATCGCACGCGAACTCGTGGTCAGCCCGCGCACCGTCGAGACGCACCTGTCACGTACCTACCAGAAGCTCGATATCGCCGGACGCGACCAACTACCCGCCGCGCTGTCCGGCGATGCGGCTCGCTGACGCGGCTCGGTTCGCGGCTAACTGCGCATTCATGATTCGACCAGATGTGCAGCGGCGCTGCGACCAGATGTGCATCGATATAGCGGCCAAGTGCGCACACCTGTGGATAATGAGGCTATGCCAAGCACCACGAGATCCGGACTCGTCACCCGGAAAGCCCAGGTCATGGTGGCTGAGGCGCTGGAAGACACCCGCGTGGTCACGATCAACGGCGCACGCCAGTCGGGCAAAAGCACCCTTGCACAGGTGATAGCCGCAACCCAGGATCCGGTCCGCTCCCTGACCCTGGACGATCCCGTGGCGCTGCGCGCCGCGCAGGACGATCCTGTCGGGTTCATCGAACACGACGGGCTCCTCGTCATCGACGAAGTGCAGCGCGCGCCCGGCCTCTTCCTTCCGATCAAGGCCGACGTGGATGCCGATACCCGGCCGGGCCGGTTCCTGCTCACCGGCTCAGCGCATGTACTCGCGCTGAAATCACTGCCCGATGCCCTGCCCGGGCGCATGGAAACCATCGAGCTGTGGCCCTTTTCCCAGGGCGAGATCGCCGACACCCCCGACCGCTTCATCGCCGCCGCATTCGCCGACGGCCCCCAGCTGACCCGCGACTCGAATCTGCGCCGCCGTGACTACATCGAACGCGCCGCGATCGGCGGATTCCCCGAAGCCGTCCGCCGCACCCACCGGCGCCGTGCGGCCTTCTTCGAAAGCTACCTCGACACCCTCATCAAACGCGACGTGCAAGAGATCTCCGCCATCGCACGAACCCCACAACTACGAAAACTCCTGCAACTGCTCGCCATTCGCAGCGCGAACCTGCTCGTCCCCGCAACCGTCGCCAGCGAACTCGACATTCACCGCTCCACCATCACCCGCTATCTGGTGCTGCTCGAAACCGTGTTCCTCATCAAGACGATTCCCGCCTGGTCCGGCGGCGGAACCCACCGCGCGATCGGCACACCCAAACTCGCCTTCACCGACACCGGCCTCCTATGTCATCTCCTCGGCCAAGGACCCGCCCGGCTCGCCGACCCGGGCGGCGCCGCCGGCCCCGTCCTCGAGAATTTCGTACTCATGGAACTGGCGCGCCAACTCACCTGGAACGACGAACGCGCCACCCTCTGGCACTACCGCACCAAAGACAAAGTCGAAGTCGACGCCATCCTCGAATCCGCCGACGGACGAATCATCGGCATCGAAGTCAAAGCCGGCGCGACCCTTCACAAGCACGACTTCGCCGGACTCCGCCACCTCCAAGACCGACTCGGCGACCGATTCGTCGCCGGGTTTGTCCTCTATACCGGACAACACTCCCTACCCTTCGGCGACCGCCTGCGCGCACTCCCCATCGACACCCTGTGGCGAGCCGCACCACAGGGCCGACTACAACCTGAGTACTGAGTAGCCATCACCCAACTGCCGCGCAAGCACCGGATGTCGACAACTGACCTGGTTCCGCGCGGCGAAGACTATGGCTGGCTTGCCGGTTGGCAGCGAAATGTGTACAGCCTAGAGAGTAATATGTACCTATGCCGGTAAAGAGAACCACCATCGAGCTTGACGAGGAGCTGGTGAAGGCCGCCCAGCGAGTTACTGGCCGGACGGTGCGGGCCACCGTGGAAGAGGCCCTGCGGGGATTGGTCGACACCGCCGAACGAGGACGTCAAGCCAAACGCTCGCGAGTGTCCGCGCACCTCAACATCGCACACAGTGCCGTCGACGTGAACGTACTCCACGCAGACGAGGCCTGGAGATGACGCTTTGGGTGCTGGATAAGAGTGCCCACATTCGGCTGATGGACGGCGCTTCGCCACCCCCAGAGATCGATCTTGCCGACCTCGTGCTGTGCGAGATCGGCGAGTTGGAGTGGCTGTACTCGGCTCGGTCGGCGGTCGATTACGACCGGCAGAGATCGTCGATACGCGAGGTCTTTCCCGTGCTGCCGGCACCGCCGAACATCTTCGACCGGGTACGCCGACTGCAACGCGACCTCGCACACCATCGTGGCATGTGGCATCGCACCGCCATTCCGGACCTCTTCATCGCCGAGACAGCGCTTTCGCACAATGCCGGCGTTCTCCACCGTGACCGCGACTATGCGCGGATCGCCGAAGTCCGCCCCGAACTGTTGGAGCGCCAGCTCACCTGAGTCCGCCGCCCCCGACCGCGCTGGCAGCCCTGGATTTCGCCGCATCGCTGGCTGGAACTAAGAGATCAGAGCAGTCACGATCGTCGCGGTCTCGCGTAGGGCGGTCGCACCGATGGTGCCAATTGGTTCATCGAGCGCAGCGAGAGGAAGCCACTGCAGGAGTTCCGGTAGAAGCGTGCCTTCGGGCTGTCCGACCGCGACGACCATCGCCAGTGCGTCGCCGGGGACCCGGCCGGGAATGAACGGGCATGTGATCACACGCCCGGTATCGGCGGCCAGATGGATCGCGTTGGACAGAACAGCAACGTACAGCTCGTGGTCGCTGTCGCGGCGTGGTGCGATGTCGCCGGAAGTGATCACAGGCCGGCGGCTCGGTTCGCGTGGTAAACCTTCTGCGCGTAGCCGTCGATGTCCAGCGCCGGGACCGTCCGGGTCGTGTAGTTCTGCAGGGCAACACGCAGATGCTCGTTGCGTAGGGCCTGCTCGATCATCTCCGACCGATTCAAGCCGGCGGCCCTAGCATCCGCGTCGGTCGCGGCGAGGACGGCCGCATCTACCGTCACCGAAACCTTCTCCTTCGCCATACCAAGTATCCTACCTATCGTGCTACCACCTGTCGTCTCCTGCGGCAATCTGAGGATTCCGACACGTTAGCGAGAACGCCAACGCGGTCGAGAACCGTTCACTGAATTCCTACAGCAGTTTGCCGGTGGCGGGTGGACGATGGGGCCCATGGACACCACAGTCGATGAAATCGGGGCGGGCATCTTCAGGCTGTCCACCTGGATACCGGACATCACCGAACACGGTTTCACCATGAACCAGTTCCTGCTCAACGGGGACGAGCCGTTCTTGTTCCACTGCGGCCAGCGACAGCTGTTCCCGCTGGTGTCTGCGGCCGTCGCCAAGGTCGTTCCGGTGGAGAAGTTGCGCTGGATCTCGTTCGGTCACGTCGAGGCCGATGAATGCGGTTCGGTGAACATGTGGCTGGACGCGGCGCCGGACGCCGAGGTCATTCACGGCCCGCTGGCATGCGCGATCTCGCTGATCGACATGTGCGACCGCCCGCCGGTGGTGGCCACCGCGGAGCCGCTCGACACCGGTGGGCACCGACTGCGCTTCATCGCCACACCGCATGTGCCACACAATTGGGAGGCCGGCCTTTGGTTCGACGAGACCACCTCCACGCTGCTGTCCGGTGACCTGCTCACCCATGTCGGCAAGTGCCCTGCGCTGACCGAATCCGATTGTGTGGCACCGGCAATAGCGGCCGAGGAGGTGTTCCACGCGACCGGATTGACGACCAACCTCGGCCCGACGCTCGAGCAGCTCGCGCAGCTGAACCCCAGCACGCTGGCGATCATGCACGGGTCGTCGTTCACCGGAGATGGAGCAGCACAGCTGCGCGGGCTGGCGGACGGCTACGCCGCGATGGTTCGATAACAGCCGTGCGGGCAACGACCACAACCCGGCTGGCGGTTGCCGGCACATTGCTGGTGTTGAGCGGGTTCACGGCGGGCTGCCAGTCCGGCATCGAGGGCACGCCCGTCACGACTTCCAAATCGCCCACCGAGCCCAGCTTTCCGACGTCGCGGCCAACGGCCAAGCCGCCCATCACGATCGTCCCGTCCAAGAAGCCTCCCACCGCCGTCCCGCCTGCCGACGCCGAGCCGCTGCCGCCGGATGAGTCCGGTTATGTGTTCATCGAAACCAAATCCGGCCAGACACGGTGCCAGATCGATGAGCAGACGGTGGGCTGCGAAGCCCCGTTCACAAACACGCCACTTCAGAACGGGGTGCGGGCCAACGGCGTCAACCTGTCCGCCGACGGAGCCGTGGAATGGATCGTCGGCAACCTCGGCGACATTCCGGTGGTCACCATCGACTACCGCACCTACACCGCGGTCGGCTGGACGATCGTGGCCACCAGCGACGGCACCCGATTCACCAACCAGCGCACCGGCCACGGCATGTTCGTCAGCATCGACAACGTCGACACGTACTGATGGACTTTCGCGTTTTCGTCGAGCCCCAGCAGGGCGCGAGCTATGCCGACCAGCTCGCCGTCGCCAGGGCCGCGGAGGCGCACGGCTACTCGGCGTTCTTCCGCTCCGATCACTACCTGGCGCTGAGCGGCGACGGCCTGCCCGGGCCCACCGATTCGTGGGTCACGCTGGCCGGTATCGCCCGCGAAACGTCGTCCATTCGGCTGGGCACCATGGTCACCTCCGCCACATTTCGCTTCCCCGGCCCGCTGGCGATCTCGGTGGCCGAGGTGGACGTGATGAGTGACGGCCGTGTCGAATTGGGCATCGGCGCAGGGTGGTTCGAGGCCGAGCACCGGGCAAATGCGATACCGTTCCCGCCGCTGGGCGAACGGTTCGAGCGGCTCGAAGAGCAACTGGACATCATCACCGGGCTGTGGACCACGCCGATCGGCGAGAAGTTCGGCTACACCGGAACCCACTACACGGTCGCCGATTCGCCCGCCCTGCCGAAACCCGTTCAGCAGCCCCATCCGCCGATCATCGTCGGCGGCGTCGGCGCGAAGCGAACACCCGCCC
>NZ_JBOGDB010000237.1:0-1610 GCF_050701515.1 Mycobacterium sp. | reverse complement strand
GTCAAGATGTGCGAGAGCGACGAGGCCTACGTGCCGCTCAACGATGGCTACAACTGGAAGGGCGACCCTAACGCAACCCTTTCCGGGCAACCGGTCCCGCAACTTCCGCCGGGGACACCGCCTGCTCCTGCTGCCCCCACACCGGCACTGCCGGCGATCGCGGGTGCGTATTACGACCCGAACACCGGTATGTACATCGGGCCCGACGGGCGCCGATACACCCAGGCGGACCTCGCCGGCGATGCCCCCGGGCCGCACAGCTTGCGGGACCTGCTGGTCCCGCCGAGAGGAAATTGACCTATGACAGATACCGACACGAAGCCGCCCGACACAGCGACCACCGAGGCCGCCGAGGAGGCCATCGAAGAGCCCGTCGAAGCCGCCGCCCAGAGCGCCGATGACAGCGGTGGCGATGAGCAGTGCGGCAGCCGCCGATCCAAAGTGCCTATGCCGCCACACCGACTGGCGTTGCTGGTAGGCCTGACGATCGTCGCGGCGCTGATGGCTGTGGCCGGCTGGCTTGGATGGGGCGCATACCAAGGAAATCGAGTGGCCGAACAACAGGCGCAATTCCTGCAAGCCGGTCGCCAGGGCGCGCTGAATCTGACCACAATTGACTGGCAGCACGCGGACGCCGACATTCAACGCATCCTGAATTCGGCGACTGGGACTTTCTACGACGACTTCCTAAAGCAGTCGCAACCGTTCATCGACGTGCTCAAGGCAGCCCAAGCGAGGTCCGAGGGCACCATCACTGCGGCAGGCCTGGAATCGTCGTCCGGGAACGGCGCACAGATTCTGGTGGCGGTCGGCGTGAAGATCTCCAATGCCGGTGCACCAGTGCAGGATCCACGAGCGTGGCGCATGAGGATTTCGGTGCAGAAAGTAGGTGACGACGTGAAGATGTCCAATGTGGAGTTTGTGCCATGACAAGAACCCACCCGCAAGTCGATGACAACGACCACGAAAGCGATGCGCACACAGCGAACTCAACTCGACGCCGATTGTGGGCGCAGGTTTTCGGCTTCGGCGTCGTCCCATTCGTCGCTCTGGTGGTGGCGCTGGGCGCAGGGTACCTGAAATACGAAAACACAACTGCCACAGCGGTTCAACGTGCCGCCGTCGAATCAGTCCAAGCCGCGAAGGAGAGCACGATCGCGATACTCTCCTACACACCTGACACCGCGGACGCACTCACTGCCGCTCGCGACCGTCTCACAGGCACCTTTCGCGATTCTTACACGTCGCTGATAAAAGACGTGGTGATCCCGGGAGCCAAGGAGAAACAGATCTCGGCGGTGGCCACGGTGACCGGCGCTGCCTCAGTATCTGCGAGCAACAACCACGCCGTCGTATTGGTTTTCGTTAACCAGTCCGTTGTCATGGGTAACGACCCGCCAACATACACCTCGTCTGTTGTCGAGGTCACCCTCGACAACGTCGCGGGGCACTGGCTGATGTCAGGCTTCGATCCGAAATGATCGCCGTTCGGCGTATACAAACATCGACGGCAGCGGGGACCCTAATCGCGGCGGCGTTGGTCGTCGGTGCACCCTCGGCCAGCGCCGACACGGTGGCATACCTGGTGAACGTGACAGTCCGGCCCGGCT
>NZ_JBOGDB010000236.1:0-3786 GCF_050701515.1 Mycobacterium sp. | reverse complement strand
GTCCTCGAGCGGCCGCCCTTCGGTGTGGCGGTGGCGGCGGGCGTTGCCGTACTGACCCTGCTGGCCCAGGTGCTGGTGGTGCGACCGCGGTTGACCCGCCGGTCTGACGCCGTGCTGTCCGGTGGGGATGGGCCGGGTCCGCGCTCGCGGGCGCACTGGGCCTATGTCGGCCTGGAACTGGTCAAGGTGGCCGCGCTGCTCATCGCGGGTGTCCTGCTGCTGGCATCGTGAGACGATCGCCGGATGCGGTTGGGATTGCAGGGGCTGGGCATCGGTAAGGGTGCCAGACGTCCGATCATCGACGCCGTCGCCGCCGCGGCGGACAAGGCTGGCTTCGCGACGCTGTGGGCCGGCGAGCACGTCGTGATGGTGGATACGTCGAAGTCCCGTTATCCGTACTCCGACGACGGGCGGATAGCGGTGCCCGCCGCCGCCGACTGGATCGATCCGTTGATCGGCCTCAGCTTCATCGCGGCGGCCACCTCGACGATCGGCATCGGAACGGGTGTGCTGCTGTTGCCCGAGCACAACCCGGTGTTGGTGGCCAAGCAGGCGGCCACGCTGGACGCGTTGAGCGGGGGCCGGCTCATGCTCGGTGTCGGCATCGGCTGGTTGCGGGAAGAATTCGATGCGCTCGGCGTCCCGTTCGAGCGTCGGGTGGCGCGCACCAAGGAATATGTCGAGGCGCTCCGCACGCTGTGGCGCGACGACATCGCCTCGTTCGACGGCGAATTCGTCCGCTTCGACTCCATTCGCGTGATGCCGAAGCCGGCACAACGTCGCCGCATTCCGATCGTGGTCGGCGGCAACAGCGACGCGGCGCTGGGGCGGGTGGTGGACTGGGGCGACGGTTGGTATGGCTTCAACCTCGCCGACGTGGACGCGGTTGCCGAACGCGTCGGCTTCCTGAAAACGCGGTGCACCGAGCGTGGCCGCGATCCCGGCGAACTGCGGCTGGCGGTCGCCCTGCGCGACCTGCAGCCCCGCGACGTGGCGCCGCTCGCCGCGCTCGGCATCGACGAGTTGGTGCTGGTCGAGGCGCCGCCGGGGGACGCCAGCGTCGCGGCCGACTGGGTGAGTGCGCTCGCCGACCACTGGATGTCGGCACTACCGTAAGGTAAACCTAGCCTCACTTCTGCTGTATTCTCGGCGGTCGATGACCGACATCGACGAGGCGCTCGAACCCGTCCTGCCGCGTGAGCTGACGTCGATTCCCGACGAGGTCCGCGAGATCGGCCCGCCGCCCACTCCGACCGTGCCCGAGCCGTACGGCATTCGTCTCGCCGACCCCGATCTCGACGCGGACATGATCTCGGAATGGATGAACCGGCCACATCTGGTGCGGGCGTGGGAGTACAACTGGCCGCCGTCGCGCTGGCGGCGATACCTGCGCGCCCAACTAGACGGCGACTACTCGCGCCCGTTTATTGGCAGCCTGCACGGCGAAGATGCCGGCTATATCGAACTCTACCGTGCGGCAAAGGATTCCATCGCGACACGGTACGCGGCAGACCCGCATGACATCGGCCTGCACGCCGCCATTGCCAAACTGAGGATCGTCAACCGCGGGATCGGCCCCTTTCTGTTGCCCCACGTTGTTACCAGCGTGTTCGAACACGAACCGCGTTGTCGCCGAATCATGTTCGATCCCGACCACCGCAACACGGCTGCGCGTCGGGTGTGCGAGGCCGCGGGATGCACCTTCCTCGGTGAGCACGAGATGGGCAACCGGCGAATGGCGCTGTACGCGTTGCCGCGTTCGCCCGCCGACGTTCCCGACATCGGTTAACGTCGCCAGCATGAAACGGCTGCTCTGGATTGTCGGGATCGTGATCGTCGTGGTCGTCGCCTTGGTGGCGGCGGGACCGTGGTTGTATCGCGAATTCATTGCCGGGGAAGCCGATCCAGAGTTGTCGCTGCCCACCCAGACCCAGGCGGCGACCACCGACATCAACGGCACCTGGACAGTGGTGCCCGGTCGGACCGACGAGGCCAACCACACCCAGGCGGGCTACCGTGTCGACGAAGTGCTGCGGGGTTCTGCACTTACTGTCAACGGGCGAACCACCAAGGTGTCCGGCGAGGCGATGGTGGCCGCGTCGAAGCTGGAGACGGCGGCATTCACCATCGACGTCGCATCGATTGCGTCGCCGGAGAGCTCGCGCGACGACCAGTTCCGTGGCATGGACATCATGGACGTCGAGAAGTTCCCGACCGCCGACGTTCGGGTCGCCCAGCCGGTCGACCTGGCGGCGGTACCCGAAACCGGAGCATCGGTGACCGTCGATGTGCCGGTAGGCATGACCATCAAGGGCGTCACCCGCGACGTGACCGCGAAGGTAGACATTCAGCGGGCCGGTGACACCGTCATCGCAGCCGGCTCCGTCCCGGTGAGCTGGACCGACTTCGGCGTCACGCCACCGGTTTTCGCCGGGTTCGTCAAGGTGCAACCAACGGGAACGATCGAGTTCCTGGTTAATCTGGCCAAAAAGTAACCCGCGACCTGTCAGTACAGGTGGCGGGCCAATCGGGTGTCTCCGCGGCGAGCCCCGGCGTCGATGGCCACCAGCGCGGGAACCAGCTCGCTGGTCACCAGCCCGTGGCGGGCGGTGAGCTGGTCGATGATGTCGAAACTGTGCGCGATCCGCTCCGGGGTGTCGACAACGATGGTGGTTACCGGCACCTGGCGGGCCAGCTGAATCAGCTTGTCGCCGTGCGGTTTATCGGCTTCGTGGAATCCCCACACGGCTCGTAGCGCGGTGGCGCCGGTCGCAGCACCGGACTCACGCAGCCGCCGGACGATCGCACGATGGATGGGCACGCCGTCGTGCAACGCCGCCTCGGAGGTGTAGACCATCAGTTTCTGCCACAGCGCGCGCCCGTCGTTGTCGGTCGGCGGCAGAGCCACGGGCCGCTCCAGCAACTCGCCGTCGCGCTTGCACAGCTGCGCGCGCTCAACCGTGAGCAACGGTGGGTCCAACAGGCCGTGCAGTTCATCGACGGCCGCCCCGACCTGTGCGCCGGTGCCGATGCCGATGATCATCAGCGGTACGTCCACATTGCGACTGAAGAAGCGGGCCCGGCGACGCTGGCCCCGGGCGGTGCCGTCGACACCGAGGAAGGCCGATGCGCCGGCGAATCCGTGCCGGTGTAACACCTCGCACACTGCGACGTAGGCCGGGTTTCCAGACACCCGATGCCGGCGGCCGACGTACACGGTGAGCTTCGCTGCGTCGGGTACCGGGTGATCGGAGCCGCCGCCCAGGCGGGCGCGTTCGAGGGTGACCAATCCACGCGACGTCATCGCGACAACCTGGTCGGCCAGGCCGGCGATCTTGTCGGCCGTGTCTACCGCGGCGATGGCGACGGGTGGATCCTCCGACATGCTCAGGGACTCGTCGGTGCGGACCACATGATGCGGCCCGAAGCTGGCGATGCCGCGCAGCATCACGCTGGTCGCCACCTCGCTGGCGCCGTAAAGGTCCAGCAGCGCCTCGGCCAGGAAGCCGTCCCGACTGCGAAGTCGCTCGGCGAAATACGTGGTCAGCTTGAGGTACTCAGCGCTCACAGCCGGCCTCCGATCCACTGCCCGAACCAGGCCGCCGCCAACCCGAGCGCGACGCTGACGACGATGTTGGCAATCGCCGGCCACCATTGCCGCTCCTCGCCGAGCCGCTGGGTTTCGAGCATCCAGGTCGAGAACGTGGTGTAGGAGCCGACCAGCGCGGTGCCTGCCAGCAGCGCGGCATGCGGGTTCAGGGCCAGCCCGGACAGCAGCCCGAGCAC
>NZ_JBOGDB010000235.1:0-3029 GCF_050701515.1 Mycobacterium sp. | reverse complement strand
GGACCTGACCGCCGATGACATCGTGACATTGATGGTGGCCCATCGCCGCGGCGAGATCCCGCAGCGGCTGTACTTTCTGGCGCCGGGCAAGAGAATCCTGCACGATGACCGGCTCGACGTCGACGAGCTGACGGACTGGGTCAGCGATCACCACGACGATGAGGTCCCCGTCGCGTTGCACTGCGTCACCCGCGCCCAACTGGTGGTCGCGATAACCGCGCTGCGGTCAGCCGGCGGTCACCCGCGGGATCGGATTGAACACGCCGCGGTGGTTCCCGACGACCTGGTCGCCGACTTGCTCGACAGCGGTGTCACCGTCGTAACGCAGCCCAACTTCGTCGCCGAACGCGGGGAGCATTACCTGCGGGATGTCCCTGCCGATGAATGGCCTCAATTGTGGCGGGTGGCATCGCTGCTGGCGGCAGGCATACCGATGGCCGCGAGCACCGATGCGCCGTTCGGCGGGATGGACCCGTGGGCGGCGATGCGCGCGGCCGTGCATAGATCGACCGCGACGGGAGACGTGCTCGGCCCCGACGAGCGGGTCTCCCCGCAGGAGGCGCTGCGACTCTTTCTCGGCCACCCCGACCGGCCGGCGGTGCCGCGCACCGTCGACCCGGGGCAGCCCGGGGACCTGATCGTGCTCACCGCTCCGCCCGACGAAGCGCTGGAGACGCTCGCCTCCGACCTGGTCGCCGCGACCGTGATCGGCGGCCGGGTTATTTAGCGCCGGCCGGTTGCGGCGGCCGGTAGAAGATCAACAGCTGGCCGATCGCGCCGGCCAGGCCGAGCCCCGCGGAGATGAGCAGGCCGAGCCAGCCGTCGAACCAGTTGTTGCCGAAAATCAGCCAATCCAGGCTGAATCTTCCGGCACCCAGCGTGGCGACCGCGACCGCGCTGACCGCGAGAACCAGGTTGTACTCCCAGCCCTCCTTGACGATGAAGAAGCCGTTCGGGCGGTGCACGGTCCACGCGGCGACCAGCATCAGCGCGACGAAGCCGGCGGCCGGAATCGGGGTGAGCAGGCCGGCGGCCAGGCCGAGGCCCGCCGCCATCTCGGTGGTGGCCGCGATGCGGGCGTGCAGCGTGCCGGGCTTCATGCCGATGCTTTCGAACCAGTTCGCGGTGCCGGGTATCCGGCCGCCGCCGAAGAACTTGTTGTAGCCGTGCGCCGCCAGGGTGAGGCCGAGGCACAGGCGCAGAATCAACAGCCCGGTGTCGTAGGCGTAGGCATCCATAACCACTGAACCTAGTTCATTCTGTGGGCTATGGCGCCGGCCACCGTCCTGATCTCGGGTCTCGGCATCGCCGGACCCGCCCTGGCCTACTGGCTGGTCCAGCGGGGTCACCGGCCGATGCTGGTCGAGCGCACCCGGGAGTTGCGGACCGGTGGGCACGCCGTGGACATCCGCGGTACCGCGTTGCAGGTGGTCGAACGGATGCGGCTGGACACCGCGGTCCGGGATGCCCGCACGCAGCTGTTGACGCTGTCCGCGGTACGGCCGGACGGCCGGCGAACCTACGACGTGGCCATCCGGCCGCTGCACGAACTGCGTGGCGACCGTGAGATCGAGATCATGCGCGACGACCTGGTGCGCATCCTGTATGGCGCGGTCGCCGACGACGTCGAGGTGCTGTTCGGCGACTCCGTGCGGGCGTTGGTGCGCGACGGTGACGGCCGGGTCGGGGTCGAGTTCGACCGCGGCGCGTCCCGAGAGGTCGACCTGGTCGTCGGCGCGGACGGCCAGCACTCGACGATCCGTGAGCTGGCGTTCGGCCCCGAGCGCCGGTTCACTCATCACCTGGGCGCTTACCTGTCGATCTTCACCGTCGACAATCTCCTGGGGCTGACCGACCGCGCGGTCCTGTACAACGAACCGGGCCGTGCCGCGGCGATGTTCACCGTGCGCGGCAACCGGCGCGCCAAGGCGCTGCTGCTGTTTCGTAGCGCGCCGCTGGACATCGACTTTCGGGATCAACCCGCGCACCAGGAGCTGATGCGCGAACGTTTCTCCGGGATGGGTTGGCAGACAGAGCGTTTGGTCGCAGCCATGTCGGGGGCCTACGACTTCTATTTCGATGAGATGAGTCAGGTCCGGCTGCCGAGTTGGTCGGGCGGGCGCGTCGCGCTGCTCGGTGACGCCGCGTTCGGCCCGTCGCCGATGTCGGGTCAGGGCACCTCGCTGGCACTGATCGGCGCCTACCTGCTCGCCCACCACATCGCCGTGGCGCCGGACATGCAGAGTGCACTTGCGGAGTGGGAGCGTAACTTTCGCCCCAACGTGGAACAGAACCAGCGGCTGGCCACCGACGGCATGGCCATTCTGCTGCCGGCGTCACGGCTCGGCATCTTCGCACGCAACCAGTCGATGCGGGTGTTGCCCATCCTGGCTCGGCTCGGTCGGGGCTTCGGCGGCCGCATCGACCGGGCGTCCCGCGCGGTCACGCTGCCGCCGGAGCCGTGATCGCTGTTGCTACAGCCGCGCCCGCTCGCGGGAGATCAACGAGGATTCGTAGTAGCGGCGCGATCGCGGCGGAATGACCGGCGAGTTCGGCCGCTCGAACAAACCGTGCACTGCCGTCGCCACCACGCGGACTGCGTCGGCCGACCGGTCCGCTGTCGTCGGGCGTCGGGTTGTCACCGCGGTGCTGAACAGCACCTGCTGTTCGGTGATCAGAACCGATGCCCCGGGGGCTTGCCTGCTGTCCTCGGCGGTGGTCGAGGTCGTGGCCGCACCGACCGATTCAGTGGTTTCCGCTGGTAATACGGTCATGTCGATCATTCCTTGCTGTGTGCTCCACCTGCAAGGCAATGTTCGGCTGACGCGCACCGCGAAACACGAGTAGCCGACTACCGTTGCCGTTGAGTGTGTTTGAGTGACACGCTCGCGCGGCGTCCCCTTGCGGGGTTTGGGTTCTGGCTTCACCGCCCACGGCCGCCGCTTGCGCGGGTCGGTCTTACACGGGCTCGCCAGGCCAGAATTATCGGCTGGTCTGGCCCGCCGTCTCCAGCGCTACCGCTGGAACTG
>NZ_JBOGDB010000234.1:0-7135 GCF_050701515.1 Mycobacterium sp. | reverse complement strand
CGGCGGGGCCGTCACCGTGACCGTCGTCGGCTTCGGCGGCGGCGGGGGCGGGGTGGTCGGGTACGGCGATGCCGGGACACCCGGCGGGGGCGGCGGGGCATTAATGCCGGGTGGCATCGGCGGCGGCGTGGCGGCCGGGTCGGATGGTTGGGCAGCGATGATCGAGGCGACCACGGTGCCGTGCGAGTCGCAGTCGAACAGGCCGCCGTTCTCGTCGCCCATCACGTAGTCGCCGCCGGCGAACAGCGCCGGAAATCGAGGGTTCGGGGTGACGCCGGTGTCGATGAGCCCGACGGTCACCCCCGCCCCGGTCGAGTGCTTCCAGGCCCGACTGATGTCGAGCATGCCATTGCCCGGCGCGGGCTGCGTGACGTCAGGGGTGGCCACGGTCACCGGCGCGGCGCAGGTGTTCTCCTGCTTCATCTCCTGTTCGGGACCGGGTGTGTCGTCGGGCGGCAGCGCGGCCGGATCGACGCCGGGCGGTTCGATGGCGCCCGCGGCCGCCGGCATCAGCATGTTGGCGCCGAGCAGCAGTGCGGCCGCCGCCGCCGCAGAAGAGGTCCGCGCCACGCGGGTTAGCCGACCCATCAGTGATAGCGGATGTATTGCAGGAGGCCGATCGCCCACGCGGCGAACGGAACCACCAAGGCCAACAACAGGTACTCGGTGTACTCGACGACCTTGCGCACCGGCGGCGAGAAGATCCGCGGCGGCACCACGGTCGCGGCAACCAGGCCAAGCGCGGCGATGCCGAGGGCGACGCCGGCGGCCAGCAGCGTGGCGGAGGTGTCGGTCGCCGGTGCGTGCAGCCCGTACTTGGCGGCGGCGCCGATCAGCGCGGTGACCGCCGTCCCGACCAGGATGATGGCGTGCCGGCGATCGCGAAATGCCCTGGCGCGCAGGATAAAGATCGCCGCGACCACGGCCAGCACAACCAACTGCGCCCACTCCCGCTCGCCGTCGGGTGACACCGCAACCCAAGCGGCGGGCACCGTAACCGCCGCCACGCCCAGCAGCACACCGGTCAGCACGGTGTTGGACTTGCGCGCGGCGGCGGCGACGTCTTCGCCGGTAAGGGTGACGTCCGACGGCGGCCCTTCCTCGACGGGCGAAATGGTGTCTTCGGGTTGGCCGGGCGCGCGGGCGAAGATGTCGCGGCCGGTGATGGAGCCAAACGTCTGGCGCGACACCTTCGCCAGCCGGAGCGCCACCGCGGGCGCCGCGGCGAGGGCCACCAGAACGGCAATCAACACCGCCACCGCGATCCGCGGCCCGGGCACGTCCCAGTACATCCGCACCAATGCGACGGCGGCCGCGCCGAAACCGGCGGTGATTATCGCGGCGGCCGCCGACCAGTACCGTCCGGTGAACCGCACCAGCAGCCAGGTGCCGGCCAACAAGGCGATCGCGGCGAGGAACGCGTGCGGCGCCCCCGGGTGTTCGCCGGGCGGCACCGTCACGGCGGCCAGACCCGCGGCGGCCAACGCCGCCCACGCCGCACCGTCGGTGACGACGCGCCCCGCGCGGAGCCGTGCGCCGACCGCAGCGGTGCCGACCAGGCAGACCGCCGTCACGGCGAACAAGACCGGCACCAGCAGCACGCTTTCCTGTGCCCAGCGCAGCCGCCACAGTAGCAGGGCGGCCACCCCGAGCGCACCGCCGATGATCACCGCCGCCACCGCCACCGCGGTCTGCGCCGAGACCCGGACGAAATGCTCGGACGCAAACTGCGCCAACGCCGTCGAGACGTTCTCCACCACCGGCCCGTACCGCTCGCCGGTGCCCGCCGGGACCAGCACCAGAACTTCGCCGTCGACGATGTTGTGACCGGCAAGCGACACATCAGATTCGAGCGCCGACATGCCGGCCGCGCGCGCGAATTCATAGGCGGCGGGTGGTAGTTCGGCGGCGCCGCGCCCACGCAACACCTTGTTGAGCGCGACAACGGTCGGGTCGAGCAGGGTGCTCAGCGGCGCGGCCGACGGCAGCACG
The DNA here is from genome assembly GCF_050701515.1 of Mycobacterium sp. Classification (GTDB taxonomy): domain Bacteria; phylum Actinomycetota; class Actinomycetes; order Mycobacteriales; family Mycobacteriaceae; genus Mycobacterium. Next base: position 5,143 of record NZ_JBOGDB010000234.1, on the reverse strand, counting down.
AGGTCGATCTGATGCGAGTCCCCGGCCAGGATCGACACCCGGCACGACGGAGGTACCGCGACCGGGGTCGCGGTCTGGCCGGCCGGGCTCGGCGCGGGTTCGCGGACGGTCGTCACCGGCGGTCCCGGGGTCCGTCGGTGGTGGACGCGAAGTGCTCGGCGATCGCCGCGGTGATCTCGATGAACCGCCGCCGCGTCAGTGGTGACATCTCCGACGCCAGGTCGATCACACCGCCGGGTCGCAGATGCGAGTCGAACGGCACCTCGACCACGACCTGGCCGCGACTGGCGAACTGCTGCACCAAAATCGAGCGGGTGCGCTTGTCGGCGTGGCCGTCGGAGTCGTTCAGTACCACCACGGTGCGATGCAGCAGACCGGTGTATCCCCGGTTGGCCAACCACTCCATCACCTGGCCGGCCGCCGAGGCGCCGTCCACCCACGGCGAGGAGACCACGATCAGGGCATCGAGATCGCGAAGCACCTCCTGTGCGATCGCGGAGTCCAGCGTCGAGCCGCAGTCCACGATCGAGATCGTGAAATGCCGGTCCAACCGCGAGGTCGCCTCACGGTAAATGGCGGGGTCGAGTACCCGTCGTCGGGCGGTGCTGGACTCGCCGGCCAGCACGAACAGACCCGCGGCGTTGTTGCCGACCCGGCTACGGACGTCGGCGAACGTGTCGAGGTGTTCGTCGGCGGCGAGCTCCCAGTACGAGCCGGCGGCGTTCGGGTCGATGCGGCTGCCGAGCTTGCCGAACGCGGTGTCGGCGTCGATGGCCACCACCCGGTCATCCTGGCGCAGCTCGGCGAAGACCGAGCCGACGCATGCCGCGGCCGTGGTCTTGCCGACGCCACCCTTGCCGAACACACCGATCTTGTAGTGGCCGCGCAGCAGCGAGCGGATCTTGACCTCCAGGTCCGCCAGCCGCATTTCGTCGGGCGAGGGTCCGAGATTGACCAGGCCGAGGGTGCCCTTGTAGATGATGCGGCGCCAACCCTTGCCCGGAGGCACCTTGCGGGTGGGCACCAGCTCGCTGGTGCGGATGCTGTCGACGTAGGACCACCCGGTCGCCGGTGGTGCCGCGGCCGGTGCGTCGGCCCAGTTCGGTGCCGATGACGGTGCTGGCGACCACGATTGGCCGGGCGGACGCGGGGATCGCTCACGCGGCGGCTCAGGTTGCCGGCCCGCCCGCCCGCCCGCCGAGGGCATCACGCGGGTGGATTCGGCTGGTGTGGGTTCCCGCGCGGGGCCGGTCCTGGAATCCGGACGCCTCGGCGGCACGTAGAAGTTGTCGGTGCGGCCACCTTCGGGCGGCCTCGGCTCGCGCCGGCCGTGATCGTCCGGGCCGGCCGGCCGGCCCGGTTCGTCGGGTGCGCGGTGGCCGGCGTCCTCTGCCGGGCGGCGCACAGCGGTGTCGGGACCCGTCGGCCGCGGTGCGTCGCTCGGACCGATCCGGCGTTGCGCGTCGTCGAGCGCCGTGCGGGAAGGCGTGTCGTCCTGCCCCGCGGGTGGTGGCGCGGGCGTGGGGGCTTCGGGTGCGCGGGGCCCCGGCTCGTCGTCCGAGTCGGTCGGCGGTCCAAGGTGTTCCCGCAGAAAGTCATCGCGCTCGGTCACGGCGTCAATCCTGTCCGTGGCCGCTCTGACTGGGTGTCCATCGTCTCCTCCGGTGAATGTCGAGCCCGTTACTGCGGTCGGCCGAGTGAGGCGGCTTCGGCCGGCCCGGCCAGGGTGTCGTGCTGGGTCAGCGCATCGGTGCGGCTGAGCGCCGGCCCGTGGGCGAAAACCCGGATCAGCGGCCACGGCGCCTGGCGTGCCATTGTCGGCGAAATACCAAGCCCCCGCAGCGTTTCGTCGTCGAGCGAGATCCCGTAGCGCACGCCTTGGTCACTGATCCACCACATCGACTCCCGGCTGGTGGATTCCGGAGCGGCGCCGGTGGTCATCACCAGGTTGGTCGCCCCCGGCGCCATGTATACCTGGTCGGCCTCGACGCTGGCGGGGCTCCGGTCATTCTTGACCAGCCGCAGCAACCGGTTTTCCGAGCCGATCGGAATGGGCAGGCCCTTGCCGGAAAGCACGGTGGTGACCGCGGACCGGTCGGTCGAGCCCTTGGACCAACTCAAGCAGGTCACCGGGTTGGCCACCGTGTCGACAAGAGCGAGTCGCGTGGTCGGATAGAAGTCCACCGGCAGGCTCCCTACTACCGGCACACTGGCCAGCCGGTCGGGCGCCACCACTACCGGCAGTTCGTCGCCGAAGGAGTTGGTCGAGCGCAACAGCGACGCGACGAACGGCGAGATGCGCTGCACCCCGTTGCGCAGCAGCACGTAGAAGTCGTCGGCATCGGTCTGCAGATCGCGCACCGACAGCACCGATCCGACAACCGCACCCGGCGCGACGTCGAACTGCGACGGGCTACCCGCGCCGGGAATCACCGGGGTGGTCAACGGTTCGGTGGCCGGCAGCGCATCGAAAAGCGGTGTGGAGATCTTCACCGGTGATTGCGCACCCGAGTCGACACCCAGCGCCAGCGCCACCGCCTTGTTGGACAGGTCGATCATCGACCGTTGCCCGTTCCAGATGACGTACGTCTTCCCGTCGTGCACCGCAAGCACCGCGTTCGGCGGATCGAGCGGCTGGCTGCGCTGTCCGACGGTGAGCGGCCCGCCGATCGCGGTCACCAGCGGCGCGGCGTTCGGGTTGTCGGGGGCGGTGTCGCACACCGCCCACTGCGAGCTGTCGCCGGTGCGCAGCGGCATCGTCGCGGGTGCCCCGGCGATGCCGACGGCCGGCCCCTGCGGATATTTCGCGAGTTCGTTGGTCTTGACGAAGGTCGGATTGTTCGCCTGCCCGGCGATCAGCCGCGCGCTGACGAGGTTCAGCGCGGGATGCAGCCGGCCATCGACGAGCGCATAAATTGCACCGGTGTCCCGGTCGGCCAGAATTGTCGAGGCGCCGACATGGCCGGCGGGCTTGAACCAGGACAGCACGAACATCAACGCGGCCGCGAGGATCGCGAAGACGAAGCCGAGAATCAGCGAAGCGCGCTGGCGCTGCACGGGATCGAACTCCATCCGCACCCCGTGGTGCGACAGCGCGGCGGCATTTCGCCGCTGCCAGAAAAAGTGCGCCGACACCTGGAGTCCGCTGGCCAGATTCAGAGCCATGTCTCAATACCTTACTTGCGGGTCCGATGCCGTCGAGGTGCAAATTCGGGGAGCGAAAGGTGGCGTCATTGGTGCGATTGTTGAAGTTTGCTGGATGGTCCGGTGCGCGACGTTTAGACCGTTGCCTTCGCCGCGTTGAGCAAGTTAGCCAAATCCTGCCGCAGCGCGTCCGGAGCGGTCGGCCAGATACTCGTCCACTTCGTCCGGTCCGGCCCGGTGTTGTAGCTGATCGTGATGCGGCCGAGGTCGGTGTCGATGACCGATAGCACGTTGGGGTGCACCCGCTGCTTGATCCCGTGGTCGATCACCGCGACCACCGCCATCGCCGACTCGTCCATTCGGATCGCGGCGGAGAGCACCGCGACCTGATCGGGCTCGAGGCCAAGCCGGGCCAACGCCGCCGCGACGACGGGGCGCTCCTCACCGGCGCTCGCGGTGAGCGCGGCTTCGAGCGCGTCGCTGGGCACGTTAACCCCCGCCATTGCGGCCGGCGCGCCGTCGGAGAACGCGTGCAGCACGGTGTCACAGATCAGATCGACCTGGGCATCGGCCGGTGCGGCCTCGCCGAGCGGCGCCAGCACCACCTCGTCGCCGCTGCGGGCGATCATCGCCAGCCAGCGCTCGCGTTGGCAGATCGACATGGTGCGCTCCTCCACGAGCGCGGGCGCATCGTCACCCGCGGGCTCGCTGCCGTCGATCGGCTTGGGTCGCCGGATGACCACCACGACTTCCCGTTGCGGCCGGCCGATCACGGTCATCCAGTCTCGAACCGCTTCGTCGACGCGGCCGCCGTCGTCGATGACTCCGGCCGCCGCCAGCGACCCGTATTCAGCGGTCTGCGTCAACGGCACCTGGCCGAGCGTCGTCGCCACGGTGCCGTCGCCGTCCACGGACGGCACGAACGGCCGAAGCCGCAGCGTGGTCGGCATTGTCTCGACGCCGAGAAGTGCTTGCAGCACCCAGATTCCGGACGGTGTGGTCGTCAGGTCCGCCATCTCTACCCTCTTTCGCCCACTACACCTATCAGGGGAGGCCAACACGTCGGTCGGCCTCCCCTGCCTACGCGATCTGTCGGCCTAGATCCCGAACGATTGGGCCGCGGCGTGGTCCGTTCCGATCATGTCCTGGTGGGCCGTGTCGACCACCGCGGAATGCCGCAGGATCACTTCCTTGCCGTGGTCGATGCCCGAGTTGATGGTCATCTGCGCCTGCTCGAAAGCGGTGGCACCTTGGGAGTCGAAGAACTCGCGAATGCCGGCCAGGATGTTCTGGGCGTCGCCGCGCACATTCTCGAGTTGGGCGCTGGAGTGCTGAACCGTCGACACGTAGTCGGGCAGCGCCGCGGGGCTGTATTCAAACATCGTCAATCCTTCCGGTCACATGCTCTGCGAGACGGACGCAATGCTGGCCTGCGACGCCTCTTCTTGCTGTTGGTAGCTGTCCGCGGCCGCCATCAGGGTCTGGATCAGCTCGCCCCACTGGGTGGTGATCTTGTTCTGGGCCGCGTGGATGTCCTCCGCCGTGGCGACGTTGGCGGCGGCGGCCTGACCGCTCCACGCCCCGGGCGCATGCACGTCGTGCGACGCGGTCAGGTAGTTCTGCAGTGTGGCGTTTGCCTGGTCCCGCAACTGCTCGAGATTGTGTGCTGCGGCGCGCAGCTCATCAGGCCCAACCTTCAAAGCCATGGAGTCTCTCCTTTAGGTGAATAGTTTGCTTCGTCCATTGAAAAGTGTATTCCGCCCGTGCGGGTGGTCAGTGCACGAATTTTTGCCCTACTCCCCCCTCCCGGTGCGAGGCCCGACCGTCAACTGAACGGTCCTGCCCTCCGCGGCGTCGTCCTTCGAACGTTCGTCACGCGCCATCATCGGCGCCCCGTACAAGCCGCCGGTGCCGCCGCCGGCCGCGACGGGCTGCGCCGAGGTCGCGACTTCCGGTGCCGCGGCGGCACCGGGTGCCCAGCCGGCAGGCAGCTTCGGTG
>NZ_JBOGDB010000233.1:0-2367 GCF_050701515.1 Mycobacterium sp. | reverse complement strand
GTGAGATGCCTGCAACTCGGCGACGGCTCAATGCCCGACACCGACGACGACACCGGTGCGCTGGCCTATGTCGCACGGGCGTATTGAGCCACCGGCGGACTCACAGGCCGAACTGGTCCTCGATGATGCCGAGCCAGATCTGCGCCGCGTCGATGGCCACCTTCTCGCTGATGAACGCGTGCTGGGTGCCGGTGTACATGTCGCGGAACGCGCGCTCGAGGCGGCTGCCCTCGCGGATCGCGGTGGTGCCCGCCGCCAGATGGGCCCACTCGGCACACTCCCGGGCCGTATCGGTGGCGAATACCGCGGCCACCCGCATGTCGGCTCGCAGTCTGGGTGTCAGGTCATTGCCGGCGGCAACAGCGGCCTCGGCCGCCGCGAAGGCGTCGAGCACCAAGAGACGGGCGGCCCGCCACCCCGCAACGTGGTGGGCGAGACCCTTTTGGAAGGTCGGACGGGTGGCCAACGTCGCCATGTCGGCCATCCGCACCTTGGTGGCGGCGAGTTCCTCGACATCGTCGAGCATGCTCTTGGCGACCCCGAGCGCAAACGCCGCGTGACCGGCGGCGGTGACGGGCATCAGACCCATGCGGGTGGCCGCGGAGGTTCCGCGGAACGGCTTGCGCGTGAACAACGGAATGGTTCGGTACTCCGGTACGAACACGTCCTGGGCGTTGTAGTCGTAGGAGCCAGTGCCTTTGAGGCCTTGGACATGCCACCCGTCGGTGAAGGTGACCTCGTCTCGAGGTACGAACGCCACCCGCATTTCGGGAATGCCCTCGCTGATCCAGCGCGGCTGGCCGTCGTCCATCGGCATGAAGCCGGCGGCGATGAACTCGGAGTGTCCGGTGCCGGAACCGAAGCTCCACGCACCACTCACCTGGTAGCCGCTGTCGATGACTGTGCCCTGGCCGTTGGGGAAGTACTGGCCACCGATGGCGATGCGGTTGTCGTACTTGGTGAAAATCTCCGCGAAACCCTCATCGGGAAGATACGTCGCGGCGGCAAATGACGACGGCAGGTTCGCAATCCCGATCCAGCCGAAAGACCCGTCCTGCCAGGCCATTTCGATCCACGTCTCGATCATCTCGTCAAACGACGGTTCCACGCCGCCCGCCTCCGCGGGATTGAACGCAGACATCAGGCCACTGGCCCACATCTCGTCGACTATTGCCGGCGTGAGCGTGCGCTGTCGCTCGGATTCGGCAGCCTCAGACCGCACCAGGTCGCGCATCCCACGAGCTCGATCCACAACGCGATCACGCACACCGGGACCCTAAGCCAACGCCGCAAGTTAGGGCTCGGATTGGGCACTTCGCGCCGATGCGCCGGCATGAGTGCGGATCGTTGGTTTCCCCCGCTGACATCTGGTGGTCCCGGCTGGTTTCGAACCAGCGACCTTCCGCGTGTGAGGCGGACGCTCTCCCACTGAGCTACGAGACCTGGGAACGACGTCGAACGTTAGCACGACGGCACAGGGCGCCCTTGTCCATCTTCCACCAGCTGCGACCGGCCGAGAGTATGGTCACGCATCATGGCCGACCAGCAAAGTCGCGTGCCGCCCGCGCTTGTGATGCTGCCTGTGCTGTTCCTGCTTGCCGGCTGCGGTGGCGATGGCGGGAGCAGTGGCGAGCGTGCTGGGACCGCAGAGACCGTCGTGACCGCCCAGGCCCCCGCAGCGCCGCGCGCCCCGACGCCCGATCGACTCACCTCCGACACGAAATCCGCCCCGGCGGACGAGACGGTGACCGAGCTGCGCGGCTTCACATCGCCAAGCGGCAACGTCGGCTGCTACATCGACCCGTCGAATGTTCGCTGCGACATATCCGAGCGCGACTGGGCCCCGCCGTCGAAGCCCGCCTCCTGCGAATGGGATTACGGACAGGGAATCACGCTGCAGGCCGGCGATGAGGCCGGGTTCGTCTGCGCCGGCGACACCGCACTCGGCGGTGGCGAGTCGCTCGGCAACGGCCGCTCGATCGCCGCCGGAAGCCTGGTCTGCGAGAGCGCCGAGTCGGGAATGACCTGCCGCGATAACCAGACCGGTCACGGCTTCGTCATCTCCCGGGAGGCGTATCAGATCTTCTGATTCCAGGCACGGCGTCGGCGCCTCGCACCGGACCCGCTGGAATTTGTGCGGCTACGCTGAAGTGGACTATCGTCGTCCTTCGCGACGGGCGACGTTCTCGTCCGTGGCACGCGGATGTAGCGCAGTTGGTAGCGCATCACCTTGCCAAGGTGAGGGTCGCGGGTTCGAATCCCGTCATCCGCTCGAGGTGCAGTCGCATCAACCCCAGCGGTGGAGTGGCCGAGTGGTGAGGCAACGGCCTGCAAATCCGTGCACACGGGTTCGATTCCCGTCTCCAC
>NZ_JBOGDB010000232.1:0-3434 GCF_050701515.1 Mycobacterium sp. | reverse complement strand
CTGCGGATTTTCGCCGACGAGCATGACTTGGCGCTGATCTCGATCGCCGACTTGATCGAATGGCGGCGCAAGCACGAAAAGCACATCGAACGCTTCGCGGAGGCGCGCATCCCAACCCGCCACGGCGAGTTCCGGGCGGTCGGCTACACCAGCATCTACGACGACGTCGAACACGTCGCGCTGGTGCGCGGTGACATCGCCGGCCCACACGGCGACGGGCACGACATGCTGGTCCGGGTGCACTCCGAATGCCTCACCGGTGACGTATTCGGCTCCCGACGCTGTGATTGCGGACCCCAACTGGACGCCGCGATGGCGATGGTGGCCCGCGAGGGCCGCGGCATCGTGCTGTACATGCGCGGCCATGAGGGCCGGGGCATCGGCCTGATGCACAAGTTGCAGGCCTATCAGCTGCAGGACGCCGGCGACGACACCGTCGACGCCAACCTCAAGCTCGGCCTGCCCGCCGATGCGCGCGACTACGGCATCGGCGCGCAGATCCTGGTCGACGTCGGGGTGCGGTCGATGCGGCTGCTCACCAACAACCCGGCCAAGCGCGTCGGGCTGGACGGCTACGGCCTGCACATCATCGAACGCGTCGCACTGCCGGTGCGGGCCAACGCCGAGAACATCCGCTACCTGATGACCAAGCGCGACCGAATGGGCCACGACCTGCATGGCCTGGACGACTACGACGAAGTGCTGCCGGGCGAGTTCGGCGGAGCACTGTGACTCCTGCGGCCGGAGTTCCTGACCTGCCACAGCTCGATGCATCGGGGTTGATGCTGGCCATCGTTGCCAGCACGTGGCACGAGCAGATCTGCGACGCGCTGCTCGACGGTGCCCGCAAGGTGGCCGCCGACGCCGGCATCGACAACCCCACCGTGGTCCGGGTGCTCGGCGCGATCGAAATCCCGGTGGTGGCCCAGGCGCTGGCCGCCGATCATGATGCCGTGGTGGCGCTCGGTGTGGTGATCCGCGGCGAGACACCGCATTTCGACTATGTCTGTGACGCCGTGACACAGGGCCTGACGCGGGTGTCGCTGGACTCCTCCACTCCGGTGGCCGACGGCGTGCTCACCACGAACACCGAGCAGCAGGCGCTGGACCGGGCCGGGTTGCCGGCCTCGACCGAGGACAAGGGGGCGCAGGCGGCGGCCGCCGCGCTGTCCACCGCGCTGACGCTGCGCGGCCTGCGTCGCGGGTCATGAGCGACTGGGATCTCGAAGTCCGGCCGCACCTGACACCCTATTTCGCCTACGGTGCCGCCGCGGTGATCTTGGCCGCCCACATCGCGGTCGGTGCGCTGTTGAAGATCTCGTCTACCGGTGTGATCTTCCAGACCGCCGACCAGGTGGCGATGGGCCTGCTCGGGGCGGTGATCGCCGGTGTGATGCTGCTGTTCGCCCGGCCGCGGTTGCGGGTGGGCGAACCGGGGGTGGCGATACGAAACCTGCTTGGTTACAAGCTGATTCCGTGGTCCGATGTCGTCGGCGTGTCGTTTCCGCGCGGCGCACGCTGGGCCCGGGTGGACCTGCCCGACGACGAGTACATCCCGGTATTGGCGATCCAGGCTGTCGACAAGGAGCGTGCCGTCGATGCGATGGACAGTGTGCGGCGTCTGGTGAACCGCTACCGGCCGGATCTCAGCTCACGCTGAGCGTCATCGCGACCTCGTCGCGGGGGTCCGCAGTTTCCGCCATGGCGGCAAAGCCGAGGCTCTCGTAGACGCCCCGGGCGACCGGATTGTTCACCGCCACCCGCAGCGTGACCGTGCGCGCCCGCTGATGACGCGCCCAGTCCACCGCCGCGGCTACCAGCGGCCGGGCCAGGCCGTGTCCGCGGGCGGCGGGGTCCAGCCACAGCGAGTACAGGTACACCGTTTCGGCGTTCTCCTGCTGCGCGCCGATCAGACCCACCGGACGGTTGCCGAGCAGTGCCGCGAACTGTGCGTGATCGCGGAGCCGTCGGCGCCACTGTGCGGCGGTGAAGGCGGACTCCTGCCGGAGCTGCGGATCGTCGGCGCCGAGTGAGTCGGTCAGTGCGCGCAGCCGGACCCCGGCGAACAGTTGCCAATCCGATTCGGTCAGCCGCGCGACCCGCGCATTGCTCACCGGGGATCGCCCATCACCAATCCCTCGCGACGAGGGTCCGCGCCACCGGTCAAACCGGGGGACACCCGCACAATCGTTGACAACCCGCTGGACTGGTCGGCCAGATCGACCTGGTGGCCGAGTGCGCGTAAACCCTGCACCAACGGGTCATGGTCACCGTTGTCGGCGGTATTGATGTTGGGATGCTCGCCACCGACGTTGGTTTTTGGCGAGTTCGCCGCGCCGAAATCCACCATGCCGACCGCCTGTTGCGGATCCATTCCCCAATCCACCATGCCGACAACGGTTTTCACGACAAATTGGATGATCATCGAACCGCCCGGCGAGCCCGTCACGGCGTACAGCGGTCCGCGGTTCGGCCCGGCTTTCTCGAACACCAGCGTCGGCGCCATGGTGCTGCGCGGCCGCTTACCCGGCTGGACGCGGTTGGGCACCGGCGTGCCGTCCGGGCCTACCGGTTCGGCGGAGAAGTCAGTGAGCTGGTTGTTGAGGATGAACCCGTCCACCATGTGGTACGAGCCGAACGCCGACTCCACCGTGGTGGCGAGCGAGGCCGCATTGCCTTGCGCGTCGACGACGCTGATCTGGCTGGTGCCGTGCTCGGGCGTCGGAGGAACGGGCGTGGTCGGCGGGCCGAACTCGCCGGGTTTCGCGGTGCCCATGCTCCGCTGTTCGGAGATCAGCGCCGCACGCTCAGCAAGGTAGTCACCGTTGAGCAATGTGCCCGGGGTGCCGCCGGGCAGCGGCACGAAATCGGTGTCGGCGACGTACTTGTCGCGGTCGGCGTAGGCCAGCCGCTCCGCCTCGGAGATCAGGTGTACGCCCATGACGGTGGGCTTGCCCCCGTTGAGGTCCATGTCGGTGGGTTTGTGATCGCTCATCGGGAAGTGCTCGAGCGTGCCCAGGGTTGCGGCCACCGCGATGCCGCCCGACGAGGGCGGTGGCATGCCGCAGATCTCGCGGCCGCGGTACGGGGTGCACAGCGGCTCGCGGTTCTTGACGGTGTAGCCGGACAGGTCCTCGAGCGTCATCAGGCTCGGTGTGCGGCCGCCACTGGTGTCGGCAGCGGCGGCAACGATGGCTCGGGCCACGTCGCCGGTGTAGAACGACTGAGGATCGGATGCGATGACGCCCAACGTCTTTGAGTAAGCCGGGTTGGTCAGCGGGGTGCCGGCAGTCTTGGGGCTGCCGTCGGCGTTGAGGAAGTAGGCCGACGCATTCGCGTCGACGCGAAGCTCGGGTGCGGCGTCGGCGATGGCCGCGGCCAGCCGTGGGCTGATGTCGAAGCCGTCGTCGGCCAGCGTGACGGCGGGGTTGAAC
>NZ_JBOGDB010000231.1:0-12136 GCF_050701515.1 Mycobacterium sp. | reverse complement strand
AGCCAGCCTGGCCCATCGGCCCGAAGTGGACCTGTTTCCCGGCTGGATCCGGGTGATGAGCAAGATGGCGCGCTATAGCAAGACCGGACGCCGCAAGGCGCGGATCCTGCGGTACGCGTTCTAGCCGAGACAGCCCGGACCGAGCAGCGCCTTCAGGTCACCCATCAGCGCCGACGACTGCGTCACCCGCAGCGAGGCGTCCAGCTCCAGCGTGGTGATGCGCTCGCCGCTGACCAGCCGCAGGTGCACCTGCGACGTGCCGGGATGACGGGCCAGTACCTGCTTGAACGCGGTGATCTTCTCGACCGTGCACTGCCGCGTCGGCAAGCTGACCGCCAGTGGCCGGTCCACTGCGGCGTTGGAAAAGTCCGGCACCACAAGGTCGTTGGCGATCAGGCAGATCCGGTCGTCCTGGATTCTGACCTTTGCGTTGACCAGAACCACGGCGTCGTCGGTGATCTCCGCGCCGTAGGCGGAGTAGGTGTGCGGGAAGAACATCACCTCGATACCGCCGGTCAGGTCCTCCAATTGCGCCGAGGCCCAGGGCATCCCGTTCTTGTTGACGCGGCGGTTCACCCCGGCCAGGATGCCGCCGACCCGCACCTGAGCCTCGTTGGGAATATCGCCGTCCAGAATCGACGGAATCGCGGTGTCCACCTGGGGGATCAGCAGGTGCGCGACACCGTTGAGTGGATGCCCGGACACGTACAGGCCCAGCATCTCTCGCTCCAGAGCCAGCTTGTGCTTGTCGTCCCACTCCTCGTCGGGCACCTTGATGGTGAACACCGCATCGGTGGCCGTGTCATTGCCGCCGAACAGGTCGAACTGGCCCATCGCCTCGGCCTTCTTGGTACCCAAGACCGAATCCACCGCATCGGTGTGCACCAGGAACAGGCCCTTGCGCGGTTGGCCAAGTGAATCGAACGCGCCGGCCTTGATCAGCGACTCGGTGACCTTCTTGTTGCAGGCCGCGATGTCGACCTTGTTGAGGTAGTCGGAGAAGTCGATGAACTTGCCCTTGTCGGTGCGGGTATTGATCAGCGACCCAACGACATTGCCGCCGACATTGCGCACCGCACCGAGGCCGTAGCGGATGTCCTCCCCGACGGAGGCGAAGTTCAGCCCGGACTCGTTGACGTCCGGCGGCAGCACGGTGATACCCAGCTTTCGGCAGTCGGCGAGGTAGACCGCCGCCTTGTCCTTGTCGTCGCCCACCGACGTGAGCAGCCCTGCCATGTACTCCGCCGGGTAGTTCGCCTTCAGGTACGCGGTCCAGTAGGACACCATCCCGTAACCGGCGGCGTGCGACTTGTTGAACGCGTAGTCGGCGAACGGAACGATGGTGTCCCACAGCACCTTGATGGCGGCGGCCGAGAAGCCGTTGGCCTTCATCCCCTCCGAGAAGCCCTCATACTCCTTCTTGAGCACCTCACGCTTCTTCTTGCCCATCGCCTTGCGCAAAATGTCGGCTCGGGCCAACGAATACCCGGCCACCTCTTGCGCGATGCGCATGATCTGCTCTTGATAGACGATCAGGCCATAAGTCTCGGCAAGGATCTCCTCGAGCGGTTCGGCCAGCTCCGGGTGGATCGGCCGGATGGGCTGGCGGCCGTTCTTGCGGTCGGCGTAATCGTTGTGGGCGTTCATGCCCATCGGCCCCGGCCGGTACAGGGCGATCACGGCGACGACGTCCTCGAAGCCGGTCGGCTGCATCCGGCGCAGCAGATCGCGCATCGGGCCGCCGTCGAGTTGGAACACGCCCAACGTGTCGCCGCGGCCCAGCAGCGCATAGGTGGCCTCGTCGTCGAGCGGCAAGTTCTCCAGGTCGACGTCGATTCCCCTGTTGGCCTGGATGTTCTCGATCGCGTCGCCGATGATCGTCAGGTTGCGCAGGCCGAGGAAATCCATCTTCAACAGGCCGATGGCCTCGCACGACGGGTAGTCCCAGCCGGTGATGATGGCGCCGTCCTGCGGCCGCTTCCACAGCGGGATGGCCTCGGTCAGCGGCTCACTGCTCATGATCACCGCGCAGGCGTGCACGCCCGCGTTGCGGATCAGGCCCTCCAGCCCGCGGGCGGTCTCGTAAATGGTGCGGACGTCGGGGTCGGTGTCGATCAGGCCGCGCACCTCGGCGGCTTCCTTGTACCGCTCGTGGGTCGGGTCGGTGATGCCCGACAGCGGGATGTCCTTGGCCATGACGGCCGGCGGCAGCGCCTTGGTGATCCGGTCGGCGATCGCGAAACCCGGTTGCCCGTAATGGATTCGGGCCGAATCCTTCAGCGCTGCCTTCGTCTTGATTGTGCCGAATGTGATCACCTGCGCGACCCGGTCGTGACCCCACTTGTCGGCGGCGTAGCGCACCATCTCACCGCGCCGGCGGTCGTCGAAGTCGATGTCGATGTCGGGCATCGAGGTGCGTTCGGGGTTGAGGAACCGCTCGAACAGCAGCCCGTGCGGGATCGGGTCGATGTCGGTGATACCCAACGCGTACGCGACCAGCGACCCCGCCGCCGAGCCGCGCCCCGGCCCCACCCGGATGTCCACCGAACGCGCGTAGTTGACCAGGTCGGCCACGATCAGGAAGTACGACGGATATCCCTTGTCGCAGATGACCTTGATCTCGTAGCCGGCCCGCTCGACATACTCCGGGGCCACCCCGCCGGGGAACCGTCGCGCCAGCCCGGCATCCACCTCATGGCGCAGCCACGATGCCTGATCCTGCCCCTCGGGTACCGGGAAGATGGGCATCCGGTTGCGCGGCGCCCACACGTCTTCATACGACTGCACGCGTTCGGCGATCAGCAGGGTGGCGTCGCAGGCGCCGGGGATCTCGTCGTCCCACAGTCCCCGCATCTCGGCCGCCGACTTCAGGTAGTAGCCGTCGCCGTCGAACTTGAACCGGTTGGGATCCGACATCGTCTTGCCGGTCTGCACGCACAGCAGCGCCTCGTGGTTGTGCGCGGCGTCGCGGGTGACGTAGTGGCAGTCGTTGGTGGCCAGCGCCGGGATGTCGAGTTTCCGGCCGATTTCCAGCAGCCCGTCGCGGACTCGCCGCTCGATCTGCAGGCCGTGATCCATCAACTCGAGGAAGTAGTTGTCCGGGCCGAAGATCTCCCGCCAGCGGGCGGCCGACTCCAGCGCCTCGCGGTCCTGGCCCAGCCGTAGCCGGGTCTGCACCTCACCGGACGGGCAGCCGGTGGTGGCGATGATGCCGCCGGCGTTTTCGGCGATGATCTCGGCGTCCATCCGCGACCACTTGCCGAGCTGGCCCTCGAAGGACGCCAGCGACGACAGCTTGAACAGGTTGCGCACCCCCGCCGCGTTCTCGGCGATCATCGTCAGGTGGGTGTAGGACCCGCTGCCCGACACGTCGTCGGCCTTCTGGCCGGGATCGCCCCAGAGGATGCGCCGGGTGTCGAAGCGCGAGCCGGGAGCGATATAGGCCTCCACCCCGATGATCGGCTTGATCCCGGCACTGGTCGCCTCGGCGTAGAACTCGCTGGCGCCGAACATGTTTCCGTGGTCGGTCATGCCGATCGCGGGCATCTCCAGCCGCTGCGCCTCGGCAAGCATCGGCGCGATCTTCGCGGCACCGTCCAGCATCGAATACTCGGTGTGGTTGTGCAGGTGCACGAAGGACGAGGGGGTCATAGGGAGGCCAGTCTAGGGCCGCGGACCGACACCTTCGGGCGTGTCGCGATGCGTGTCTTATGGCTGTAGCGAAGTTAGTTGTTCACGCAGGTAATCCGCGACGCCGGGATCGCTGGTCAGCTCGATCGCGGTGCGGTAGGCGTCCGCGGCGGCGTCGGTCCGACCCGCCCGCGCGAGCAGGTGTGCCCGGGTGGTCCAGGCCGGCTGGAAGCGTTCGGCGGCCGGGTCGTCGATGGAGTCCAGGGCGCGCAATCCGGCGTCCGGGCCGTCGATCTCGCCCTCCACCGCGGCCAGCGCGACCGCCGCTCCCAGCGACGGCGCCACCCGCAGCAGCGCGCGATGCAGCTTTCGCAGCACCTGCGTGTCGACGGGCCGCGCGCAATGCGCCGACTGGATCGCCGCCTCGTACTGGAAGCGGCCGGGGCGCCCGAAGCCGTGCGCGCGACGCAGCAGCGCCTCGCCGCGCGCGATCAGCGTCGCATCCCAGCGCGCGGTGTCCTGCTCGTCGAGCGGAACGAAGCCGCCGTCGGCGGTGCGTCGCGCCGGTCGCCGCGCCTCCGCCACGCACACCAGCGCCGCCAGCCCGAGCACCTCCGGTTCGTCGGGCAGCAGGTCGGACAGCACCAGCGCCAGGTGCAGCGCCTCGGCGGACAGCGATTCGATCGGCGCGTCGTCGCCGGTGAGTTGCCAATCGATCGCGTACGCGCCGTAGACCGCCTCCAGCACCGCGGGCAGCCGCTCGGCCAGGTCGGCGCGCTCGGGCAGCACGAACGGGATGCCGGCATCGCGAATCCGCCTCTTGGCTCGTACCAGCCGCTGCGCCATGGCGGCCCGCGGCACCGCGAACGCGTCGGCGATGGCGGCGGCGTCCACGCCGAGCACGGTCTGCAGCATCAACGGGGTGCGGATGTCGGGTGTTATCGCGGGGTGAGCGCACACCAGCATCAGCTCCAGCCGCCGGTCCGGGATCTGCGGCATGTCCCAAATATCACTGAGTTCGGTTGGGCGACTATCGGTTTCGTCCAGCGGTTCGGTCATCCGGTAGGCGTGTGACTTCCACATGTCACGCAGCCTGTTGCGGGCAACGGTGAGGATCCAGCCCTCGGGATTGGCGGGCACGCCGTCCTCCGGCCACCGGGTGAGCGCCCGTTCCAGCGCGTCGGCCAGCGCGTCCTCGGCGGCCGCGATGTCACGGGTGGGCGCCGCGAGCATGGCGAGCAGCCGACCGTGGGAATCGCGAACCAGGTCCGCTACCCGCCGCTCGGCGGTCAGGGGTTGTACCACCCGCGGTCGGCGGCGTATGACCGTGCCACCGGACGGATTTCGACCGAACCCCAGTCGTTGGCGGGGTTGCGCTGCGCCCACTTCAGTGCCTCGTCCAGGTTGGCCACCTCGATGACGAAGATGCCGCCGAGACGTTCCTTGGTGTCGGCGAACGGGCCGTCCTGGATCTCCGGCTTGCCGTTGCGGGCGGTCACCGTGGTGGTGGCGACCACCGGCTCCAGCACCTCGGTGTCGACCAGCACCCCGGCGGCCGTCAGATCGTCGGCGTAGGCCTTGAAGGCTTCCATCGCCGGCGCCATGTCCGCTTCGGTGAGCCCGATCTCGCTGGCCTCTTGGTAGTGCATCAACAGGCAGTACCGCATGATGTGTCCCTTTCTGACTGAGTCGATGGTGTCACCGTTATGACGGTTGGAGCGCGGCCCGATCGACACGGGACCGCCGCAACGCGTCGCCGCTGAACACCACCAACGCCAGCCAGATCAGCGCGAAGCCGAGCCAACGGGCGGGCGGCATCGGCTCGTGTCCGACCACCACGCCCCAGGTCAGCTGCATCGCCGGCGTCAGATAGAACAACAGGCCCATCGTCACCAGCGGCAGCCGCTGCGCGGCCGCGGCGAAGAACAACAGCGGCAGCGCCGTCAACACCCCGGACAGGATCATCAGCACGATGTGGCCCGGGCCGTGATCGGTGAACTGCCCGTCACCGGTGGCCTGCAACACCGCGATGAAGGCGAGCGCGGGCGGCGTCGCGATCGCCGCCTCCACCCCGACGCTGACCCTCGGATCGGTCGGCACCACCTTCTTGACCGCGCCATACAGGCCGAACGACAACGCCAACCCGAGCCCGATGACCGGCGGCGCGCCCACTTCCACGGTCAGCACCGCCACGGCGACCACCGCAATGGCCAGCGCGACGAACTGCACGCGATTGAGCCGCTCGCGGAAGATCAACAACCCGAGCGCCACCGTCACCAGCGGGTTGATGAAATAGCCGAGCGCGGCGTCCACCACACGGCCGTTGTTGACGGCATAGATGTAGATCCCCCAGTTGACCGAGATCAGCGCCGACGCGAGCGTCAACAACAGCCATGTGTGGCCGGTGATGGCGCGGATATCGCCAAGCCGGCGCACCGCCGCGATGACCACGACCATGAGCGCGAAGCACCACACGATCCGGTGGGCCAGGATTTCGACTGCGGTGGCCGGCTTCAGCAGCGGGAAGAACGCCGGGAAGAGGCCCCACATCGCGTAGGCGCCGACGCCGAACAGCAGCCCGGAGCGCTGCCGTTCGTCGCTCACAGTTGGTGGTTGCGCAGCACGTCCAGCGCGTGCTGCAGGTCAGCCGGATAGGGACTGGTGATCTCGACGCGGCGGCCGTCGGCGGGATGATCGAAGGCCAGCGACCGGGCGTGCAACCACTGACGTTGCAGGCCAAGCTTTTTCGCCAGCACCGGGTCGGCCCCGTAGGTGAGGTCGCCGGCGCAGGGGTGATGCAACGCGGCGAAGTGCACGCGGATCTGATGGGTCCGGCCGGTTTCCAGCTCGATGTCAAGCAGGCTGGCGGCCTGAAACGCCTCCAGCGTGTCGTAGTGCGTGACGCTGTGCCGTCCGCCGCGGGTGACCGCGAACTTCCAGTCATGTCCGCGGTGCCGGCCAATCGGTGCGTCGATCGTTCCGCTGGACGGATCCGGATGTCCTTGTACCAGTGCGTGATAGCGCTTGGCCACCTCGCGCCGCTTGAACGCGCGCTTGAGCGCGGTGTAAGCGCGCTCGGAGATCGCCACCACCATCACGCCTGACGTGCCGACGTCGAGGCGATGCACGATTCCCTGCCGCTCGTGCACGCCGGAGGTGGTTATCCGGTAGCCGGCCGCGGCCAGGCCGCCGAGCACCGTTGGCCCGGTCCAGCCCACCGAGGCGTGTGCGGCAACCCCGGCCGGTTTGTCGACCGCGACGATGTCGTCATCGGCGTACAGGATCGTCATGCCCTCAATCTCGACGGGCGTATTCTCCAGCGGCGCAGGCGCTTCGGGCAGTCGCACTTCCAGCCAGGCGCCCGGTGTCAGGCGGGCGGATTTGCCGACCGTGTTCCCGTCCAAGTCGACGCCGCCGGTCTCGGCCAGCGCGGCGGCGGCGGTGCGGGACAGGCCGAGCAGCCGCGCCAGTCCGGCGTCGACGCGCATCCCGGCCAGTCCTTCCGGGACCGGCATCGACCGGGTGGACACTACGTCGGCTCGGCCTTGCGGCGGCCGACCGTGTCGAAGTCGAATCCGAACAGCGACAACGCCACCAGCAGGATCGCCCCGCCCACCACCGATGGGTCCGCGACGTTGAACACCGGCCACCATCCGATGGACAGGAAGTCGACAACGTGCCCGCGCAGCGGCCCCGGCGACCGGAAGAACCGGTCGACCAGGTTGCCCATCGCACCGCCGAGGATCATGCCGAGCCCGATGGCCCACCACGGCGAGACCAGCCGTCGGCCCATCCAGATGATGCCGATCACCACGCCGCTGGCGATCAGGGTGAGAACCCAGGTGTACCCGGTGGCCATCGAGAAGGCGGCGCCGGAGTTGCGCACTAGCGTCCACGTCACGGTGTCGCCGATGATCGATACCGGTTGGCCGGGCGTGAGCAGCTTTACCGCGAGCACTTTGGTGACGATGTCGAGGGCCAGCACCACCGCGGCGACCGTGACCAGCAGCCGGATCCGGCGCCTCGGCCTCGGCTCGTTGTCCTCGGCGGGAGTCACCGGCTCGCTCTGGCCAGCCGATTCATCGGTCACTGTCCCATCATCCCAAAGCGTGATTTTGCAATGATGAGGGCGTGAGCCGCGTTGTCGTCATCACCACCGGCGGAACGATCGCCAGCACCTCGGACGAGGACGGGGTGAAGCGGCCGACCAGCAGCGCCGCCGATCTGACGTCAGGGCTGGACGTCGAGGTGATCGACCTGATGTCGGTGGACAGCTCCCAGTTGACCCCGGCCGACTGGGATGCGATGCGGACGGCGGTCACGGCGGTCACAAAGACTCCTGGCGCCGACGGCGTGGTGATCACGCACGGCACCGACACGCTCGAGGAGACGGCGCTGTGGCTGGAGTTGACCTACGACGGCGCCACCCCGGTGGTGATGACCGGCGCGCAGCGCAGCGCGGACGCACCCGATGCCGACGGGCCGGGCAATCTGCGTGACGCGCTGACCGTGGCGGCCAGCCCGCAGGCGCGCGGCCTCGGCGTGCTGATCGCCTTCGCGGGCACGGTGTGGCAGCCGCTGGGACTGCAGAAGCTGGCGACGGCCGACGGCTTTACCGGCGCGACGCTCGGGTCGGTGGCCAACGGCAAGTTCACTCTCGCGGGCCGCAAAGACCGGCCGTTCCTGGGCGCGCTACCGTCCGCCGACGCACCGCGAGTCGACATCATCGCGGTATATCCGGGAAGTGACGCCGAGCCGATGGATGCGTGCGTGGCGGCCGGAGCACGGGGGCTCGTGCTGGCGGCGTTGGGTTCCGGCAATGCCGGTGCGGCGGTGATCGATGCGGTGCGGCGGCACTGCCACGACGGCGTGGCGGTGGCGGTGTCCACGCGGGTTCCCGGCGCACGGGTCAGCCCCGGCTACGGCCCGGGCCGCGAACTGGTGGACGCCGGCGCGGTGATGGTGCCGCGGCTGCGCCCGGCGCAGGCCCGGGTGCTGGTGATGGCGGCGCTGGCCGCGGGCTCATCCGTCCAGGACGTCGTCACCCGCTGGGGCTGACCGGGCCGCCAGCTCGCTGACGTAGTCGGGCCAGTCCAGGCTGTCGACGGGGTTCGCGCGTTCGATCTCGGGGCTGTCGTCGGGGAAGGTGCGCACCGGGCCGGGGCCGCTGCCGCGGGTTTCGAAACGCACCGTCATCACGCCGTGGCCGGCGCCCTGGATCCAGCCGTGGCCATGCTCGGTGTGGCTGACGTCGTCGCCGATGCGCCAGGCCGGAGCCGTGGCGGTGGCTTCGGTGAGTGTTTGCGGCAGTCGGCCTTCCGACATGTCTTCGGCCACCAGTTCGAGGCCCGGAAACAGTGATTCCTGCCGAACCTCCGAAAGGCCCGAAAAGCCAACGCCCACAAGGCGAATGGGGCCGATCTCGACGGGATCGAGAAGCAGCCGGCGGGCAATGGCGATCAGCGTGGCGGCATCGGCGGTGGCGTACGGCAACGTCGCGGAGCGGGTCAGCGTGCTCATATCGGACTTCTTCAGCTTGACGGTGACGGTGCGCGCACCGCGTCCGTCGCGCTCCAGCCGCGCGTGTGCGTGCTCGCCGATGGGTCCGGTCGCCTCATGTAGCTGGTCGAGTGTGGTCAGGTCTTCGGGGAAGGTGGATTCGGCGCTTATTTGTTTGGCTGGGGCATTCTCGGCGACCGGCCGGTCGTCGATGCCGCGGGCCAGCCGGTGCAGCCCAGGGCCGACGGTTGCACCGAGGATGTTGGCGACCTCCGCATCGGTCAACGCGGCGAGCTGACCGATGGTTTCGATGCCCAACCGGTGCAGTTTCTCCTCGGCGACGGGTCCGATCCCCCACAGTCGCCGCACCGGCAGGCCCTCCAGTAGCGCGCGTTCCTCGGCGCGGCCGACAACCCGGATGCCGTTGGGCTTGGCCAGGTCGGAGGCGATCTTGGCGACCTGCTTGCCAGACCCGGCGCCGACCGATGCGACCAATCCCGTCTCGTCGAGGACCTTGGCCTTCAACGCCCGACAGAACGCTTCGACGTCCTCGGTCGATGCCCCCGCGAGTTCGTCGGGTTCGCCGAAGGCCTCGTCGAACGACAGCTGTTCGAGCACCGGCACCAGGGTGCGTACCGCGTCGAGGACGCGGCGGCTGGCCACGCCGTACACCACGCCGCGCGGCGGCAGCACCACCGCCGTCACACCGACCAGCCGGCGGGCCTGGTGCATGGGCATGGCCGAGCGTGCCCCGTAGACGCGGGCCTCATAGCTGGCGCCGGCGACGACGCCGCGGCCACCGAGCCCGCCGACCAGAACCGGCCGGCCGTGCAGGGTGGGACGGGTCAGCTGCTCGACGGAGGCGAAGAACGCGTCCATGTCGATGTGCAGCACCCAGCGCGCATCCACGTCACGCCTTCGCGATGGCCACCCGCACGCCGTCGCCGATTTCGGTGCCGTCGACCGGCTCGCCGAACTCGAAGCTGGTCGCCAGGATCTCCCCGGCGATCAGGTCGGCGTGGGTGCGCGCCCAGTCGTCACGTTCGGCGGGCACCTGGATCACCACCGAGATGCGGTCGGAGACATCCAGGCCCGTCGTGCGGCGCAGCTCCTGCAGCTCGCGGATGCGGTCCTTGGCCCACCCCTCGGCCTCCAACTCGGGCGTGACGGTTCCGTCGAGCACCACCAGGCCCGATCCATCGGGCATCGCGGCGGTGTACTCCGGGTCGGCGGCCACCAGCCTGGAGCTGAACTCCTCGGGCCGCAGCACCACCGGGCCCGCGGTCAGGGTGCCGTCGGGGTTGACGACGCCCTCGCCGGCCTTGACGGCCTTGATCGCGGCCTGCACGTCCTTGCCGAGCCGCGGCCCCGCTTCGCGGGCGTTGACCGTGAGTTCGAACCGGCCGTGGTGGGCGATGTCGTCGGTGAGTTCGACCGCCTTGACGTTGAGTTCGTCGGCGATGAGGTCGGCGAACGGCTCGAGGCGCTGCGGTTTCACGGAGCTTTCCAGGGCGACGGTGAGTTTCGGCAGCGGCAGCCGCACCCGCAGCTTCTTGGCCTTGCGTAGCGACGACCCCGCCGAGGCCACCTCGCGCACCAGGTCCATGCTGGCGACCAGGTCGGCGTCATGCGGCAGCTCGCCGGCTTCCGGCCAGTCGGTCAGGTGCACCGAGCGCTCGCCGGTGACGCCGCGCCAGATCACCTCGGTGATCAACGGCAGCAGCGGGGCGGCCAGCCGGGCGGTGACCTCCAGCACGGTGTGCAGGGTGTCGATGGCGTCGGGGTCCTCTTCCCAGAACCGCGAACGCGACCGTCGCACATACCAATTCGTCAGCGCCTCGGTGAACTGGCGCAACTCGTCGCAGGCGCCGGAGATGTCGCAGACATCCATCGCGGCGGTGAGATCGTCGCGCAGCTGCGCGAGCTTGGCCAGGATGTAGCGGTCCAGCACATGCTTCGAGTCGGTGCGCCAGCTGCCCTTCTTCGGCGCGTACAGCGCCAGGAAGGTGTAGGCGTTCCAGAACGGCAGCAGCACTTGGCGTACGCCCTCGCGGATGCCCTGTTCGGTGACGATCAGGTTGCCGCCGCGCAGGATCGGCGACGCCATCAGGAACCACCGCATGGCGTCGGAGCCGTCGCGGTCGAACACCTCGGTGACGTCGGGATAGTTGCGCAGCGACTTGCTCATCTTCTGGCCGTCGTTGCCCAGCACGATGCCGTGCGCCGAGACCGTGCGAAAGGCCGGGCGGTCGAACAGCGCGGTGGCCAGCACGTGCAGGGTGTAGAACCAGCCGCGGGTCTGACCGATGTATTCGACGATGTAATCGCCCGGATTGTGACCGTCGACCTGCTTGTCAGGGTCGGCGCATCGGACTCCGTCGAACCAGTCGACGTTCTCGAACGGGTAGTGCACCTGCGCGTAGGGCATCGAACCGGAGTCGAACCATACGTCGAACACGTCGGGGATGCGCCGCATCGTCGAACGACCGGTCGGGTCATCCGGGTTCGGCCGGGTCAACTCGTCGATATAGGGCCGGTGCAAGTTGGTCGGGCGCACGCCGAAGTCGCGCTCGAGCTCGTCGAGGCTGCCGTAGACGTCCATGCGCGGATACGCCGGATCGTCGGAGACCCAGACCGGAATCGGCGTGCCCCAGTAGCGGTTTCGGGAGATCGACCAGTCGCGGGCACCCTGCAGCCACTTGCCGAACTGGCCGTCCTTGACGTGCTCGGGGTACCAGGTGATGTCCTGGTTGAGTTCGACCATCCGGTCGCGGAACTCGCTGACCTTGACGAACCACGACGACACCGCCCGGTAGATCAGCGGGTTCCGGCAGCGCCAGCAGTGCGGGTAGGAGTGTTCGTAGGTTTCGTGACGCAGCAGGATCGCGCCGTTCTGGGCCACCGGCCCGCTCTGGTTCTTCAGGTCGCGGATGATCTGCGGGTTGGCGTCGAACACGTGCTGGCCGGCGTAATCCGGCACGGTCTCGTCGAACCGGCCCTTGGAGTC
>NZ_JBOGDB010000230.1:0-3309 GCF_050701515.1 Mycobacterium sp. | reverse complement strand
TTTCGTTCACCCCGCGCACGCTGCCGCTGGCTCGGCTCGGCTTCCGCCTGAGCACGAAGCCGGGGAGGGGCGTGACGATGACGCAACTCAATGTCGACGGCGAACCCGCGGTGCGTGTGCTCGCCATGACACCGACAGCTTCCCGGAGGCGACGACCGGCGGTGCTGTATATCCACGGCGGCGGGATGGTCGTCGGTACCCCGCAGTTTGAAGCCTTTGAGGCGGGGCGCCTCGCGCGGGAGCTCGAAGCCGTCGTCGTCTCACCCGATTACCGATTGGCCCCCGAGCACCCATTTCCCGCCGCGCTCGATGACTGCATGGCGACCCTGCATTGGATGCGTTCGTGTGCAGACGAACTCGGCATCGACCCGGACCGAATCGCGGTGGCAGGCTCGAGCGCAGGCGGAGGTCTGTCCGCCGCTGTCGCCCAACGCGCCACCGACGAGGGGATCGGTTTGCGGGCGCAGGTGCTCGTTTATCCGATGATGGATGACCGCACGGCCCTGCGCGACGATCACGGTGGCCGAGGCCAGTTCATGTGGACTCCGGCGTCGAGCCGGTGGGCATGGACCGCGTATCTGGGCCGAGAGCCCCAGATGTCAGAGGCGCCGGAGTACGCCGCACCCGCGCGGCGCACCGACCTGTCCGGGCTGCCGCCGGCCTGGGTGGGCGTCGGCGACCTTGACATCCTCTATGAGGAAGGTGTCGCGTACGCCGAACGGCTGAAGGCCTGCGGCGTGCCGTGCGAGCTTTTCACCATCCCCGGTATGTACCACGGGGCGGACGGCGTCAAGCCGAAAGTGCCGTCCATGCAGGCATTTCGCCGCGGTATGTGCGATCACTTGCGGACGTACCTGTGATCAGCTCTTGTTGCGCTTGACTTGATTGAACGGCACACCGCGGTCGGCCGCGTACTCGCGGGGGAAGCCGAGCACCCGCTCGCCGATGATGTTGCGGGCTATCTCGGTGGTGCCGCCGCCGAGTGCCGCGGCCTGCCGCGACAGATAGCGCTCGCCGTAGCGGATCAGGTCGTCGCCGATGTCGACTACGCCCGAACCGCCGGCAAGCGCCAATACGGTGTCGAACTCCAGATGGTGAATCTCGGCGTGTGTGACCCGAATGATCGAACCCGCCGCCGGCGGCAGGTCGCCATCGAGAACGCCGTGATACACGTGGTCGATCAGCTGCTCGCGCACCGCCCGGTGCACCAACGCGCGGCCGGCCAGCTCGCGGGCGCGCTCGTTGTCGGACTGTCCGGTCGCCGCCAACAGCGCGACGTAGTCGATGGGCACATCCGACTTGCCCTCGGCGCCGATTCCGCTGGCGAACTCCGAGCCGCCGCCGACGGCGCGCCGCTCGTGGTAGAGCTGCCGGGATGCCACCTGCCAGCCGCCGTTGACTTCGCCCACGACAGCGTCATCGCCGAGTTCGAGGTTGTCGAAGAACTCCTCGCAGAACTCGACGGATCCATTCACCTGCTTGATGCGCCGCAGCGTGATCCCGGGGCGGTCGATGGGCACCAGGAACATCGTCAGGCCCTCGTGCTTGGGCACATCCCAGTCGGTGCGGGCCAGCATCAGCCCGTAGTCGGCGGCGAATGCGCTGGTACTCCACGTCTTCGCGCCGTTGATCACCCACTTGTCGCCCTGGCGGTCGGCCCGGGTGATGACGCCGGCGAGATCCGATCCGCCGCTGGGCTCCGACAGCAGCTGAACGAGCACCTCGTCGCCGCGCAGCGCGGCCGAAATGTGTTGGCGCTTCTGTTCCTCGCTGCCGGTGTCGAGAATCGTTGCGGCGCAGATAGTGAAGGTCGGCGTGTTGAGAATGATCGGCAGCTCGTAGCCGCGCGATTCGTTGTCGAACGCCTTCTGATACGCGATGGGCAGGCCGAGACCGCCGTACTCGCGCGGAAAGCAGATGCCCGCGAATCCGCCCTCGTAGAGCTTCTTCTGAAGCTCGCGGGCGCGAAGCCACGGTTCCTCTTCACCCCGGTCGTGTTCCGGCGGGTCGTTCGGATCGATCGGCGGCATGTTTTCCACCAACCACGCCCGAGCGCGTGCGGCGAACTCCTCGACCGTCTCGGTCGTTTCGGTTGGCACCGATGCCGTTTCGGTCATGAGGCCGACCCCAGCTGCTCGGTGAGAGCGTAAACCTTCAGGTTGTGCTCCTCGGGTGTGCCGAACATCGATCGGTACAGCGTGACCCGGCGCAGGAACAGATGCAGGTCGTGTTCCCACGTCACCCCGATGCCGCCGTGCAACTGGATGCAGTCCTGCAGCATCCCGGGGGCGTGTTCGCCCACATACGATTTCGCGACGCTGACCGCCATCTCGGCGCCGGGCGAACGTGCCGCCACCTCCTTGACGGCGGCATTCGTCGTCGCCCGGCACGCCTCGAACCAGATCTTCAGGTCGGCGTATTTGTGCTTGAGCGCCTGATATGAGCCCAGCGGGCGGCCGAAGGAGTGCCGGTCGAACCCCCACTGGATGGTGAAGCCGAGCACGGTGTTCAGAATGCCGACGACCTCGGCGCATTGCAGAACCTGCGCGATCTGACTCTGACGGGTGATCAGCTCGGGCATCTGCTCGGCCGATCCGACCGCAGCGGACGAGTCGATCTCGACGCCGTCGAAATGCACACGCGCATAGCGCTTTACCAGGTCGATCGATGTTTGCGTCTCCACCTTCACGCCGGGTGCATTCGTCGGGACCAGGAACTGGCGCACCGCGTCATCGCACCGCGCGACCACCAGCAGCAGGTCGCTCTGGTCGCCGGCCTCGACGCGGTCCTTCACCCCCTCGATGCGGAATCCCGTTGCGGTGGGTGTCGCCGTCACCGCGGCGTCCAACGGTGACCACGGCTTACCCGGTTCATAGACTGCCCAGGTCGCGATGGCCTCGCCCGACACCAGGGATTCGATTGTCTCCGCGTGGTTTTCGGGTGCCTCGACGAGTCCGGCCAGCACGGTGCTGACCGGATGCAACGGCCCCGGCGCCACGGTCTTGCCCGTCAGCTCGGCCACCATGGCCAAGTCCTGAACGCCGTCGCCCGACACGGAACCGCCGCCGAGTTCCTCCGGCACCAGCAGGCTCGTCCAGCCGAGTTCGGCGGCGCGGCGCCACCAGTCGGGCTCGAAGGAGGTGCCGGCTTCGTGGAGTTCACGCAGCCGGCCCAGCGATGCTTCCTTCTCCAGGAATGACTGGGTCGTCGAGGCGAACAGCAGTCGTTCGGGGGAGGCGGCTTCTGTCACGGACTGGTCAAGCCGGGATGACGAGGGGAGGCACGTCGGGGTTGTGGACGATCTTGTTG
>NZ_JBOGDB010000229.1:0-7232 GCF_050701515.1 Mycobacterium sp. | reverse complement strand
GGTCACGCGCCCGCCGTGATCGAGGCCCCACCGGTGGCGGACAGCGGCCGGGACGGACATCTGGCCGCTGGAGGAGACGAGGAACTCCGAGGCTGCGGGCATTGCCCAACTCCGATCTACTTGGTGCATCTTACTTGGTAGGTCAGCACCTTACCAAGTGTGGAGCCATATTCGCGGTGCCGCGGCTGCCCTCGACTGTCCCAGGAGGACGCCTCGCGTCGCCGGGCAGAGGTCGCCCCGTACGCCGGATGGGTTTCGCGCCCGAACTGGTGATCCGGAGCGCTCGGTCCACGCTTGCCCCGGCGCGAGGATGCGAACGTATCGACGGCTCAGGTTGCGCATCAGGAGGCAGACGGTTGTCCCCGAACATGCGCCCAGAGCGGCCTGCCGGCACTGAAACATGACCGGAGTCCCACATGAGGGCCGTTCCCCCACGCCGCGTCGCCGATAGCGAGGACGATCAAGGCAACCACAGCGGTCGTGCGCTCTCCTTGGATGTGGGCCCACAGGGAGCCGGCGCCGGCCTCTCCGTCCCTCGCTCGGCGCTCGCCAGTCGCACGCAGCGCAACGGCCGACGGCTCGTACGCCCGTTCCGAACTGGCGCTGCCCGCCGCCGCGCTATGTCTCGGAGTCCAGGAAGGATCAACATGTCGGCGCACGGCAGCGCTCATGCTCACTTTTCGCTCACCCCGGGTTCCGCGGCACGCGACCCGATTCTCACCCAATGCAGGTGAGCGTTAGCTGACCTGCACTTTTCCGGTGGGCGATGAGGGTCTTGATCCCCCGACCTCTGCCGTGTGAAGGAACCGATCGCCCAAGAATACAGCGGCAACCAGTGTGCTGAAGGGCGTTCAACGGACGTGAACTCGCTGGTCAGGGAATCGGGCGCAGTCCGTTGGTGGTCCTTCCGACCTCTCGTTACCCGTCGGTTTGCTCACTCTTTGCTCACCGATGCACGGCAGGTGTCACGGTCAAGAAGGCGGATCCTCGCCGACCGCGACCGCGCTGACCGCCGTCCATTGTTTGTGTCGAGTCAGCGTGCTGGTCGGCCTGGCGTCGGTCGCCATCGCCGCGGTTGACGAGGTCCTGCTCGACCGAGCATCGGTCCACCTCGCCCACCTTCGCCGGCCGCCCCGCCGCTCCGCCGGCCGGCGGTCGACAATTCGCCTATAGGCCCGGGTCCAACCCCGCATCGGGCTCCGGGCCGATCTGCGGCAGCGAGAGCTCGGGTCGCCGCTCGTAGAGGACAGCCAGGTGCTGCAAGTCCTTCTCCCTCCCGAGTAGCTCTTTCGAACGCACGAGATCGACGAGGCTGCCGACCCGGATCTCGACCCTGCCGAGTCTCACGGTGGTCGCGTGGGGCGCGAGCGCGGGGTAGCCGTCCTCGTAACCCATCGGTTCGAGAACAACGTCGACCGGCCCCGCGGCGGTCAAGACGCCGACAGCGACGGAGTCGCCGAGGAAGTGCCGTGCTTCCAGCGCGCCATCGATCTTCATGCCTCCCGGGACTTCGTCGACGCGCCAGCGCGGTTGCAGGGTGTTGAGGGCGGCGGCCAGGCGGTCGAGGTTCTCGCGGTCGCGCTCCGGTACGACGTCGACGTCCACCGTCTCGATCGGCACCCCGTTGAGCCGGGCGACTTGGCTCCCGAACACGACGTAGCGGACGCCGAAGTCGTTGAGGACGCGGCACAGCTCTTCGAGCTGTCGGTCAGGGTCGAGCGGCCCCGCGTCGGCCATGACCGTATTGTCTCCGAATCTCGGAGCGGACCCCCTCAATACGGTCCCAGTACTCGCGCTCCTCGGGCGTCCGCGGCTCGTGGTGGCCCCCGGGCGGCAAGTGGAGGTCGTGCTCGTGGCCCGTGTCCCACCACTCGGGCCGGGGCGGCTGCGTCGCCCGGATGAGGACGAGCCATTGGCTGTAAAGCACGTCGTGAGTCCCAACGCCAGATTCGAGCGAGGCAAGCCAGCGAGGGTCGACTCCGGCCTTCGCCGCCACTTCTTCGACGGTAAGGCCGGCGCGCTCGCGCAGCGAGCGGAGTTGCTCCCCCGCGTGGGCGGGCTCTCCCGGCCGGGTCACATCACTACGGTACGCCCGCCGGCCTCGGGACGGGTCGAGGGCGGCCCTGGTCACGCCCGTCGTGATCCGCTCGCGCTCCTCCGACCCTCCTCGATGGGACCAGATCCGCTAGTGCTAGTGGATCCCGAACCGGAACGCTTAGGGGAGGAACGACCGGCGAGCAAGCCGTCGCCCTCCCGCCCGCTGAAATATGTTCCCACTCGTGCGAAGCGTATACACGGATCTTTTCCGCTCGCGTTCTGTGCGGTGGCGGGCGAGGATGCCCATTGCGCAGCTTGCGGGCCACGGTGGGTGGGCTGACCGACGAGGGATGCCGACGAAGGGCGAGGCCGAGTCCATGTCCTTGGCCAGCGACAAAGGACCTCGTCGATGACTCCCGCGCCAAACGGGGGCCCGCCGAGAGGACGAGGGACTGAGGTGTGCGACCGTGTGCAACGGCGGCGACCATCGGCCTCTTCTGGTCGTGGCCGATCCCGACGTCGTCCCCGGCCCCTTCATCGAAGCCGTCGCCAAGCCGTGCTATGTGTGGTCACCGACGAGCTGCTCACCGTCGGCGCGGAGGTCACCCGAGCCGGCATCGAGATCCACGGCCCCGCTCTCGGCATCGTGACCGATTGCCATCATCAAACGGTTTCCGCCGGAACGTCCCCATCATCGTCGCCTGGACATGTGCAGACACCCCCTGCCGTCAACATGCAATCGCCCACGAGAACCCGAGGAGACCATGACGCCGATGGGCGGTTGACGACGGTGTCGCCGGCGTACGCTGTCCAAGTCGGGTCTGCTCAGAGTGGTCGGCGACCTCTACTCCCGGAAGGCGGCATGCAACGGTGGGTTCCCAATGCGGGATTGCTTTCAGCGTTGTTGTGACGTACCTGAATTCTCGACATAAACACCAACGCTCGCGATGCCCGCCATACGCCTATGATGGGCGCACGCTCGCCTCGTTGACGGTATGGGCGCGCAACCAATTCACCCACTACGCTGGTCATTCGGGTGTGCCGCGTGTCGGCAACACCAGTGCCCATCGTTCGGCTGAGACACCGACGGTCGAATGTTAAACCAGAAAGCTAGAGCTAGACGGCGTGTTCTTAGTCCGCCGGACATTCAGGCAACGACCCAGATTTCTCCGCGCAATCTGGCAACTTGAGAGCAACCGATGAGACAGCGAACGACGCGGCGTCTCCTCCTGGTGACGGCCGTCTTTGTCATGTGCAGCACGCTCGGCGTTATCCAACCGGCCTATGCCCAACCAAATCCAGATGACTGTGTTGAGTCAACCAAGGGTACGAAGATCGACTATATTGAGAATGGCGTGCGCACAACGTACACTTGCGAGTGCTTCTATTCCCAAGGAAAGCCCCTTGGTTGCTGGTGGCTCACGGACGAAGAGATGAATGCCTCGACTGGGCAGGCTGAGCTATACACTGGGGAGAAATCGATCGGAACAACCTCCGTCCTCCGCCAAAGCCCGTCATACTCGTCTCCCTTCGTGTCGGAGGGGCAGGGGATGAACTTCTTCAATGGACAACTGTCGAATGCTCCGACTGGGTGGCTCGCGGTTGCCAACACGGCGTGGAAGTGGAGCGGGTCAACGTGGTCAAAGTGCGCAGATAGTGGATTCTTCTTTAGTAGCGGCGCATGGGCGTGGCTCCGAGTGGGATGGGGTTGGACTTCGCCTCCGTGTGGCAATGGCTTCTACTACACAAATGCCTATGCTCTCGTCTGGGATGGCGGATCATGGCGTGGCAATCCCTACGGAGTGTTCAGCGGTATCAAGTCGTGGAATAACTGCATACGGTGTCTGACTGCAGCGGATACCCCCACGGAACCCCCGCGCGCAGAGTCGAAGCTCCCAGGTGGACCACCCAGGAAAGCTGTCTCACGTGGCCCCAGCGCCGACGTTGGAATCGCCGGTGGTCCTCGAGCCGGTTAGGGGCCGTTGGTACTAAATCGCTCGCCCCTCGGGCACGAGGCTTCGCAGCCCGACGGGCGAGACGTACGACTCCCGCCGCCCGGCCCGTTTCACGGCCGGGCGGGGGGATTGTCCGGGCATACCCACTCAACGATCCGCGTCCCGGCAGGCGGTGCAGTCACATCGAGAGATAGGTGCCCGTAGGTCGCCGGGTGATGCGCGGCACGAGGGCATCGGTTTCCCCCTGTCCCTCCGACCGGATCGGCCTCCGTTCGACGAGATCGCCGTGCACCAATCGCGTGGCCCCGGACATTTGAACACTCGCTCCACGGTTCGAACTCGTCCGGATCAAGCCCGGATCGATACCGGCGAGGGGCGGGCCACAGCAACCCCTGCGCGTAATTCTCCCGACTTCGCTCACCTAACCGCGTCGTCTCCAGCCAAGGGACTGTAGTCTCGCCAACGTTGAACGAAATTGAATTGACAGTGCGTGACAAGTGCTGGGACGCTCAACGTCGTTTCTGGTCTGGCAGCACCCGTTCGAAATTCTAGGCGACCGTGCGCCTAGCCGATGCTGGGTTGTCGATCACTAAACTGGTCCCATTCCTCTATTCGCAACATCTCTGGTAAGTGGAAGGGGTGAGGTCATGGATAGTTTGCCCGAACCTTTGGACATGCAAGGTATACGACGCGCAGCACGGGAGCTGCATACAAGAGCCGTGGCGGGGGACCGTATAGCCTCCGAGCGAGTCCGACGGGCTCACCCCCGATTCGGGTGGAATCGTCCGAGTTCCAGCGGACTCATAGCTCTTACTCTGGGTGACGCGCGGCTGTGTATCGCGCGCGAACATGGCTTTGAGAATTGGGCGGACCTTGTTGCGTATGGACAAGGGGTCCGAGGCATCGAGCGTCCGTGGCGGCACTGGGGCCAGTCCCCTGATGCCCGCATTGCGGCTCGCGCGGAGCAGGTCAGTCAGGACCTCGGCCATCGTCACATCGGACCCGAGCACGCGCTCGGTGCTCTGCTCTCAGTGGAAGAACCAACGATTGCGAGCCGAGTTCTTGCGTCGGTGGGCCTAACGTGGGAACGTTGGAAGGCTGCCTACGGACGCAGTGTTGAAGGGCGGCCCCACCGTCGGTACAATCCAGCATGGTATCGACTTGTGGGGATCGCCGAAGGCCTTGCCTTGGCGGAGGGTGCCGAAAGACTAACCGATGAGCATGTACTCATCGCATTGTGCTATGGGCGAAACAGCAGGGTTCCGGATATTTTGGTCTCCTTCGATGTCAACCCAGATGCGGTCCTGCGCGCTCTCGCTGAAGCTGGGGCCGCGATCCCAGCCCTTTTGCCCCCACCACCTGCATCCTCTATGCTACCGCGAGGCCCTCGTGTCTACTTCCCTTCTCACGAATTCGGATCAGTCACGGGGGAGTTGAATCGGAGATTTCCGCCAGTCGGGCTCTTTTGGGGCTGGAATACCGATGGGGAAGGTAGGTACTGGGTCGATGGCGACGCGGACATCGATCTCCCGACAGTCGTCCGTTCAATTGTTCGTGACCCGGATGCTGTCGAAGTTGAGATTCAGTGACCGGTTCAACTGCCAGTCGGTCTTTCGCACACAAGGCGGCCGACACGCGGTCGCGTTCTGCGCCGCCCGCTATTCGAAGGAGCCGAGGCCAACGACTACCGGGCCGGCGTGCCATACAGGGAGCACCACAGAATTTGTTCGGGAGCGACTCCGCGTCCTGGCCCGACTTTGACGGGTCCCTCGCGAACGGTAGGATAGGCGCCTCGGGGCTCCGGGAATGCCTGGTCGACGGCGGCACGCTCGGCAATTTCCCACCCACGGCCCGGCCGTCGCAAGGCCGATCCGCCGAGCAGCGGGATGTCGAGCCGAACTCGGGCGGGATCAAAGCGAGCTCCCCTCCTCGCAGGCATCACGTGAACACGTTCAACAACCAGGCGCACCAACTCGCGGCGCTGCCCGAAGTCTGCTTCGGCCCAGAGGCGGCGCGGGTCGGGATGAAGAACGATCCGCTGCTTGCTCTCACGATCGACCTGGGTGTGCAGACGCTCGACTTCCCGCTCCAGCCTCGTCCTGATCGAGCGGTACCGGCGCTGGCCGATGGCGCCTCGCACGTAGAACTCGTCATCGAGGGTCTGCATGCGGCTCTGCGCTGATCCCAGCGCAGCAAGCGGTCGCGCAAGCGATCCGTCGTCGGACGGTGCGGATTGAGCAAGGACCGCTTCCCGGAAGCCCGGCGTAGTGAGCAGCTCCAGGACGCGCCGGGCGACCAGATCGTCCACGGGCTGTGCCACGATCGTTAGCTGGTGGCCGGGGCGACGGCCAGCGCACACGTAGCGCTTCGTGTGGTCGTCCCGAGGGCGGGAGAACATCCGGCCGCCGCACTCGCCGCAGAAGATGAGGCCCATGAGGAGGTACTTGGTCGGCGTGTTCCCGAGGGTGAGCCGCTCGGGGTTCAGGAGCACGGTCCGGACGTGGTCCCACGTGCGGCGGTCGATCGCCCCCTCCCACACGGCCGGCGTCAATGACCCCAGGACCCTGCCCCGTGGATCCGCGCCGTGCTCACGTAGGCCCGCGATCCGCGCCGAGAGGAGCACCTTCCGCAACGTCGGCGCCGTCCAGGGCGACGCCGTCGTGCCCGGGACGGCGCGACGGTTCCAATCCCGGGCGATGGTCATGAGCTCCTGGCCGGCGAGAACCCGATCGGCCGCCTCTCGAACGAGATCACGCTCCTCCTCGCTGCGCACGCCCCACCCGAGATGGCCCGCCGGTCTCCCCTGCTCGGCGAGCTCCAGGTGCTTCCGCCGCACCCGCCGGCTGCGGTCCTCGGACTCCTTGCGAGCCACCGCCCCAACGATGCGCGCCGTGAACCGTCCCTCAGCTGTTGTCAGGTGGTAGTCGCCGCCGCTGACCACCGCCACCCGCACGCCGCTGCGCTCAACCAGGTCGATAAAGGTTTCGAGTTCCCGGGGCGAGCGGTGCAGCCGGTCGTTGTGCCAGGTTACGACGGCGTCGAGACGATGCTCATCCACAGCCGTCAGGAGCCGCTCGTATGCCGGCCGCCGCTTGCCGCTGTACGCCGAGCGGTCGTTGTCCTCGCTATGCAGACATCGGAATAACGAGGATTATGCCGACGCGCGCGTTATGCCGACCCTTCTTGCGAGGGCCTTGAGCCAGTGGGATGGAGCGCAGAAGTTGTCGGCATAATCAGAGA
>NZ_JBOGDB010000228.1:0-3118 GCF_050701515.1 Mycobacterium sp. | reverse complement strand
TGAAATGCCCCTTCACCCTTGGTCATTCGCGCGCGGTCGCGGCGCTGGCCGCCGACGCCGCGACGGTCGCCGGCCTCGACGCCGACGCGGTAGCCCAGCTCCGTCGCGCCGGACACGTCCACGATCTGGGCCGAATCGGGGTATCCAACCAAATCTGGTCCAAGCCAGGGCCGTTGAGCGCTGCCGAGTTCGAGCGGATGCGGCTACACCCGTACATGACGGTGCGGATCCTCAGCCACGTCGCCGGTCTCGAGAAAGTCGCCCAGCTGGCCGGAAACCACCACGAATGTGTGGACGGCAGCGGATATCCGCGTGGGCTGTCCGATGCGGCGCTGCCGATGGCCGACCGCCTGCTCGCCGCGGCCGTCAGCTACCAGTCGGCCCTCGAGCCACGGCCGTACCGGCAGCCGCTGTCAGCGGAGGCGGCGGCCCGGCGCCTTCGCGACCGCGTCAAGTCCGGCGCTCTCGACGCGATGGCCGCCGAGGCGGTGCTGCACGCCGCAGGCCATCACGCCGAACGACCAAACGTCCGCCCGGGCGGGCTGACGCCCCGTGAGATCGAAGTACTCTGCCTGGTCGCGCGCGGCGCATCCAACAAGGACATCGCGAAAACACTTGTTATCAGCGAAAAGACGGCGCGCAACCACGTCGAACGGACGTATGCCAAGATCGGTGTCTCCAACCGCATCGGCGCCAGCATGTATGCCCTCAAGCACGGTCTGGTCAGCCCCATCACCG
Source organism: Mycobacterium sp. (assembly GCF_050701515.1). GTDB lineage: Bacteria > Actinomycetota > Actinomycetes > Mycobacteriales > Mycobacteriaceae > Mycobacterium. The sequence goes on along the minus strand of NZ_JBOGDB010000228.1, from coordinate 2,380 downwards.
CGTGACAGGCATACACTGAACCGGACAAATACCCGGTACCGCTGTTCCCAGGTGGGCCCACACCGAAAAAAGGGGAGGCCGCCGTCATGACCGTTGCCGAGCAGGCGGCCGAGGGCGCTGCCCAGAAGGAGGCCGTACACACCCGAGCGCTGATCATCGGAACCGGGTTCTCCGGACTGGGGATGGGCATCGCGCTGCAAAAACAGGGTGTGGACTTCCTGATCCTGGAGAAGGCCGACGATGTCGGCGGCACCTGGCGGGACAACAGCTACCCGGGCTGTGCGTGTGACGTGCCGTCGCACCTGTACTCGTTCTCCTTCGAGCCGAAGGCGACCTGGAGCAAGTTGTTCTCCCCGCAACCCGAGATCTGGGACTACCTCAAGGGCGTCACCGACAAGTACGGGCTGCGCCGCTACATCAGGTTCAACTCGCTCGTGGACCGGGCGCACTGGGACGACGCCGAGTACCGCTGGCATGTTTTCACCGCCGACGGCCAGGAGTACGTCGCTCAGTTCCTGATTTCGGGGGCGGGGGCGTTGCACATCCCGCTGGTTCCCGACATCGAAGGCAAAGACCAATTCGGTGGCGCCGCTTTCCATTCCGCGGAGTGGGACCACAGCGTCGACCTGACCGGCAAGCGGGTCGCGGTGATCGGAACCGGTGCAAGCGCCATCCAGATCGTGCCCGAGATCGTCAACGACACCAGCGAATTGCAGCTTTACCAGCGTACGCCGCCCTGGGTGGTGCCGCGGCCAGACGGCCCGTTCCCGGAGGGCCTCAAGCGCGCATTCACGTTCGTTCCGGGGCTGCGTCTGGCGCTTCGGACCGGCCTCTACTGGTGGCTCGAGGGCCTCGGATATGCGATGACCCGGCGGCCCGCGCTGCTGCGGGCGGTGGAACTGGTGGCCAGGGCGAACATCCGGCGCCACATCAAAGACAAGGAGCTGCGCCGCAGGCTGACGCCGAACTACCGGGCCGGGTGCAAGCGAATCCTCTACTCGCCCAACTACTATCCGGGCGTCGCGAACCCGAAGACGGAACTCGTCACCGACCGCATCACACGCATCACACCCGACGGGATCGTCACCACCGACGGCACCGAGCGCAAGGTCGACGTGATCGTGTTCGGTACCGGGTTCCACGTCACCGACTCCTACACCTACGTCGACATCAAGGGCCCGGGCGGGGAGGACCTGGTGGATCGGTGGAACCGCGAGGGCGTGGCGGCACATCGCGGACTCGCCGTCGCGGATGTCCCCAATCTGTTCTTCCTGCTGGGGCCCAACACCGGTCTGGGGCACACCTCCGTCGTGATCATGATCGAGTCGCAGATCCGTTATGTGGCGCAGGCGATCGCGGCGGTGGACCGCTACGACGCGCAGGCGTTGGCGCCCACCCGCACCGCGCAGGACCGCGACAATGCCGAACTGCAGGGTGAGCTCGCCCGCGCGGTCTGGAATACCGGCGGCTGCAGCAGCTGGTATCTGGACGAGCACGGCGTCAACCGGACGTTGTGGAGCGGGATGACCTGGCAGTACTGGCGCGCCACCCGCAAGCTGAAGCCGTCGGAGTACCACTTCTCGGGAATTGGACTCGACCGGGCGCCTGGTGTGCGCTCAGATCGTGAAATGGCCTGACTTCATTCCAAATCGCGATCTGAGTGCACACTAGGCGAACCTGCGGGCCGTGGGGCGACACGCAAACACAAGGTGTTGCGGTGCCGGAGGTTGTCGGCCCCCAGGGGTAGTGTCGAGGCGTGGGCGACATCAAACTCATTGACCGCGTCTCCGCGATCAACTGGAACCGGCTCCAGGACGAAAAAGACGCCGAGGTTTGGGACCGGCTGACCGGCAATTTCTGGTTGCCGGAAAAGGTTCCGGTGTCCAACGACATCCCGTCGTGGGGAACGCTGACGCCCCACGAGAAGGAAATGACGATGCGGGTGTTCACCGGGCTGACGCTGCTGGACACCATCCAGGGCACGGTCGGTGCGGTCAGCCTGATTCCCGATGCGCTGACCCCGCACGAGGAAGCGGTCTACACCAACATCGCGTTCATGGAGTCGGTGCACGCGCGCAGCTACAGCAACATCTTCTCCACGTTGTGCTCCACCGCCGAGATCGACGACGCGTTCCGCTGGTCGGAGGAAAACCCGAACCTCCAGCGCAAGGCCGAGATCGTCATGCAGTACTACAAGGGCGACGAGCCGCTGAAGCGGAAGGTGGCCTCCACGCTGCTGGAGAGCTTCCTGTTCTACTCCGGCTTCTACCTGCCGATGTACTGGAGCAGCCGCGCCAAGCTGACCAACACCGCCGACATGATCCGGCTGATCATCCGCGACGAGGCCGTGCACGGCTACTACATCGGCTACAAGTACCAG
>NZ_JBOGDB010000227.1:0-66013 GCF_050701515.1 Mycobacterium sp. | reverse complement strand
CTGTTTGCATGACCTGCAGGGGAGTTACTGCATGTCCCACGGCTCGCCGTAGGTGGTGACGCTGTCCCCGGTGCTGGCGATCAGCCGGGCGAACGGGCGCAGCAGCACACCGCCGGCCGCGCCGGTCACCGTGCCGTGCGCGTTGGACACCGCCACACCACCGGCCGGACCGGTGACGTCCACCGAGAAGGTGGCGACTTCCTGGATGCCCGGGCCGTTGCCCAGGTCGGCGCTGATCGACACACCCGGGAAGATGTTGGGCGTAATGATCTGGTTGAACGGCAGGGCATCGGCGTTCGGGGCGTACAGGGCCGCGTCGTCGAACAGGATGTTCGGCGTGGTGTAGCTGAAGTTGATGCCCACACCCAGCGACCACGGGAAGCCGATCTGATAGCCGAGCTCCAGCGTGCCCTCGAATTCGTCGCACGGGCCGCCGCAGATCCACTTAGCCCGACCGGAATGGAACCACTCGCGGGTCAGCCGGTTGCGGTCCAGGGGAAACACGCCCTCCAGATGGGTGTCCCACTGCTGGATTGTCAGGGTCCGATCCTGGCCGTCGACCAGGGTCAGCTCGTTGTCCAGCCCGGCGTGAGAGACGCCCGTGCTCGTGAACAGGGCCGCGATCGCCACGACCATCGCGATCAGCACCCGACTGATTGCCCTCATGTTCTCCCTAGCTATGTGGTCGGTGATACCGGTGTTCACCGAGTTGTTATTGGTGCGTTCCCCTGGCTACACAACACACCCCGCAAGAAGCCCTGGTGGGTCGAATTAGAAACCTCACAAGTTGCTCTTACGTTTCGCTCATCGTTGACACGAGGAACATATCGGGGGGACATCGCACCGGCAACGCGTGAGAATCCGAGCCAGCCCTCGTGTCGGTGCCTGCCGAATGTTTGCTAGAGGGGCCTGCTGGGGTCCCTGGTTGCGGGATCCAACTGGCGGACGCCAACCAGTGGCCGTAAGGATTGGCTTGGCTTCGCACACCAATGACAGGTGCTGTCGGCGATAGGTCGTCCGGCGTTTCCCACGCTTAACGCAAAGTCACAGCTCAACCGTGGTGAGGCGGAGCATTGTCCCGCATCCATCTGTCGTGGGCGGCGTCGTCGTCAGGCGAATTACTTTCGCGCTCGTCAATTGCGATCTCCGGCAGCGCCTCGCCGAAGAACTTGTTAACTGCACTACGCAGCGGCTTCGGCGCCTTCGTCACAGTTGGCCCCCCGGTGTGACGAAGATCACATTCGGCCGGATACCGCCGTTCACCTGCGCGTAACACTGCGGACTGTTGCCCAATCCGCGCGGTGCGGACCGACGGCATCGGTTAGATCTCCAAGCTCGATAGCTGGCCGATGATCTGGACGGCCAGCGGGTTGAGGGTCGCCATCCCGTCGCGGACCGCGGATCGCGATCCGGCGATGTTGACCACCAGAGTGCTGCCGGAGATTCCGGCCAGGCCGCGCGACAGCCCGGCGTCGACGATGCCGGCCGCAAGCCCAGAGGCGCGCAGCGCCTCGGAGATGCCGAGGAGTTCGCGGTCCAGGATGTCGAGGGTCGCTTCGGGTGTCACGTCACGCGGGGTGACACCGGTGCCGCCCACCGACACCACCAGGTCGACACCCCCGATGACCGCCGTGTTGAGCGCATTGCGGATCTCCACCTCGTCGGCGGACACCACCACGACACCGTCGACAACGAAACCAGCTTCGTTGAGCAGCTCGGTGACCAGCGGACCGCTGTGATCCTCCTCGTCGCCGTGAGCTGTGCGGTCGTCGACGACGACCACCAGCGCCCGGCCAACCAACTCCCCTGGCTGTTCCATGCCTGCAACCGTATATCCGGACACGGACAGCGGCGCGGCCACTCTCAACGCGGGCCGACCCGTGGCAGTGATCACTGCTCCGCCTTGCCGAGCGTCACCTGCACGGTCTGCGGTTTGCCCGACGCGTCGAGGTAGGTCAATGTGATCTTCTCGCCCGGCGCCCTCGACCGCACCGCGGCAACCAGCGCGTTGGCGCTGCCGATCACTCGGTCGTCGACCTTCGTCACCACGACACCGCTGGGCAGGCCGGCCGCTGCGGCCGCTCCCCCATTGGTGACCTCGACGATCCTGGCACCGTGGGTGCCCGCGTCGTTGCCGACCTGAACGCCCAGCGACGCATGGGAGGCGGAGCCGTTCTGGATCAGCTCGTCGGCGATGCGCTTGGCCTGATCGATCGGGATGGCGAAGCCCAGTCCGATCGAGCCGCTCTGCGCCTCGGCCGAATCGCCGAGGGTCGCGATGGCCGAATTCACGCCCACCAGTTCGCCATTCATATTGACCAGCGCGCCGCCCGAGTTACCGGGGTTGATCGCGGCGTCGGTCTGGATGGCGTCGAGCACCGTGTTTTGGTTTCTGGCGTCTCCGCCTGCCGACACCGGCCGGTTCAGTGCGCTGATGATGCCGGTGGTGACGGTGCCCTCGAGCCCCAGCGGCGACCCGATGGCCACCACGTCCTGGCCGACCCGCAGGTTCGCCGAGGAGCCGAGCGTGATCGGGGTCAAGCCCGAAACGCCTTGCGCGCGAATAACGGCGATGTCGCTACTCGGATCGGCGCCCTCGACGGAGAATTGGGCGGTGCGGCCGTCGCTGAACGTCACCGTCGTCTCCGGCCCGCCCTTGGCGGCCGCCACCACGTGGCTGTTGGTCAGGATCAGACCGTCGGAGGAGAGGATGATCCCGGAACCCTCCTCGGACGCGCGCCCCATGTCGGTTTCCAGCTTTACGACGCTGGGCACCACCTTGGCCGCGACCTGTTCGACCGATCCGGCAGGCAGGTTGGCGGCGGGCATACTCGGCGCCGCACCGATCGTTGACGCGCTTCCGACGGTCGGGTGATCCGGCTGCGCGAGCAAAGCAACACCGCCGCCGATGCCGGCAGATACCACGGCAACCGCCAGCGCCCCGGCGGTCAGAGCTCCCGCGCGCGAACGCTTCTCCGGGGGGCGCTGGGGCAGGTGCGGCGGCTGGGGCGCCCGGGGGTATGGATCGTAGGGCTGCCGGTAGCCCTGCTGCTGCGGCTGCTGCGTCGCATATCGCCAGTCGTAGGGCTGCTGCTGTTGGTAGCCTCCATGCCCGTGCGGACCGGGATAAACCGCCGTGTGCTCATTGGCGGGCCGACGGCCCGGGTGGGGCGGCGGCGGTGAATACCTCGGGTGATTCGTCATATCGCTACGGGCTCTTCCTCACAGTTGGTTCCGACAAGTCGACAACGAAGGACTGCTCCCCCAAAGTGCCCGGGCGTGCTGAGAATCCACTTAGAGAACGTTCGGCACATCCCCAGACTTCGAGGCCCTCGTTACCCGACCCATTACCCATTGTCGACGGTGACTACCGGTTTCGTGACATCCTCCGAGGGCCGTGTCGCGGTCATCGGCCGCCCGGGTAGCAGCATATAGATCGATGTGCCAGGGGGTTGGCCGCCCGGCACGGTGTCGTCCACCCGAAGCGCGCCACCGTGTTTGAGCACCACCTGTTTGACGATCGCCAGCCCCAAACCCGAGCCCGGCATGGCCCGCGCGGAGGTCGAGCGGAAGAACCGTTCGAACACCAGCCTCCGTTCCTGTGGCGGAATGCCCGGGCCGTGGTCGGAGACGACCAGTTCGGCGTGCGAAGGGTCGATCTGGGTCAGGCGCAGGCCCACCCGGCCACCGGGCGGACTCCACTTGGCCGCATTGTCGAGCACGTTCAGCACGGCTCGCGACAGGCCGCCCTCGTCGCCGTGCACCTGCCATGGGATCACCGAGACGTCGAAGTCAATGTCGTTGCGGCGACGGCGAACCCGCTCCAGACAGTGATCGAAGACCTCGGACATGTCGACCGGCTCGTGGGTAATGCCGCCGGCATCGTCCCGACTGAGGTCCACCAAATCGCCCACCAGCGTGGACAATTCCTCGATTTGCGCGATCACGTCGGCACGCAATTCGGCCATCTCGTCCTCCGGCAACCGCGGCGCGCCGGGTGCCATCGAGGCCATCAGCAACTCGACATTGGTGCGCAATGACGTCAACGGTGTACGCAGCTCATGACCGGCGTCCGTCACCAGCCGGGCCTGACGCTCGCGGGATTCGGCCAGGGCACGCAGCATCATGTTGAAAGCCTCAGTGAGACGGGCGAGTTCGTCGCTGCCTATCACCGGGATGGGTCGCAGGTCGTCGGTGCGGGCCACCCGCTCCGCCGCTTCGGTGAGTCGGGCCACCGGCCGCAGGCCTGCGCGGGCCACCATGCCACCGGCGAAGGCGGCAACGGCCACACCGACGCCGCCGACGATCAGCAGCACCGTGCCGAGCCGTTTGAGCACCTGGCCGGTGGGGGCCAGGCTCTTGGAGATCAGCAGCGAGCTCCCGTTGTTTAGGTGTACCGCCAGCACGCGTTGATGGTTGGCGGTGCGCAGCGACAGCAACAGCTCGCCGGACACCACGTCCTTCTCCTGCTCGCCGATGGGCAGGGTCTGGCCTTGCTGGTTGGCGGTGTAGATGGACCGGCCCGGATTCACCAGCATCGCGTTGACGTCCGAATAGGCGGTGCCTTCGATCGCCTTGCCGGGATCGGCGGCCAGCGACCCGCTTTCGATCAGCAGTCGGGCCCGGCTGTGTAGCTGGTTGTCGATGTCGTCGTAGAGCGCCCGAGAGACGACGAGGTAGACGGCGAGGGCCATCAGTACAACCACCATCGCCACCATCGACATGGCGAGCAACATCACCCGCCAGCGCAGTGACAGTGAGGGGGTCGCAGGAAGCGTGGCGTACTGCAGCGGCCGCCGCGGCCGGAACATGGTCATCAGGGCGGTGTCTCACGCAGCACGTAACCCACCCCGCGCACGGTGTGGATCAGGCGTGGCTCCCCTTCCGCTTCCGTCTTGCGACGCAGATAACCGACATACACCTCGAGAGCGTTTCCTGAGGTCGGGAAGTCGAATCCCCACACCTCCTCGAGGATGCGGCTGCGGGTGAGCACGCGCCGGGGGTTGGCGATCAGCATTTCCAGCAGGGCGAACTCGGTGCGAGTCAGGCTGATCTGGCGTTGACCGCGGATCACCTCACGGGTCATCGGGTCCAGGCTCAGGTCGGAGAACGTCATCGCCGGGGAGTCGGCGGCGTCGTCGGGGGTGGTGCGGCGCAGCAGTGCGCGCATCCGCGCCAGCAGTTCTTCGAGTGCGAATGGCTTGGGTAGATAGTCGTCGGCGCCGGCGTCCAGGCCGGCGACCCGCTCGGACACCGAATCGCGGGCGGTCAGCACGAGGATGGGCAGGTCGTCGCCGGTGCTGCGCAGCTGACGGCATACCTCCAGGCCGTCCAGTTTCGGCATCATCACGTCGAGCACCACGGCGTCGGGCCGGTCGCTGGCGATCAGGTCGAGTGCTTCGACGCCGTCCTGGGCCAACACCACGGAATAGCCGTTGAAGGACAGCGAGCGGCGCAGCGATTCACGCACCGCACGGTCGTCGTCAACGACAAGAATTCGCACGGCCACCAGTGTTAACCCATCGCCTGAGAGCGACCTGAGAGGCTCGCCGCAGCGGCGAGCGACAAACTAGCGGCGGTCCAGATCGATCATGCCCAGCCGAGCGGCCTTTAGCAGGCGGCGCGGCACCTTGTGCTGCTGGCCTGCGACCGTGACACCGACGAGTTCGGCGCGCTTGGCCTTCCACTGCGCGCGCCGGCTACGGGTATTCGCGCGCGACATCCTGCGCTTGGGCACAGCCATGATCGAGCTCTCCTCTTGAGGGTGCTGCCGGGCGAACGAACGGCGCCGGCAATTGCCCTTCAGGATAGCCGGTGACCTGCGTAGCCTCCAAACCAGCGATTTCGGCGCGCTACCGTGCGCGCTGAGCGCCGATCAGCGCGCCCAAGTCGCATCGGGCGGCACATACGACGGTGGCGCAACCCGCACATTCGCCGCGTCGTCACCCCGACGGCGCCGCAGGATCAGCCCTAACACCCCGGCAAAGGCTGCGGCGATGAGTACACAACATGCCATTGTTCGTCTCCTCTAATCGGCGGTGATCACCAGCTCCAGACGCTTCTCGATATCGACCGTGACGGTGGCTTTTCCGGTGGCGTCCGCAGTCAGGCTGTCCGTGATGGCCCCGGGGGTGCGGTAACGGACGCGGGGCAGCAGGCGGTCGAGGTAGAGGTCGCGCCTACCGGGTGCGCTGCCCGGATATAGCACCAAATCGATGCGATCGTCGCGTGCGACCGCCTTTGCGACAAGGACTTCGGGATAGCCGACATCGGCGAGGCGGGGCCCGTGATCCCATGCGCGAGGGCGTGGGGATCGCAACATCTCTAGCCAGCCGTCGCGCCGGTTGAGCTGCGCCAGCGCTAGTTGAGCGTTACCTACCCGCGATACCCGCTCGTAGCAACCGACTCCGTTCTCTACGCGCCAGCCCAACGCCTCGCGGGCGGTGTCGATGACCTCGCGGTGAACGTCGTCGTCGCCGAACTCCCTGGACTGCGAGGCCAACGACATGAACAGGATGGCCAGCGACGCCTTCTTGCTGCCCCAGTCGCCGAGATACGTGGACCGCCCGCGCGCTCGGTCTCGTGCGAACGCTCGGGTCTCTACAAGCTCTCGCCGACTAACCCTCCAGATCCTCTCGCTGACGCCGGGAAGGAGCGGGCGCAGATAAAACCCGTGCTGTCCCGTCAGGTCGGTTCCGCGGAAGGGGACTGCTCGGAATCCGTAGCGATCGCAGAGCGCCACATGCAGGTCCCCGTCGGCGGCGGTGAACTCTTCGTCGAGCGAGCGCGCAAAGCGGGGAAGCAACCGTGCCGCCCGCTGACCGTTGTCGAGGACATCGCGATAGGCCAGGCCGAGCAGCCCGATGGTGTTGCAAATCGGGAACACGAAAGTCGGCTCACAGGCGAACAGCCCCAGCCGCGAGGTGCGGAAGTTGTCCTCAATGACATCCGACAATCCGGCGTGGTCGTATACGAATCGGCGGTCGTCGTCCCACGCAAATGTCAGTGCACCGGGCGCGTCATATCGGCGATCGGAGTTGAGCGCGGCGTAGGTGCCGACCATCAACTCCAGGTAGCCGGAGAACATGATGTTGTCTTTCCGGACCGGGTCGGCGTTGAGGTCGAGGTTGCCACCGAGGTTCTCACTGCGCCAATATCCCCAGATGCGCCGGTCACGCATGCGCTCGATGAGTCGGCGTTGACCCTCGGCGACATAGCCGGAAAATGCCGGCGTACGGGTGAATTGGCCGATCGCCAGGGCCCACTGCAGCCAGTTGAGTTGATATCGGACGCTGCGGGGATCTCGTTGCGCTTTCTCGGACCAGTCGTATACATCCCAGTCGTCCAACGGCTGTAGGGCATGATCGAGAACCCATCGCTGTAGTCGCAATTCGTCGAGCGTCGATTCGACAACGTGCGGATCGCCCGATGAGAAACAGGCGAAATCGATTCGCGCGGACTGGTTTTGAAGGTAGGCGTTGCGTTCCCGTCCGATCCTGCGGGCGCGGAGATACGCCATCCACTGCAGTGCTTCGATGATGGCGATTGACGCTGCGGCCACACACGGCGCGCCCCATGCGACCCATGTCCACGCGGTGTCGCCTGGCAGCAATGCTGCGACGACCACGGAGCCTAGGTAGAGCGCCGGCAGGCTGAGGTGATCGGCCATGACCCACATCCGGAAGATGGCGATCGCGGTTAGGGCGAGCACGATTAGGAAGAGCCACACGTTGCCGCGGTAGAGAACCCCGGCTCCGGGAAAGATCAGGCCTACGCCGACCGCCTTCAACGGCAGCGACAAGTCCAGCACCGACGGCGTGATTCCTATGGACCACAACCCCGCGACGATCGCCAGGCGCCTGCGGCGCTGCGCGCCGACTAGCTGACCGCGCGGCCCGCGCCCGATGGGTATGAGCGGCAGCTCCGCCGCGGCCGTTCGCGTCATTGCTGCTCCGTAGGCGTGAGTCGAGAGAGCCGCTGCTGAGCTTGCTGGAGCCGGTCGCCGTCAATTGCGAGCGCGGGGTCGAGCAGCGTCTGGAGCAGCAACCCATAGAACTGTGCGAGCGCCAGGCCGGCGGCGTCGAGTGCTGCTTGGTCTTTTCCGAGCTCAAGCAGGGCGGCAACGGCCGGGCGAGTCTTGCGGAAACCCTCGGCGAGTTGCTCTCGGACGAGGGCGTCGTGCGGCGCCTTGGCCACGGCGGCGAAGAAGGTTTGCGCGAGGCCGGTGTGACGTTGCCGGGTTTCCTCGATGATGACGTTTGCCCGACGAAAACGCTCCGCGGCCGTGGTTGACCGAAGATCGCCGAGCATGCGCTCGATCTCGGCGAGCCAACGGTCAAGGCCCTCGATGACCGCGGCCGTCACGAGATCGTCCTTCGAGCCGAAGTGATAGCCGATCGAGGCGAGGTTCGCGCCGGCCTCGTCGGCGATCGCGCGGGCGGTTACGCGCTCGGCCGGGAGCTGCTCCAAACAACGGATCGTGCCTTCGATCAGCTGGTCGTGGTTGCTTCGCTGCGGACTCATGCGCATCACTCCTGAGGGTTGCATTTCAATCTATACGAATGTATAGATTGATGCCATGTTCATCGCGTCGGTTCTCGTCTCGGCTCTTCTCGCCGCATTGATCTGCTATTCCGCCGCGCTCAAGCTCACGCACCGGCCCAACGTCGTGGAAGGTTATGTCCGCGCCGGGGTGCCCGAGAGCTGGCTCAACGGGCTGGCGGCCGTGCTTTTCATCGCCGCCGCCGGACTGCTCGTCGGCCAGTGGTGGTCGCCCATGGGCGTCTTGGTGGCGGCGGGATTGATCCTCTATTTCGCGCTTGCGGTCGGGTTCCATCTCCGTGCGAAAGACACCGCCAACCTTGCAACGCCTGTCGTGCTCATGCTCCTATCTGTCGCAGCACTGGCACTACGCGTGGCGTCGCTGTAGATGGCAGGCTCGAAGGCTAAGCCGATGGCTCCATGGCGCGAGACCGGAGGTACCGGTTAACCTACCGGTTGGTTGGCACATCGAGGCGATGGGAGGACGCGTGACGTCTGCGGTCCGCATCGGCAACTGCTCGGGCTTCTACGGCGACCGGCTGTCGGCGATGCGGGAAATGCTGACCGGCGGCGACCTGGACTATCTCACCGGCGACTATCTCGCCGAGCTGACCATGCTGATCCTGGCCCGCGACCGCGCCAAGTCGCCCGACCGCGGCTACGCGAAGACCTTTCTGACCCAGCTCGAGGAGTGCCTGGGCACCGCGCTCGACCAGGGTGTGCGGATCGTGGCCAACGCCGGCGGGCTGAATCCGGCGGGATTGGCCGGCGCGGTGCGGGCCCTGGCCGATCGGCTCGGTCTGTCCGTCAACGTCGCCCACGTCGAGGGCGATGACCTGGTGGATCGCGCCGAGGAATTCGGGTTCGGCAACCCGCTTGCGGCCAACGCCTACCTCGGCGCGTGGGGCATCGTCGACTGCCTCAACAACGGCGCCGACGTCGTGGTCACCGGTCGCGTCACCGACGCCTCCGTGATTGTCGGACCCGCAGCCGCCCATTTCGGTTGGGGCCGAACCGATTACGACCAGCTGGCGGGCGCGGTGGCCGCCGGCCACGTCATCGAGTGCGGTGCGCAGGCCACCGGCGGCAACTATTCGTTTTTCACCGAGATCGCCGACCTGACGCATCCCGGATTCCCGCTGGCCGAGATCAACGCGGACGGATCGTCGGTGATCACCAAGCACGCCGGAACCGGCGGGCTGGTCAGCGTCGACACCGTCACCGCCCAGCTGCTCTACGAGATCGGCGGTGCGCGTTATGCGAATCCTGATGTCACGCTGCGGGTCGACACCATCGAGCTGTCCGACGACGGGCCGGACCGGGTGCGGATCGGCGGCGCCAAGGGCGAGCCGCGACCGCCGACGCTGAAGGTGTCGCTGAACACGATCGGCGGGTTCCGCAACCAGATGACGTTTGTGCTGACCGGTCTGGACATCGACGCCAAGGCCGATCTGGTGCGGCGCCAGCTGGAAACTGGCCTGACCGTCAAGCCCGCCGAACTGGAATGGACGCTGGCGCGTACCGACCACTCTGACGCCGACACCGAGGAGGCCGCCAGCGCGCTGCTGCACTGCGTGGTCCGCGATCCCGACCCCGCCAATGTCGGCCGGCAATTCTCTTCGGCCGCTGTGGAACTGGCGCTGGCCAGCTATCCGGGCTTCACCAGCACCGCACCGCCGGGTGACGGTCAGGTGTACGGCGTGTTCACCGCGGGCTTCGTACCCGCCGACCAGGTGCCCCATGTGGCGGTGCACGCGGACGGCAGCCGGACCGAGATAGCACCGGCCGCCCAGACCCTCGAGCTGGCGGCGGTTCCGCCATTCGCGTTGCCGGAGCCGCTGCCGTTCGGCGAGACGCGGCGCGCGCCACTGGGTGTGATCGCGGGTGCACGCAGCGGCGACAAAGGCGGTAGCGCCAACGTCGGTCTGTGGGTGCGCACCGCCGAGCACTGGCGCTGGCTGGCACACGCGATGACGGTCGAGAAGCTGCGCGAATTGCTGCCCGAGACAGCCGATCTGCCGGTCACCCGCCATGTGCTGCCGAACCTGTGGGCGGTGAATTTCGTCATCGACGACATCCTCGGCCAGGGCGTGGCCTATCAGGCCCGGTTCGACCCGCAGGCCAAGGGCCTGGGCGAGTGGCTGCGCAGCCGGCACGTCGACATACCTGAAAGCTTCCTGACATGAGCATCTGGCACACACCCGAACGCGAAGAGCTGCGAAAGACGGTGCGCGCGTTCGCCGAACGCGAAGTGCTGCCGCACGTCGGCGAATGGGAGCACACCGGCTTGCTGCCGCGCGAGCTGCACCGCAAGGCCGGTGACGCCGGACTGCTGGGCGCCGGGCTGCCCGAGGCGGTGGGTGGTGGCGGCGGCGACGGCGCCGATTCGGTGATCATCTGCGAGGAGATGCATTACGCCGGGTCGCCCGGCGGGGTGTTTGCGTCGTTGTTCACCAGCGGTATCGCGGTGCCACACATGATCGCCTCCGGCGATGAGCGGCTCATCGACAAGTATGTGCGGCCCACGCTGCGCGGCGAGAAGATCGGATCGCTGGCGATCACCGAGCCGGGTGGCGGCTCCGACGTCGGGCACCTCACCACGCGCGCCACCCGCGACGGCGACGACTACATCGTCAACGGCGCCAAGACCTACATCACCTCCGGCGTACGCGCCGACTACGTCGTGACCGCCGCCCGCACCGGCGGCCCTGGCGCGGCCGGGGTTTCACTGGTCGTCGTCGAGAAGGACACACCGGGCTTCGAGGTCACCCGCAAGCTGGACAAGATGGGCTGGCGGTCGTCTGACACCGCCGAGCTGTCGTACACCGACGTCCGCGTTCCGGCGGCCAACCTCATCGGCGGCGAGAACAGCGGCTTCGCCCAGATCGCCGCGGCCTTTGTCTCCGAACGCGTCGGCCTTGCCACCCAGGCGTATTCCAGCGCACAACGCTGTCTGGACCTGACGGTGCAGTGGTGCCGCGACCGGGAAACCTTTGGCCGACCGTTGATCTCGCGGCAGTCGGTGCAGAGCACGCTCGCCGAAATGGCCCGCCGCGTCGACGTGGCCCGGGTGTACACCCGTCACATCGTGGAGCGTCAGCTCGCCGGGGACACGACGAACCTGATCCCGCACGTGTGCTTTGCCAAGAACACCGCCGTCGAGGCCGGCGAGTGGGTCGCCAACCAGGCGGTGCAGCTGTTCGGCGGCCTGGGATACATGGCCGAGTCCGAGATCGAACGCCAGTACCGGGACATGCGCATCCTCGGCATCGGTGGCGGAACGACCGAAATCCTCACCGCGCTGGCGGCGAAAACGCTGGGATACCAGTCATGACGGCGCTGCGATCCACTCTCGACCCGGCTTCGGCGGCCTACGCCGAGGCGGCCTCGGTGATGACCGAGAAGCTCGCCCAACTCGACGCCGAGCACGCCAAGGCGCTCGCGGGCGGTGGTGCCAAGTACGTCGAGCGTCACCACGCTCGCGGCAAGATGACGCCGCGGGAACGCATTGAGGCGCTGCTCGATCCGGACTCGCCCTTCCTGGAGCTGAGCCCGTTGGCGGCGTGGGGCACCGACTTCACCGTGGGTGCCAGCGTGGTGACGGGCATCGGCGCGGTCGAGGGCGTCGAGTGCCTGATCGTCGCCAACGACCCGACCGTCAAGGGCGGCACCAGTAACCCGTGGACGTTGAAGAAGACCTTGCGCGCCAACCAGATCGCGCTGGAGAACCGGCTGCCCGTGCTCACACTGGTGGAATCCGGCGGAGCGGACCTCCCCACCCAGAAGGAGATCTTCATCCCCGGCGGGCAGATGTTTCGCGACCTGACCCGGCTGTCCGCGGCGGGCATTCCCACCATCGCGCTGGTATTCGGCAACTCCACCGCGGGCGGGGCATACATCCCCGGCATGTCCGATCACGTGGTGATGATCAAGGAGCGCTCCAAGGTGTTCCTGGCAGGTCCGCCGCTAGTCAAGATGGCCACCGGCGAGGAGTCCGACGACGAGTCGCTCGGCGGTGCCGAAATGCATGCCCGCACTTCGGGTCTGGCGGATTACTTCGCGATCGACGAGCTTGACGCGATCCGGATCGGGCGCCGCATCGTGGCGCGGCTGAACTGGCACAAGCAGGGGCCCGGGCCCGGCCCGGTGACCGAGCCGCTGTTCGATGCCGAGGAACTCGTCGGCATCGTGCCCGCCGATCTCCGCATCCCGTTCGACCCGCACGACATCATCGCCCGCATCGTCGACGGCTCGGAGTTCGACGAGTTCAAGCCGCTCTACGGCGGCTCGCTGGTGACCGGCTGGGCGACGCTGTACGGCTTCCCAATCGGCATCCTCGCCAACGCCCGCGGCGTGCTGTTCAGCGAGGAGTCGCAGAAGGCGACCCAGTTCATCCAGCTCGCGAACCGCGCGGACACGCCATTGCTGTTCCTGCACAACACCACCGGGTACATGGTCGGCAAGCAGTACGAGGAAGGCGGGATGATCAAGCACGGCTCGATGATGATCAACGCCGTGTCCAATTCCACCGTGCCGCACATCTCGCTGTTGATCGGTGCGTCCTACGGCGCGGGCCACTACGGCATGTGCGGACGGGCATACGACCCCCGGTTCCTGTTCGCCTGGCCCAGCACCAAGTCCGCCGTGATGGGCGGCGCGCAGTTGGCCGGCGTGCTATCCATCGTCAGCCGCGCGGCCGCCGAGGCGCGCGGCCAGCAGTTCGACGAGGAGGCCGACGCCGCCCTGCGCAGTGCGGTCGAGGCGCAGATCGAGGCGGAGTCGCTGCCGATGTTCCTGTCCGGCCGGCTCTACGACGACGGGGTGATCGACCCGCGTGACACCCGCACCGTGCTGGGAATGTGCTTGTCCGCCATCACGAATGCGCCAGTGCGAGGCACGTCCAACTTCGGCGTCTTCCGGATGTGAGTTGAAGATGATCAGTCGAGTTCTGGTGGCCAACCGCGGTGAGATCGCGCGGCGGGTGTTCGCCACCTGCCGTCGACTCGGGATCGGCACGGTCGCGGTATACACCGACCCGGATGCCGGCTCGCCACACGTCGCCGAGGCCGACGCCCGCGTCCGGCTCGAGGGGCGAGACGGCTATCTGGACGCCGAACAGCTGATCGCGGCGGCGCGCGCAGCCGGTGCCGACGCCATCCACCCGGGTTACGGATTCCTCTCGGAGAACCCGGAATTCGCGTCGGCCGTGCAGGATGCCGGGTTGACGTGGATCGGGCCGCCGGTGGAAGCGGTCGCCGCAATGGGCTCCAAGATCGAAGCCAAGAAGATGATGGCCGCAGCGGGCGTGCCGGTGCTCGACGAGCTCGATCCCGATTCCATCACCGCCGAGGCGCTGCCGGTGCTGATCAAGGCGTCCGCGGGTGGCGGCGGCCGCGGCATGCGGGTGGTGCGCGAATTGGCCGCGCTGCCGGGCGAAGTGGCGGCGGCCCGCCGCGAGGCGCAGTCGGCGTTCGGCGATCCCACGGTGTTCTGCGAGTGCTACCTGGCGACCGGCCACCACGTTGAGGTCCAGGTGCTCGCCGACCAGCACGGCACGGTGTGGGCCGTCGGCGAACGCGAATGCTCCATCCAGCGCCGCCACCAGAAGATCATCGAAGAAGCCCCGTCCCCGCTCGTCGAGCGCACACCGGGCATGCGCGCCAAGCTGTTCGACGCGGCCCGGCTGGCCGCGGGCGCGATCGGCTACACCGGCGCCGGCACCGTCGAGTTCATGGCCGACCATAATGGCGACTTCTTCTTCCTGGAGATGAACACCCGGCTGCAGGTCGAGCATCCCGTCACCGAGGCGACCACCGGTCTCGACCTGGTGGAGCTGCAACTGCAGGTGGCCGCGGGTGGTGAACTCGACGCCGAACCGCCGCCGTCGCGGGGCCATTCGATCGAGGCACGGCTCTACGCCGAGGACCCGGCCAAGGGCTGGCAGCCGCAAGCGGGCACCGTGCACCGTTTCGACGTGCCCGGTGATATCCGCGTCGACTCCGGAATCGTCAACGGCTCATCGGTATCGGTGTTCTACGACCCGATGCTGGCCAAGGTGATCTCGTACGCTCCTACGCGCCGTCAGGCCGCCGGCGTACTGGCCGATGCGCTGGCCCGCGCCCGCATACACGGGATGCGCACCAACCGCGACCTGCTCGTCAACGTGCTGCGCCATCCGGCCTTCCTCGACGGCGCCACCGACACCGCATTCTTCGACACCCACGGCCTGACCGAACTCGCCGCTCCGCTGAGCGATCCGGCCGCGGTCCGGCTGTCGGCGCTGGCCGCCGCGCTCGCCGACGCCGCGCAGAATCGCCGCGCCGCAACGGTGTTTGCCGCCGCTCCGAGCGGATGGCGCAATCTTGCATCGGTCTTCCAGGCGAAGCGGTACGGCGACGGTGCCGGCGAGCACCACGACATCCGGTACCGGTTCGGCCGCAACGGAATAGAGCTGCCCGACCACGACGGTGTGACGCTGGTCTCCGCAACGCCCGAGGATGTCGTGCTGGCCGTCGACGGGGTGGACCGCCCGTTCGAGGTGGCCCGCTACGGCGATGAGGTCTTCGTCGATTCTCCGCTGGGTCCGGTGGCGCTCACGGCGCTGCCGCGGTTCCCCGATCCCGACGCGACCGTCGCGCTGGGTTCGCTGCTGGCGCCGATGCCCGGATCCGTTGTGCGGGTTGGCGCCGCGGTCGGCGACGCGGTGTCCGCTGGGCAGCCGCTGATCTGGCTGGAGGCCATGAAGATGGAACACACCCTGACCGCGCCCAGCGACGGCGTGCTTGCCGAACTCAATGTCGAGCCCGGCCAGCAGGTCGACGTCGGTGCCGTGCTTGCCCGTGTGGACGACCCCGGAGGAGAACAATGAGCTATATCGAGACCGAAGAACAGCAGGCGCTGCGCAAGGCGGTCGCCGCGATGGCCGCCAACTACGGCCAGGACTACTACCTGGAGAAGGCCCGCGCCGGCGAGCACACCGACGAATTGTGGGAAGAGGCAGGCAAACTCGGCTTCGTCGGGGTCAACCTGCCCGAGGAGTACGGCGGCGGCGGAGCCGGCATGTATGAGCTGTCGCTGGTGATGGAGGAGATGGCGGCTAGCGGGTGCGCGCTACTACTGATGGTGGTCTCTCCCGCCATCAACGGAACCATCATCGCCAAGTTCGGCACCGAGGATCAGAAGAAGCGCTGGCTGCCCGGCATTGCCGACGGCTCCATCACCATGGCGTTCGCCATCACCGAACCCGACGCCGGGTCGAACTCTCACCGCATCACCACCACCGCCCGCCGAGAGGGCGGCGACTGGATCCTCAATGGCCAGAAGGTGTTCATCTCGGGCATCGACCAGGCCCAGGCGGTGCTCATCGTCGGCCGCACCCAATCCGGCACAGGGGCGAAGTCCGAATCCCTTCGGCCCGCGCTATTTGTGGTGCCGACCGATACGCCGGGCTTGAGCTGGACCAAGATCGAGATGGAACTGGTCAGCCCGGAAAGCCAGTTCCAGGTGTTCATCGACGACGTGCGCTTGCCCTACGACGCCTTGGTGGGCTCGGAGGACGCCGCCATCGCCCAGCTGTTCGCCGGGCTGAACCCGGAGCGCATCATGGGCGCGGCCAGCGCGGTGGGGATGGGCCGCTTCGCGATCGGCAAGGCGGTCGACTACGTCAAGACCCGCAAGGTGTGGAAGACGCCGATCGGCGCACACCAGGGTTTGTCACATCCGTTGGCGCAGAACCACATCGAGATCGAACTCGCCAAGCTGATGATGCAGAAGGCGGCGACGCTCTACGACGGCGGCGACGACGTGGGTGCGGCCGAAGCGGCGAACATGGCCAAGTACGCCGCGGCCGAGGCTTCGGTGCGGGCGGTCGACCAGGCCGTGCAGTCGCTGGGCGGCAACGGGCTGACCAAGGAGTACGGCATCGCCGCGGCGGTGACCGCGTCGAAGTTGGCCCGAATCGCGCCGGTCAGCCGCGAGATGGTGCTCAACTTCGTCGCGCAGACCTCACTGGGTCTGCCACGCTCGTACTGATGAGCACTCTCGTCCACTACACCGTCGAGGGCAGCGTCGCCCGGCTGACACTTGATTCGCCGGAAAACCGCAACGCGCTGTCCAGCAAGCTGGTCGACCAGCTGCATCAGGGCCTCACCGACGCCACCGAAGAGTCCGGGGTACGAACCGTTGTCCTCACTCACACCGGCGGAACGTTCTGCGCGGGAGCAGATCTCGCGGAGGCCGCCGGACGCGATCTGGGTGACGTGGCCGTCGACCGCGCAGGCGAACTGACCCGCCTGCTGCGCCGCATCCTTGAGTTGCCGATGCCGGTCGTCGGCGCAATCGACGGCCATGTCCGCGCCGGGGGCCTCGGCCTGGTCGGCGCGTGCGACATCGTCGTCGCCGGGCGCAGCAGCACGTTCGCGCTGACCGAGGCGCGGATCGGGGTGGCGCCGTCGATCATCTCCCTGACGCTGCTGCCGAAGATGTCGGCGCGCGCCGCCGGCCGCTATTTCGTGACCGGGGAGAAGTTCGGCGCAGACGAGGCGGCGGCAATCGGTCTGGTGACGTTCGCGACCGACGACGTCGCCGCGTCGGTCGCCGAGATCACCGCGGAGCTGAGCAAGGGCTCGCCGCAGGGGCTCGCGGCATCGAAGGCCGCGACCACGGCGGCCATCCTGGAGGGATTCGACCGTCGCGCGGAGGAACTGACCGAAGAGTCGGCCCGGTTGTTCCTCTCCGAGGAAGCCCGCGAAGGGATGCTGGCCTTTCTGCAGAAGCGTCCGCCGAACTGGGTGAACTGAGCGGCAGGTACCCGTTTTTCTTTGCGCCCGTCGAAACCTAGTGTGGGCTCATGGCAACGAGCGTGCTGATCACCGGGGCGACTGGCACACTCGGGCACCGGGTGGTGCCCGAGGCCACCGAAGCCGGCCATCGGGTGCGGGCGCTGAGCAGGCGGCATCACGTCGGCTACACCGGCATCCATTGGCAGCAGGGTGACCTGCTCACCGGCGACGGCATCGACGCGGCCGTCGACGGTGTGGACGTGATCGTGCACTGCGCGACGCAGGGCACCCGCGGCAAGGACGTGGTGTCCGCCCACAACCTCATCGACGCGGCGCGCCGCGCGGGTGTCGCGAACATCATCTACGTGTCGATCGTCGGCATCGATCGCATCCCGCTGCCCTACTACAAGGCCAAGTTGCGCGTCGAGCAAGCGTTGGCCGCGTCCGGCCTCGGCCACACGGTGGTGCGGGTTGCGCAGTTCCACGATCTGGTCGAGACCATGTTCTCCATCCAGCGATTCTTTCCGCTGTTGATGGCGATTCGCGGCGTGCGCTTCCAGCCGATCGACACCCGGGATGTGGCGACCCACCTGGTTTCTCTTGTCGACGCCGGCCCGGCGGGTCGGGTGGCCGACATCGGCGGTCCCGTTGAACACGAGCACACCGAGCTCGGGCGAATGTATCTGGCCGCACGCGACAGCCGCCGCAGAGTGGTCTCCCTTCCGGTTCCCGGCGGCATCGTCGCAGGCCTGAGGTCGGGAGCCAACCTGGTCCCAGAGAACCCGGTCGGAACGACCACCTTCGAGCAGTACCTCGCGCAAACTCGGTGACTCGCCTGTGCTTCTTCGCAGCTTCGTCGTAGGCTCGATGGTGATGAGCACTCCGGCGTCGCGGAACAGGTCAGAGCCGGCTGCGGACACCGATCGCATGCAGATCGCGCAGCTGCTGTCCGACGCTGCCGCCCAGGGTCGCCTCCAGATGGGCGAGTATGAGGACCGCCTGACCAGGGCATACGCGGCCAAGACCTATAACGAACTGGCACGTCTGAGTGCCGATCTGCCCGGTGCGCTGACCACCGAGCGAAGAAGTGGCCCGTGCCGCCCGGCGCCGTCGACGCTGCTCTTGGCGATTTTGAGCGGATTCGAGCGTCGCGGCCGGTGGAACGTGCCGAAGCGGCTGACCACCTTCGCCCTGTGGGGCGGCGGCGTGGTGGACCTGCGCTACGCCGACTTCACCACGCCGCAGGTGGAGATCCACACCTACTCGATCATGGGCGGGCAGACGATCCTGGTGCCACCCGAGGTGAACGTGGATCTTCGTGGTCACGGAGTGATGGGCACGTTCGACCAGAGCGTGACCGGCGAGGGTTCGCCGGGTGCTCCGTACGTCAAGATTTGCGGCTTCTCGCTGTGGGGCAAAGTCGCCGTCAAGCGCAAGAAGCGCAAATCCGCCTAACGGCGTCGCCGCGAGCGCAGATAGTCGCCGACCACCGCGGCACCGAGTCCGTCCAGATCGGGCACCACGACCCGGCCCTCGACCCGCCGCGCGACCTGGTCGATGAACCGGGCGAGGCCGGGGTCGCTGCCGAGCCGGAAGATGGTGACCTGCGCACCCAATCGGGCGACATCGTCGAAGCCGCGCACGGTGTGGGCGATCGTCCGCGGGTGTGGCGGGTAGTCGAAGAACACACCCGGCGGCCGAGCCGCCGAATCGGGCCCAGCGCCGTCTCCATATCCCTCCAGGTGCGCGGTGGGTTCGCCGTCGGTGACGACGAGCACGACGGGCTGCGCATCGGGATGGCGGCTCAGATGCCGCCCGGCCAGGGCGAGCGCATGGTGCAGGTTGGTGCCCTGCTCGTAGACGCCCTCAAGTCCGGTCAGCTCGGCGGCGGTCACCGTCCGGGCGTAGCGGCCAAATGCGATGATCTGCAACGCATCCGAACGGAAGCGCGTGCTGACAAGATGGTTGAGTGCCAGCGCGGTGCGTTTCATCGGCAGCCAGCGGTTCTCCATCACCATCGAGAACGAGGTGTCCACCAGCAGTGCCACCGCGGCCTGCGAGCGGGTCTCGGTCTCGGAAACCTCGACGTCGTCGACGGTGATCGCGATGCGCGCGCCGGCGCCGTCGGCCACGCCGGCCCCGGAGCCGGCTTGCCGCAGCACGGCGTTGGTCAACGTACGGGTGACGTTCCAGGGCTCGGTGTCGCCGAACTGCCACGGCCGTGTCGCGCCGGTCAGTTCACCGGCGGCCCCGGCCCGCCGGGTGTCGCGTTCACCGTGCCGGCTCGACAGCTGCTCCGCCACATCGCGCAACGCGGCCTGCCCGAGCTGGCGCATGGCCTTCGGCGACAGCCGCCACCGCCCGTCGGAGCCGCGGTCCATAAAGCCCTGGTTGACCAGCGCCCGCTCCAGCTCGGCCAGCGTGCGCGCATCGACCGCCGCCTCCTCTCCGAGCTGGCGAGCCAACGCATCGAGGTCGACGTCGTCCATCGTCGCGCCCGCGTAGCTCTGCGACAACGCCTCGGCAAGCTGTTCGAGTTCGGCGATGTCGGAAAGCGCCTGGGTGCCTTGGCCCATGCCCATCGGGTTGTCGCCGGAGAACTGTGACGAGCCGGTCCAGTCCTCGCCCGGCCGGGCCGACTGCAGGTGCGCATCGAGCCGGTTGAGCGCGTTCATCAACGTCGGCGAGCCGAATGCCTGCTGCGCCAACGCATCCAGCTCGGCGCGTTGGTCGGGCGACAGGCTGTTGCGGAATCGCTGCGCGGCGGCCGCGCGCTGCGCCAGCGAGTCCAGCAGTTCCTCCACGTTGCGCGGGTTCTCCGGAAAGAACTCGCCGTGCTTTTGCATGAACTCATCAAAGTCCTGCTGCGTGTCCTCGCCGCGAGAATGCTTGTCCAGCAAGTCATTCAGGTCGTCCAGCATTTCGTTGACCCGCTGGCGGTCCTCGTCGGTGGCGTTCTCCAATGCCTGCTTCATCCCGGCGAACCGTTGATCGAGCATCTCTCGGCCGAGCAGATCCTTGATCTGCTCGTACTTTTCGCGCGCCTCGGCGCTGCGCCACTCGTAGTCGGACAGTTCCTGCACGGCCTTCGCCGGCGACGGCGGCAGCGACTCGATCCGCATCTCCTGGAACCGGGCGTCGTCGTCGAGCGCGCGGGCCAGTTCCTTGCGTTCGGCCAGCACCGCCTCGTCGAGCAGCCTCTTGACCTCCTGCAGGGTGCCGTCGAGGTTGTTGCGCTGCAACAATTCCCGGCGACGCCGGTTCGCCTCGGCGGCCAGCTTGTCGGCACCGCGCATGTTCTGGGTGCCGCGCCGCAGCAGCTCGGACAGAGCGCGGCGCGGTGAGCTGCCCTCCATCACGTCCTGCCCGATCGCCTCCAGCGCCTCGCGCAGATCAACCGGCGGCGCCAGCGGATCGGGCCCGCCGGTGTAGGCGGAGTACCGCGACGCCCGCGCATGCCGGTGTTTAGCCATAAACCGTCTCGCCTTCGCCGGACACCTTGTCGATCCGCTTGGCCAGATAAAGCGCCTCGAGCGCCAGTTCGACTGCGGCGGCGCGCTGGCCGTCGGACGCAGCGTCGAGACGCTCTTGGACCTTGGCGATCGCGGGCACTTCGGGTACCGCCGCCAGCACGTCCCTCGCCGACACCCGATCACCGGTGGTGACGGCCGAACCGCCCTCGATCGCGATCACCAGCGGTCCGACGTCGATGCCCCCGAGCAACCGCTGCGCGGTGTCGGCGGTTGCCCGCCGCAGCAGGTGCTCGAGCACCGCCTGCTCGCGGCCCTCCTCGCCGGACTCGAATTCCAGCTTGCCGCGCAAGACGTCGATCACCGTGCCGAGGTCGACCACCCGGGCCACCGGATCCTGTTCGCCGAGCA
Source organism: Mycobacterium sp. (assembly GCF_050701515.1). GTDB lineage: Bacteria > Actinomycetota > Actinomycetes > Mycobacteriales > Mycobacteriaceae > Mycobacterium. Next base: position 44,811 of record NZ_JBOGDB010000227.1, on the reverse strand, counting down.
CGGCGGAGCGGTGCCGCGCGGCGGCGGCCACCGTCTCGGCCCCCGCGATCGCAAACCGTGCCGACACCCCCGATCGCTGGTCGACGGAATTCGACTCGCGCAGATTCCGGGCGAACCGGGCGAGGATCTGCAACAGGTACTCGGGCATTTCCGCAGCCAGGTGCGCCTCCTGGTGGATGACGCCGACCTCGGCGTCGAGTTCCAGCGGGTAGTGCGTGCGGATCTCGGCCCCGAACCGGTCCTTGAGCGGGGTGATGATGCGGCCGCGATTGGTGTAGTCCTCGGGGTTGGCGCTGGCGACAACGACCACGTCCAGCGGCAGCCGCAGCGTGTAGCCGCGCACCTGGATGTCGCGCTCCTCCATCACGTTGAGCATCGACACCTGGATGCGTTCGGCAAGGTCGGGCAGCTCGTTGACCGCGACGATGCCGCGATGGGCCCGTGGGATCAGGCCGTAGGCAATGGTTTCCGGGTCGCCGAGGCTGCGCCCCTCGGCCACCTTGATCGGGTCGATGTCGCCGACCAGGTCGGCCACGCTGGTGTCCGGGGTGGCCAGCTTCTCGGTGTACCGCTCGCTGCGGTGCCGCCACGCCACCGGCAGGGCGTCACCCATCTCGGCGGCGCGCCGGATCGAGCCCGGCGTGATCGGGGTGTACGGGTGCTCGCCCAGCTCAGAACCCGCGATCACCGGTGTCCAGCGGTCGAGCAAGCCGGACAGTGCGCGCAGCAGCCGGGTCTTGCCCTGACCGCGTTCACCGAGCAGAACCACATCGTGGCCCGCGATCAGCGCCCGCTCGAGCCGGGGCAACACGGTGTCCTCGAAGCCCAGGATGCCCGGCCACATGTCGCGGCCCTCGGCCAGCGCGGCCAGCAAGTTCTCCCGTATTTCCTGCTTGACTCCCCGCTCGCGATGGCCGGAGGCTCGTAGCTCGCCGACGGTCCGGGGCAGATCCTTAGATGGCATCACTACTCCACGCTACGACGGCTGTCCAAACGTGCCACTCGGCCCCTCCCGCGAGCTCGGCCCCACGCGCAGGCTGGGGAACGCAAAGTCGGATGAATTGCGGCGTGTCGCGTGCGTGTCCACGTCTTCTCGCGGGAGGAAAGTCAGTGCGCGAAATGGCGGGCCCCGGTGACGTAGAGCGTGACGCCCGCCTCGGCTGCGGCTTCGGTGACGACGTCGTCGCGCATCGACCCGCCGGGATGCACGATCGCCTTCACCCCCGCGTTGGTCAGCGTCTCCAACCCGTCCGGGAACGGGAAGAACGCGTCGGACGCGGCCACCGCGCCGCGCACCCGCTCCCCGGCGCGTTCCACCGCCAGCCGCGCCGCGTCGACGCGGTTCACCTGGCCCATCCCGACACCGACGGTGGCGCCGTCCGCGGCGATGACGATCGCGTTCGACTTCACCGCGCGGCAGGCCCGCCACGCAAAGGTGAGATCGGCCAGAGTTGCGGGGTCGGCGGGCGAGCCGGTGGCCGGCGTCCAGTTGACCGGATCGTCACCGGGTGTGTCGAGGGCGTCGCGCTGTTGCAACAGTAGGCCGCCGCTGATCTGGCGGGCCTCAATCCCACCCGACATGGGTTCTGACGCCAGCAACACGCGGATATTCTTTTTGCGCGCAAGAACTTCCACCGCGCCGTTCTCGTAGGCCGGCGCGATGATGACCTCGGTGAAGATGTCGGCGACGGTCTCGGCCATCTCGACGCTCACCTCGATGTTGGCTGCGATGACGCCGCCGAACGCGCTCAGCGGGTCACACTCATGCGCCTTGCGGTGCGCATCGGCGACCGACACCGACGAGATCGCGATGCCACACGGATTGGCGTGCTTGATGATGGCCACGCAGGTCTGCTCGTGGTCGAAGGCGGCCCGCCACGCGGTGTCGGCGTCGGTGAAGTTGTTGTAGGACATCTCTTTTCCGTGCAGCTGCTCGGCCTGCGCCAGGCCGGGCCACGCCGAGTCGCCGCTGTAGAGGGCCGCCTGCTGATGCGGGTTCTCGCCGTAACGCAGCACACCGGTACGCCGCCACGTCCCGCCGAGCCAGGGAGGTAAGGACGCCGCCGCAGAGTCTTCTCCGGGAGCCAGCGTCTCCCCCATCCAGCTCGCCACCGCCACGTCGTATTCAGCGGTATGACGAAAAGCCAACGACGCCAGGATCTTCCGCTCCGCAAGCGTGAACCCGCCGGTTCGAACCGCCGCCAGCACGCCGTCGTAGCCGAGCGGATCGACCACCACCGCCACGCTGGGGTGGTTCTTGGCCGCGGCGCGAACCATCGACGGGCCGCCGATATCGATCTGTTCCACGCACTCGTCGACATCGGCGCCGGAGTCGACCGTCTCGGTGAAGGGATAGAGGTTCACCACCACGAGATCGAATGCCGCGATGCCGAGTTTCTCCAGTGCCGCCGCGTGCTCGGGCTTGCGCAGATCGGCCAGCAGCCCGGCGTGCACATGCGGGTGCAGGGTCTTGACCCGGCCGTCGAGAACCTCGGGGAACCCAGTGACGTCCTCCACCGGCGTAACCGGAACATCCGCGCCCGCAATGGTTTTGGCCGTAGAGCCGGTTGAGACGATGTCCACCCCGGCCTCATGCAGGCCCCGGGCCAGCTCGGGCAGACCCGTCTTGTCGTACACGCTGATCAATGCGCGCCGGATCGGCCGCCGCCCGTCGCCAGTCATCCTATGGTCGCCTTTCGTCCGATCCAGGTCACCCCGCCGGTCGCCAGCGCGGAAAGGACATCCACCAGCAGGCGCCGTTCGACGACTTTGATTCGCTCGTGCAGGGTGGCTTCGTCATCGCCGTCGAGCACCGGGACGGGCTGCTGGGCCAGAATCGGACCGGTGTCGGTCCCGGAGTCCACCAGGTGCACGGTGCATCCGGTGACCTTCACACCGTGCTCCAGCGTCTCGGCCACCGCGTGCGCACCGGGGAAGGATGGCAGCAGTGCCGGATGAGTGTTCACCACGCGTCCGGGAAACCGTGAAAGAAACTGCGGGCCGAGAATTTTCATAAAGCCCGCGGATACCACCAGGTCGGGTTCGTGTGCCGCAGTGGCGTCGGTCATGGCGGCATCCCAGGCGTCACGGTCGGGATAGTCCGCCAGCCGCACCTGGTAGCACGGCACCGATGCGGCGGCCGCGATGCCGACCGCCGCGCAGTCGCGGTCCACGCCGACCGCCACCACCCGCGCGGGGTAGTCGCCGACCGCCGACTCGAGCAGGGACTGCAACAGTGAACCCGTGCCGGACGCCAGCACCACCACCCGCGCCGGTGCGCTCGGGGGCACAGGGAGCGGTTGCTGCACGCGCTGAGCCTAATCGTCGGTTCGGCGTGTCTCGTCGCCGGTCGGGCCCGGCGTGCCGTCGTGGTCGTCGAGGTCGATCAGGTCTTCCGGGTCGGGCAGGTCGTCCGTGCCGGGCGGGATGTCCTGGTCGGGCGGCGCCTCGACATCGACCGCCGGCGCGGGTTCGGGTTCCGGTTCGGTATCGAGCGCGGGTTCGGGCTCCAGGACCGGTTTGGGCGCCCTGGGCGGCCGGGCGATGCCGCCCGCCATAGCGACGGTAAGCCCGCCGATCCCGACGAACCAGAGGAAGACCGCGGGTCCGAAGGTGGCCTGGTCCACGCCGACGTGGCCGAAGTTGCCCAGCTGGCCACCGCCGGCGTAGCCGAGCAGCGCCATGGTCACGGCGGCGAGCGCCGATGCGATGACCAGCTTGCCCAGCGCGGGCCACAGCGCCAGCGCCCGGCGGGCGCACTGTTGGCCGACCGCCACAGCCGAGGCCGCCGCGACGATCAGCAGCGCCACCCACACCGGGCCAAGTGGTGGCGTCGGCACGGCCGCCAGCACCGGCAATGCAGGGATATCACCGCCGAACACGGTGAACGAACTGAATGTCGCCAGCCCGACGTGCGCGCTGGACCCGACCGCAACCGCCGACGTCCCGACGACGACGTTGGGCAGATAGAGCACCGACAACACCGTCAGGCTGAACTGGCCGAACACCGAGTCGGTGATCGTGTACAGCTCGTGCATGGTCGACCAGTGCACCACCAGCGACAGGGCCGTCAGCACGCCGGACAACCCCACCAGCGCCAGCACCCCGACCACCGCGGCCCGTCCGGCATCGGCGGTCCACTCGGGCAGCCCGGTTGCGGCCAACGCGCGCCTGCCCACCCGCGACCCGACCCCGATCGCGGCCCCGATGGCGTGCACGCCCAGCACGCCGGCGAACGCGCGCAGCGCATTGGGCGTCTGCAATTCGGTGAGCACCGAGGCGGCGTCGTGGACGACGGCCAGCGAGATGGCGGCGATCAGCAGGGGGCCGCCCAGCGCCGAGGCGACGATCCAGCGGATGACGAACCAGGACGCCCCCGGCGACGTGGCGGCGGCCGTCGTCCGCGCCGTCCCCCACACCATCGCCAGCACCGGCAGCAGCGGCATCACGCCGAGCTCGCGGCCGCCGATCGACACCGGCACCTGGTGCACACCCAGCCACATGCTGGCGATCGCGCCGAGCGCGCCCGTCATGTCGCTGTTGGCGATGAGCAGCTGCAGCAGCGTCACCGCGGCAATGATGACCAGCGCCACCAGGGACGGCCCGAATGCAACCCGCAGCAGCTCACGAGCCTGGTGACTGCCGGCCGGCCTGGGGGCACCACCCGTGTGCGGGGGCTTCTCCACCACTAGCGGTATCGCTCGTCACTCACGCGCGCGGCCTTCACGCACGCGAGGCCCTGATTACGACGGCGCGGGGCCGGACTGAGGCGACGAAGAAGACGCATTCGGTTGCGCCGGAACCTGGCTGGTGGGGGCCGACGAGCTGGACGGCTGCGGCTGACCGTAGGTCGGGAATCCGGTGGGCGGCGTCGGCGGGCCACCCTGGGGTCCGGCCGCGGTGAACCCGCCGGAGGCCGGTCCGCCCGGATAACCGCCGTACTGCGACGGGTACCCCGGGCGCTGTTGCGGAGCGCCGCCCTGAGGCAGCCCGTGCTGCTGGCCGTAGTACCCGCCGTACTGGCCGTACTGCTGCTGCTCGTACTTCGGCCGCGGCGCGGGCGGCGTGATGATCCCGGCGTCGAGGAGCAGCGCACCGACCGCGGTCAGCGCCTGCAGCAGGGTGAACACGATGACGAGGTAGAGCGCCCAGTCGATGGTGACACCCTCCGGCTTGTTGATCACCTCCGCGACCACCAGCAGAAAGGCGAGGACGGAGACCGCCGCGACAACCCCGGTGAAGGACGGCTGCTTGGGGAGCAGGCTGGCCCCGGCGAGCAGCGCGGCCAGCAGCGACGCCACCACGGCGAGACCCAGACCCAGCGACGTGCCGCTGGCGCTGCCCAGCTGCGGGAAGTCGGTGCTGCTGATGGTGAACATCGGCCCGAAGCTGGACAGGTAGACGGCCAGCCCGAGCGCCGCGACGGCGGCGAGCAGGTACACCGGCAGCTTGCTTGGACCCGCAGCGGCCTGGGGCGATTGTTCGACCTTGCCGAACTGCTGGGTGGGCTGGCTGAACTGGGTGGTCGGCTGCTGGCCGGGCGGGTATCCGGAGCTACCAGGCGGGTAGGTCATGACCTCTCCTGCATTTGTTGGGGCGCCGCTCCCCGCGACGCTGCGTCGGATCGCCGTTCACCGATTCGTGAAGTCGGACCGCGTGAGCGATTCGACCACCACGCTAGCGCACCCCGAGTCAGGCCGAAGCAGCACGGGAGCGTCGATCCCGCTCTCGCGACGAGGATGATGTCGACGTCCCGTTTGCCCTACACCGCAACGCGTTGCCAGCCCGATGCACGGCGTCACGGAAAGTCAGGTCGGCCGGATGCGATTCACCTGCAGCCCCACCGACGCGAGGATCGCCGGGATGGCCCTGACCGCATCGCGGTCGAGCTCTTTGTTCTCCTCGGTCAGTTCACTGAACAACTCGGCATAGCGCGCCGAGTTCTCCTCGGGAGATGCGTCTCTGCGCTCCTCCATGAAGCGCGCGTGCTCGTGCGCCGCGAGCTTGTCGATCTCCCCATCTCTGAACGCGAAAGCGGGTGGGTCCGGGCTCCAACTGCGCAACGGCCCGATCTCGCATCCGATCATGGCGAGCTTTACCGGGATATCGCGCCGCCAGGCGGTTCGACTCCTTCTTGGTCTCGGACAACTCGTCCCAGGACTTCGCTTGGTTACCCTTGCGCCGTTGTAGCTCGCAGTAGTGGCGATGGAAGGCCTGCGCCATCGTCTCGAATGATCCGCCGCGAACCAGTTCAACCGTGCAGCCGCGCTCAAGGGTCTGGAACACCGTCAGTCTCGACATCAACGCCGCGTTCTTGATGTCGTTCACCAACCGCGCCACCCCGTGCGCACGGGATAGTGCCACCACGATGCGCACATCGTCCGGTAGTTCATGCCGAAGCTTCAGCGCGGTTTCGAGCGCCTGCTCGTCGCGGTAAGCCGTGACATAAGCACAGGTCAACGGCGGCTTGTCGGCCAGACAGCCGGTCAGACCGTGGATGCCACCGGTCGAGGACACGCAGGTGAATTCGCAGACCCGCTCGAGATCCGGACACCGCGCTTTGAGATCTTCCAGGCGCGTGTCGCCGTCGTCGACCACGGTGACCTGCAGCCGAGCGGTCACCCCTGCCGGCCGCTTGTCGTGCCAATCGCGGGCCGCGTGCCAAACGAGCGCGAGTCCCAGCGGATCGAGATGAGCGATGAGGATGTGTGGGCGCCCGCAGTCGATGTCGAGGGGAGCGTTGTCCAGTATCAACCGTGCGCTGACATCGTCGATGTTGAAGAAATCGATCTTTACCGACCCCTGGGTGGATCTGGACTCCGCGATGCGGATCACTTGGCACAGTTCGGGATCGGAGATCAGGGCCAGGCAGTGCAAGGGCTTCATTATTTTGCGGTGCTGCGCAATCAACCGCGCGTTCGTGACGATCTCGGTGTTCACCGCGTCGTGCGGCGTCACTGCGAGGAGGCGAGCAGCCCGGCGCACCCCCGCGGCTTCCAGCGTCCGCTGCAGCTGCGCATCGCCGGTTATGACGGGGACTCGGAGTTCCCGACACAGCTGGATGTTCGGGTGCGCCGGGTCTGCCTCAACGACGACCACCCGCTCCGCCGCATCACGGAGGTTGCGCAGAAAAACGCTGCCCACGTAACCGAGACCGCAGATCACCACATGCCCACGCATGGCCGGAATACGCATCTGCTGCAACCGATCGCGAAACACCATTCCCAGCGCGCTGATGCCGGCCCAGCCGAATACGGCGGGGGCGAGGAATCGGGCGATGTCGAGCGTGATTGGCATGTCCGTGTCGTCCGGGGAGTTCAGCAGGAAGAGTTTCAGGCTTTGGTAGGCCAGATCCGACGGCCCGGGAGACTCCCGGTTCTCGGCATAGTGATTCCAGTAGTCATGCAGGCCGATCCAGCCGAGGACGAACGCGGCGAGTCCGGCCGCGCCGAGGATATGCCAGCGATAGCCGGACAGGACCCGGAGCAGCGCACGCCAGAGACGGCGCCTGTCGGCGCGCTTCGAAATCGGTCCATTTGTCAACGCCGATCGATCGTAATTTCATCGCGTCATCCGCGAGGGCCAAATAACCAACCCCAGCAGCCCCCAGCCGGCGGCCCGCTTGCGGTGGCGGACTGAAACACGTTCTAATTCTGGGCATGGACTACGGGCTCGTGCTTTTCACCAGTGACCGCGGCATCACCCCGGCGGCCGCTGCCAAGCTCGCCGACGAGCACGGTTTCCACACGTTCTACGTGCCCGAGCACACGCACATCCCGGTCAAGCGGGAGGCCGCGCACCCGACCACCGGCGACGAGTCGCTGCCCGACGACCGCTACATGCGCACGCTGGATCCGTGGGTCAGCCTCGGCACCGCCGCGGCGGTGACGTCGCGGGTGCGGCTGTCGACGGCGGTGGCGCTGCCGGTCGAGCACGACCCGATCACGCTGGCGAAGTCGATCGCCACGCTGGATCATCTGTCCGGCGGCCGGGTCAGCCTGGGCGTCGGATTCGGTTGGAACACTGACGAACTCGCCGATCACAACGTGCCGCCCGGGCGGCGGCGCACCATGCTGCGGGAGTACCTGGAGGCCATGCGGGCGTTGTGGACCGAGGAGGAAGCGTCCTTTGAGGGCGAGTTCGTCAACTTCGGGCCCAGCTGGGCGTGGCCCAAGCCGGTGCAGGCCCACATCCCGGTGCTGGTCGGGGCGGCGGGCACCGAGAAGAACTTCAAGTGGATCGCCCGGTCGGCCGACGGCTGGATCACCACCCCGCGCGACTTCGACATCGACGAACCGGTGAAGCTGCTGCAGGACACCTGGGCGGCCGCGGGCCGCGACGGCGCACCGCAGATCGTGGCGCTGGACTTCAAGCCCGACCCCGAGAAATTGGCCCGCTGGGCCGAACTCGGTGTCACCGAGGTGCTGTTCGGGTTGCCCGATCGCGACGAAGACCAGATCGCCGGCTACGTGGAACGGCTCGCGGGCAAGCTGACCGCCCTGGTCTAGGCGGCCCGTCGGAGCAGATCGACGAACGTCTGAGCGGCCGCATCGACGCCTGCTTCGTCGTCGGTGGCCACCAGATCGAGCAACAGACCGCGGGCTACCGCCAGCCCGAGGCGCACCAGCGCCGGTTCGCTCGAACCGTCGGTGACTGCGTCCACTTCGGTAAGCCAGGAATCGACGGCACCCGGCACCATGCGGTTGAACGGCTGCTCGCCCTGCGCCCCGCGGGCATAGCACTCGAAGAAGAGCCGCTCGAACGGGCGCAATTCGGGCCGACGAAGGTCCGCCCACATGGCAGCCATCCCGTCCGCCGGCTCGGTGAAACCGTCTGGAAGTAAGGCCATTTGGCGGTGCTCCACCTCCTCGACGATCGCCAGCAGCATTTCGTTGCGGGACCCGAAGTGGTGCAGCAGCATGCGGTGGCTGGTGCCGACCGCATCGGCGACTTCGCGCAGCGAGCGGTCACCGATGCCGCCGTCGGCGAATTCCTTGATGAGGGCGTCGAGCAGCTGCTGGCGCCGCTCGACGTCAGGTGGCCGAGCCATCAATGCGTCGCGACTGCTCGCTGCGCGCCTTCAGCCCCTGCGCCTCGAGCTCAAGATAGCGCTTGGTCATCCCGCGCATGAGCAGGCCGACCAGCCCACCGACCGGACCCTGCTGGTCGATCTGCTGGCGGACGAGCGTGCGGTCACCTGACTCGGGGACGATCTCGTGACGCGCGAAGGTCCGGCCACCGATGGAGCGCTGCTCCCATGTCCAGGAGGCGCCCGGAACGACGTCGGTGACCTCCCACACCAGCCGGGGCATGCGGGGCTGTTTGATCTCGAACCGCTTTCCGACGGCGATGCCGGGCCCGTCCAGGCCGCAGAGGCGGGTAACCGATGCAGTCCACTCCGGCCACCGCTCGACGTCGCTGAAGACATCCCACACCAGGGACGCCGGTGCATCGATCTCGATGGAGCTGTCAGTAATCATGTACCAAATGGTACACGAACTCTAGGCCAGCGCGGCGCGGTTTCCGTTCTCCGTTGACCGGACCACGATCGGTGCGCCGAGCGGATCGCCGTCGGACATCAGCCCGACGAGGCCCTCGTCCTCGGTGGTGGCCAGGAACCGGGAGCCGTCCGCGTCGAGCCGGCCGGCGATGACACCGGTACGCACCGGCCAGTCGTAGTGCACGGAGTAGGTTTCGACGGTCGCGGGACCGTCGGCCTTCTTCGTCACGGCCGCCTTCGGCAGATTGGCGATTTCGGCGTTGAGTTCAACGCTGCGATCGGTCCGCCAGTCCGCGGGCAGGGTGGAGTAAACGCCCGCCGAGTACTTGCTCATGATGCCGCCGTTGGCGCCGACGAAACCGAATCGCCCTGGCTTGTCGCGCATCTCGTTGACGGTCTCGGCGATGCCGTGCAGCGAGTAGCTGTTGCCCGGTCCGCCGAAATAGGGCAGCCCGCCGGTGAGGGTCAAGCCGCGGGGGTCGTCGCCGTCGATGCCGAGCGCCTCGCAGATGACGAAGACCGGGAACGGGAAGCAGCTGTACAGATCGAAGGTGGCGATGTCGTCGACACCAATTCCGGCCACCCGCAACGCTTCCTGAGCGGCCAGCACCGAGGCGGGACTGGCACCGAGGTCTTCGCGTTCCAGCAGCGGCTGTTCGACCATGTCGGCGTGGCCGTGCACATAAACCCACTTGTCCTCGGGCACACCGAGACGGCGAGCGGCGTCGACGGACATCAGCACGGCGGCCGCGCCCTGGTTCACCTGGTCGCGGGCCACCAACAGCCGTGGATAGGGGTCGCAGATCATCCGGTTGTCGTCGGTGACGGTCAAGATCTCCGACACCGAACGCTCAACGGGGGACGACGAAAGCGGGTTCTTGGCAGCGACTTTCGAGAGCGGGGCGAACAGCTCGGCCATCTTCTGGCGGTAGTCGGCCACGCTGCGGCCGAGCCGGGCGCGACGGGCGTTCTCCAGCAACCCGTACTGAACCGGCGCATTGGTCAGGCCGTGCGCGATGGTGTACTCGTCGATGTAGGTGAAAAGCTGATGACCGCGATCCTCGAGCTGCCCGTCGACCTGCTCGGTGAAGTCCGGCTTGTCGTCCCGGTCGGCGAAATGCCGGGCCGTCGACCCGGGCTCGGATCCGATGATCATCGCGACATCGACCTCGCCCGCCGCGATCGCACCGCCGAACTCCGTGACGAGCTTCTGCGGCCCCTGCCCGCCGACGGGTTCGACTACTGCGCGGGACGGGTCCGCGCCCAGCCTTCGCAGCACCGACCGGGGATAGTTGTTCGACCTGCCCAACTTCGCCGGTATCGGCCCGGAGATCTCGAACTGCCGCAGGCCGACGACCACATCGACGGCGTTGGCGACGGCATCGGTGTCGGAACCGGTGTCGGTCAATGCGGCCCCGGCCGCCGCGGTGGCCAGCTCCACCGCCGACATGCCCCGGTAGCCGGGGTCGTCGATGTTTTCGGTGAACTGGCCCACGCCGACGATCACGGGAATGCGCGGATCAACCGCCATCTCTGTCCTTCCGCGAGCGTGCGTAGTCTGCAGGCCGACACGCCGCAATTCGTGTGCAAACTCGCACGCTCGTGGGCGGCGACCGTGCGCCATTTACTTCGCCAGGCTAATCGATCGCCATTTGGGGCATGCCGCCGGGGTATTCGCAACGCGAACACGGCAGAACCGCACGCTCGCGGGGAGAGGTGACCCAGAGCTACTGGTTCTGCAGGATCTCCCGGGCCAGCGCGGCGGTCTCCGACGGTGTCTTGCCGACCTTGACGCCGGCGGCCTCGAGGGCGTCCTTCTTGGCGGCCGCGGTGCCCGACGAACCCGACACGATGGCGCCGGCGTGGCCCATCGTCTTTCCCTCCGGCGCAGTGAAACCGGCGACGTAGCCGACGACCGGTTTGGACACGTTGGCCTTGATGTAGTCGGCCGCGCGCTCCTCGGCGTCGCCGCCGATCTCGCCGATCATCACGATGACCTTGGTGTCGGGGTCCTTCTCGAACGCCTCGATCGCGTCGATGTGGGTGGTTCCCACTACCGGGTCACCACCGATACCGATCGACGTGGAGAAGCCAAAGTCGTTGAGCTCGAACATCATCTGATAGGTCAGTGTGCCGGATTTCGACACCAGACCGATCGGACCCGGGCCTGTGATGTTCGCCGGTGTGATGCCGGCCAGCGCCTCTCCCGGAGTGATGATGCCCGGACAGTTCGGGCCGATGATCCGGGTCTTACCCTTCGTGACGTTGTAAGCCCACGCATATGCTGTGTCCTGCACCGGAATTCCCTCGGTGATCACCACGAGCAACGGGATCTCGGCGTCGATCGCCTCGATCATCGCGTCCTTGGCGAACTTCGGCGGCACGAACCCCACCGACACATTCGCGCCGGTCTCCTTCATCGCCTCGGCGACCGTGCCGAAAACGGGCAACTCGATGTCGTTGCCATCTTCATCTTTATGACTGACGGTGGTGCCGGCCTTGCGCGCGTTGACACCGCCGACCAACTGGGTGCCGGCCTTGAGCATCCGCGCGGTGTGCCTTGTCGCCTCCGCGCCGGTGATGCCCTGAACGATGACTTTCGAATCCTTGTTCAGAAAAATCGACATGTCTTGTGGTCCTTTGAATCTCAGGCGTTCGCGGCTAGTTCGGCGGCCTTGTCGGCGGCTGCGTCCATCGTGCCAACCTCGGTCACCAGCGGATGGTTGGCCTCGGCCAGGATGCGGCGGCCCTCCTCGACATTGTTGCCGTCAAGCCTGACGACCAGCTGCTTGGTTGCAGCGTCACCGAGAATCTTCAGCGCGTTGACGATTCCGTTCGCCACCTCGTCGCAGGCGGTGATGCCGCCGAAGACGTTGACGAACACGCTCTTGACCTGCTCGTCGCCCAGAACCACGTCGAGACCGGCCGCCATGATCTCGGCGTTCGCGCCGCCGCCGATGTCGAGGAAGTTGGCCGGCTTTACGCCGCCGTGCTTCTCACCGGCATAGGCGACCACGTCCAGCGTCGACATCACCAGGCCGGCACCGTTGCCGATGATGCCGACCTCGCCGTCGAGCTTCACGTAGTTGAGGTCGTGCTCCTTGGCCTTGAGCTCGAGCGGATCGGTGGCATCGCGGTCCTCGAACTGCGCGTGGTCGGGATGGCGGAAGTCGGCGTTGCCGTCCAGCGTGACCTTGCCGTCCAGCGCCAATATCTGCTCGTCGGGAGTGCGCACCAGCGGGTTGACCTCGACCAGCGTGGCGTCCTCGGCGACGAACATCTCCCACAACTTCAGGATCGTCACCGCCGCGGCGTCGAGCACCTCGGCGGGCAGGTGGCCCTGCTCGGCGATCGAGCGGGCAAACGCCAGGTCTACGCCCTTGACGGCGTCGACGGGCACCTTGGCCAGCCGCTCCGGCTTCGTCGCCGCGACCTCTTCGATCTCCATACCGCCCTCGACCGAGCACATCGCCAAGTAGGTCCGGTTGGCGCGATCGAGCAGGAAGGACATGTAGTACTCCTCGGCGATGTCGCTGGCCTCGGACACCAGGAGCTTCTTCACGATGTGGCCCTTGATGTCAAGACCGAGGATGTTCTGAGCGTGGGTGAACGCGTCATCGGGCGTGGCCGCGTACTTCACGCCACCGGCCTTACCGCGTCCACCCGTCTTGACCTGGGCCTTCACCATCACCGGCTTGCCGATTTCCTCGGCAATCGCCTTTGCGTCCTCGGCGGCGGTGGTCACCCGACCCGGCGTGGTGGGCACGTTGTGCTTGGCGAACAGCTCCTTCGCCTGATACTCGAAAAGATCCATGGACTCACTGTCTCGTTGACTTTGATGTTTGCACCCGACGCTCGGGGGAACTTTATCCACACCAGCCGAAGCGGTCGGCACCGCCTACCACTCAAGTGGCGGATCTCACCGCCGGATGACAGTGATACACGTCACAATCACCGACGGAATACTCCCACGGGTTGCCAGCAACATTGGGATTTGGTTAACGTCTCCTGGTCTAGATAACGTTCTGGTCACGACTAGAAGGATATTTCAGGTTGGCGGGGCATCGTTCGTGGAGTTCTCCTGGCGGAGACAAACGGAACGCTCGCAACCGGTGGCTCGATCCTGAAGCCGCCGAAATCACCGACATCATCCCGTTCAACGAGTTCGGGAACCTCGATGACCTGGAGTTTCACGACCACACCGCGTTCGACCGGGAGTGCCAGGTCATCCACGCGCCCGAGCTCGATGACATGGCCGACACCGACGACCTGATCCCGCTGCGGTTGGTGGTGCCGTCCAAGTTCCGGCCCGATGCGCGCGATGAGCGCCGGTCGTCGTACGCCTACCGCGACAGCAATACCGACGTCAGCGATGGCATGGCGGCCACCGACGTCATCGACTTGACTGCGCGGCGTGGCCTGCATCGCAAGCTGGACGCCGCGGGCGCCGTCAAGGGGCGGTTGATGATCGCGGCGATGGCCGCCGGCGCGACGGCGGCCGCCGCGCACTCGGTGATGAACACCGCCGACACCCCGACCTCGGACACCATCCTTGCCGCCGGTCAGTCGACCAGCGCCGGCGGCGCGATTACCGGTTCGGTGGACGGAATGCAGGTCGTCGCCGTGGCATCGACCACCAACACGGCCGTGCACGCCGAGGAGATCACCAAGGCCGCCGCCTTCGCCCAGGAGCGGGCCGAGCGCGAGGCCCGGCTGCAGCGGCCGTTGTTCGTGATGCCGACCAGGGGCGCGTACACCTCCGGCTTCGGGTACCGCTGGGGTGTGCTGCACGGCGGCATCGACATCGCCAATTCCATCGGCACCCCGATCGTCGCCGCCGCCGACGGTGTCGTGATCGACGCCGGGCCCACCGCGGGCTACGGCATGTGGGTCAAGCTGCGGCACTCCGACGGCTCCGTGACGCTGTACGGCCACGTCAACACCACTACGGTCAACATCGGCGAGCGCGTTTGGGCCGGCGACCAAATCGCCACGATGGGCAACCGCGGCAACTCCACCGGGCCGCACCTGCACTTCGAGGTCCTGATGAACGGCACCGACCGGGTCGACCCGGTCGGGTGGCTGGGCAAGCGCGGCATCAGCGCCAGGTAACTACGCTGGCTGTGTGAGTGATCCAGCTCCGCCTGACCCGTCCGATGATCCGTCTTCCGATCGTCAGCGGATAATCCGGCGGAACCCCAGCGGCCCGATCCCCGCTGCCGAGGGCGAGCCGCAGACCAGCATCATCCGGCGTCATCCCACCGGCCCGATTCCCGAGGCCGACGAAAGCCGCACCGGCCTCATCCGTTCCGAAGCGGAGTCCCAAACCAGCTATATTCCGCGGGCCAGGCCGGTGGCGATCGCCCCGTCTGGCGACCGAGCGGCCAGCCCGAAGACGGCGGTCGCGACCGCGGTGGTGACCACCCTCAGCGGCTGGACCACCGCGCTGATCGCCACCGATCTGATCACCGGGTGGTGGGCTTCCGACCGGCTGTTCTGCGTGGCGGTCGGATTTCTCACCGGCGTGTTCGCCGCCGCCACGGTCGGCGGGCTGATCGCGCTGCTGCTCCGCCGCCGGATCGGGCGATGGCTGATCGTGGTGGGCTCGGTGATCGGGCTGATGATCTTCGCGAGCCTGTTCGTCGCCGGCGCCACGCTGCAACCGGTGGTGTACGCGATCCCGGCGCTGCCGGTGGCGAGCATCCTGCTCGCGATGCTGCCGGCCACCAAGCGGTGGGGCAATCAGGGTTAGAGCTTTTGCACCGGCGCGTGGTTGTGCATCAGCTTGACCCGCCCGGAGCTGCCGAAGTCGATGAGTGACATCGCCGACTCACCGACGCCCGAGACCTCCTCGACCCGTCCAACGCCGTACTTGTCGTGGTTGACCCGGTCGCCGGGCTCGAGCACCAGCAGCGGGCGCTTCCCGGCCGAGGATCGGGCCGGCGACGGCCGCGGCGTCCCGAACCGGCCGGCCCCGCTCACCGGGGCGGATAGCGACGGTGTCGGGTCGGTGCGGCGCCAATCGATGAGCTCCTGCGGAATCTCGCGCAGGAACCGGGATTCGGGGTTGAGCATCGGCTGACCCCACGACGAGCGGACCTTGGCCCGGCTCACGTAGAGCCGCTGTCGCGCGCGGGTGATGCCGACGTAGGCCAGCCGTCGCTCCTCAGACAATTCGGTCGGATCGCCGAGCGCGCGCATGTGCGGGAACATGCCGTCCTCCCAGCCGGTCACAAACACCACCGGAAACTCCAGACCCTTGGCGGTGTGCAGCGTCATCAACGTCACCACACCGGCGCCCTGCTCGGGTAACTCGTCGGCGTCGGCGACCAAAGAAACCCGCTCCAGAAAGGCCGCCAGCACACCGGTATCCGGGACATCTTCGTCGTCGGGCGCGTCCAGATCCTCAGCCAGCGCCTCCGCGTTGGCCAGGTCAGTGCTGAATTCGTGTGCGACGCTGACCAATTCGTTCAAGTTGTCCAGACGCGCGAGATCCTGCGGGTCGCGGGAGGCCTCCAGCTCCGCACGGTATCCCGAGCGGTCCAGCACCGCCTCGACCAGCTCACCCAGCTCGTCGTCGAGGCGGCCCCGCAGATCGTCGAGCAGCTCGACGAAACTCGCGATCGCCTTCTCCGAGCGGGTGTTGAGCATCGGCACCTTGCCGTCGGCGGCGGCCTGCAGCGCGTCGTTGAAGCTGGCGCCGGTGTTCTCGGCGTAGACGGCAACGCACGCCTCCGCCCGGTCGCCGATGCCGCGACGCGGGGTGTTCAGGATGCGCCGCATGCTCACCGCGTCTCCGGGGTTGTCCAGCACCCGCAAGTAGGCGACGATGTCACGAATCTCCTTGCGTTCGTAAAACCGAACGCCGCCAACGACTTTGTATGGTATGCCGGCCCGGATAAACACCTCTTCGAGGGCCCGCGACGAGTTGTTGGTGCGGTAGAACACCGCGACGTCGCTGTAGGTGATCTCGCCGCGGTCGGCGAGCGCGTCGATCTCCTCCGCGACGAACCGGGCCTCGTCATGTTCGTTGTCGGCGACGTAGCCGACGATGAGCTCGCCTTCGCCGGCGTCGGTCCACAGCCGCTTCTCGCGCCGCCCGCTGTTGCGGGCGATTACCGAGTTGGCCGCCGACAGGATGTTCTGCGTCGACCGGTAGTTCTGTTCCAGCAGAATGGTTTTCGCGTTCGGGAAGTCGCGTTCGAAGTCTTCGATGTTGCGGATGGTCGCCCCGCGGAAGGCGTAGATCGACTGGTCGGCATCGCCCACCACACACAGTTCGGCAGGTGCGACACCGGCTTCATCGTCTTGTAAGGCAGCCGTACCGACCAGCTCGCGTACCAGCACGTACTGGGCGTGGTTGGTGTCCTGGTATTCATCGACCAGAATGTGCCGGAACCGCCGCCGGTAGTACTGCGCGATCTGCGGTAAGGCTTGCAGCACAGCGACTGTCTCGCCGATCAGGTCGTCGAAGTCCAGCGCGTTGGCCACACGCAGCCGGCGCTGATACTCCGCGTACACCTCGGCGATGATGTGGACCAGGTCCTCGGTCGCGTTTTCCGCGTCGGCGCCCGCCTGCTCGGGCCCGATCAGCTCGTTCTTGAGGTTGGAGATGCCGTTGGCCAGCAGACGCGGCGAGTACCGCCTGGTGTCCAGGCCCATGTCCTTGCCGATCATCAGCAGCAGCCGCCGCGAGTCGTCGGCGTCGTAGATGGAGAAGTTGGAATTCAGCCCGGGCAGCAGCGAGGCCTGGTTGCGCAGGATGCGCACGCAGCTGGAGTGAAACGTCGACACCCACATGGAGAACCCAGCCCGGGCTCCGATTAGTTTCCCCACCCGCTCGCGCATCTCGGAGGCCGCCTTGTTGGTGAACGTGATGGCCAGCACCTGCCCGACGCCGACGTCGCGGGCGGCCAGCAGATAGGCGACCCGCCGGGTCAGCACGGCCGTTTTGCCCGAGCCAGCGCCCGCAACGATCAGCAACGGCGAGCCCTCATGCAGCACCGCTTGTCGCTGTTGGGGGTTGAGCCCGTCGAGAAGCTGGTCCGCCGGGGAGTCGGCGGGGGGATGGGTTACGTGCACGCTCATGTCTGTCCCAACTTACCGTTGGGAAAGGACACCGCGGCCGAGCCGCGCAGATAGGCCCTTTGCGCTGGCGGCATCCCAGATGGCACACTTATTTGGTGCTCAACAGGCAGCATCGATTTTTCTACGGGTACCGGCCAGCGGTGCCCGTGGTCTAGCTGCTTCCCAGAGCCCCGCGGTCCGCTTCCGGATCCGGGGCTCGTCTCTTGTGTGAGGCCCGATACCGGATGAGACCAGATCCCCCACACAACGAGAATTCGGAGAATCCCATGACCATCGAAGCCGAAACCGAGCAGGTCGGCGACATCGACGATCTGCGCCAGGAGATCGACCGGCTCGACGCCGAGATCCTGGCCGCGGTCAAGCGCCGCACCGAGGTATCCCGGCTCATCGGAAAGGCGCGGATGGCGTCCGGCGGCACCCGGCTAGTGCACAGCCGGGAGATGAAGGTCATCGAGCGCTACAGCGAGCTCGGTCCCGAGGGCAAAGACCTCGCGATGTTGCTGCTGCGCCTCGGCCGCGGCCGCCTCGGCCACTAACCCACCCGTCGCGGTTGGCGATTTCGGCGTGAATTCCCGCGCTGAGCGCAGGTAATCACGCCGAAATCGCTACTTATCGCTACTTGCGGAGGGCGTCGGTGAGCCAGGGCGTCAACCACTTCACGGCTTCCGGGGTGGGGTGAAGACCGTCGCTGCGCATTCTTATGCTGTCGACCTTGGTGGTGTAGCCGCCGTCGGGACCCAACTTCTTATTGAGGTCGAGCACGCTGGCGTTCGGATGTCGTTCAACGACGCGGCGCAGCAAGGCGTTCCAGTCGTCGACGCGATCCGGTTCATCCTCTGGATAGAGCGACCCGTCCGGCTGCTCGCCCCGTCGGTTGTAGGGCGCGGTCGTCATCACCACATGCGCACCGGTCGAGCCGAGAATGTCCAGCGCCCGTTGGAGTTCACCCCTGAGGTAGCCGTCGAAGGCCGGATCGCCGACACGCGTCCAGTGCCCTTCGTTTACCCGATCGACAGTCTCCCAGCGGCCGATGATCAGCAGCACGGTATCGGGCCGGTCGTGGTTGATCCGCTGGGTCCACCTGCTCGGCCAGGTATCGCATTCGGGTTTCTGGGTGATGGTCTGCCCGGTGGACCGATAGGGACCGCCGCGCGCGATGCCACACCCGATGGTGGTGTAGTTGATGAAGCTGAACCCGGGTGTCGGCGGCAGGTACCGCATCATGGTCCACGCCATCGAGTCACCGAAAACCGCAACCGTGCGCGTCCCCGGCGCCCGCTGCGCGAGACCCGACGAGGATCCCACCACCACCGGTACCTCCGGGCCGGTCGCCGCCGCGGGGATCACATCGGCCGGTTTGGTTCCGACCGGGATGACGAGCATCGTCACCGCGGCCGCCGTCCCCACCGTGGCGCCGGCCAGCGGCAGCAACGGGACATGCACCGGCCGCCACCGTCGGATGGGCTGTTCGAGCAGCCACCACGACGCCGCGGCGATCGCGACCGTCGCCGCCACCCGGACCGCGAAGAGCGGCAGGCCGGTCCAACCGGTGCGTTGTCCGTTCAGCACATGGAAGATCGGCCAGTGCCAGAGGTAGACACCGTAGGAGATCGCGCCGAGCCACACGAGCGGCCGCCAGGCCAGCACGCGAGCCACCGGCCCGCGCTGGGCCAACGCCACCGGCGCCACCACCAGCACGGCCGCGACTGCAACCACGATCAGCAGTCCAGCGCGAAATTCCCGCGCGCTGCCCGTCGCGTAGTGGGCCGCGGCAGCCAAAACCGCCAGACCGACCAGCGGCAGCAGGTTGGCGACCCATCGGACCCAGCGCGCCCGAATAGCCGTCCCGTAGCGGGTCAACGACGACCAGTCCGGCACCAGCAGGGCTGACGCCGCCGCACCCACCAGCAGCGCCTGCACCCGGGTGTCGGTGCCGAAGTAGACGCGGTTCAGCGTCGCGTCGGAGGCGAGCACCATCGCCGCGGTCGCCGAGGCCAGCACACCGGCGACGGCCAACACGAAAACGGCCAACCGGACGGTGCGCAGCGTCGGCCACGCCCGCCGGCGCCGGGCAACGGCGGACAGCAGCACGGCGAGCGCGGCCAGCAGCAGCGGCCAGACCAGGTAGTACTGCTCCTCCACCGCGAGTGACCAGGTGTGCTGCAACGGCGAAGGAGTGCCGCCCCGGGTGAAGTAGTCGGTCTGGTGGAACACGAAGGCCCAGTTGGCAACCCAGAAGAAGGCGGCGACGGCGTCGTCCCGCAACGCGCTGATGGCATCGGGCGGAAACAGCTCGCGGAACAGCACCACCGCCAACACCATCACGATCAATGCGGGCAGCAGCCGGCGGGCGCGCCGGATCCAGAACCCGGGCAGATCGATCCGGCCGCTACGCCCGAGCTCGTCGAGCAGCAGCGAGGTGATCAGGAATCCGCTCAGCACGAAGAACACGTCGACGCCGATGAATCCCCCGGCCACACCGGGGATGCCGCCGTGGTCGGCGAGCACGAGGCCGACGGCCAGAGCCCGAATGCCGTCCAGCGCGGCAATGGCTCTCGGCGCGCTTCGGCGCGTTGCGGGCGGAGCGACCCATCGGTCCGCAGTCACCGCCGAAATCTTGCCTGCGCGAGCTGACGCTAAATCGCATTAGCGACGGCGTGTCGCGTGCGTGTCCGCGTCTGCTCGGCCTACTTGGTGAGCGCTATGTACTTGGTTTCGAGGTACTCCTCGATGCCTTCGGTGCCGCCTTCGCGCCCGAAGCCGGAGTGTTTGACCCCGCCGAACGGCGCTGCCGGATCCGAGATCACGCCCCGGTTGACGCCGACCATGCCGGACTCGATCGACTCGGCGACCCGCAGCGCGCGGTCCAGCGAGCGGGTGTAGATGTAGGCGGCCAGGCCGTACTCGGTGTCGTTGGCGGCCGCCACCCCCTCCTCCTCGGTGTCGAAGCCGGTGATCGGCGCGACGGGGCCGAATACCTCCTCCTTCAGGATGCGGGCATCGGCGGGCACATCGGCCAGCACCGTCGCGGGATAGAAGTTCCCGGGTCCGCCCGGTGCGACGCCGCCGACGGCCACCGTGGCGCCGCGCGACACCGCGTCGGACACCAGGTCCTCCACGGTGGCCACCTGCTTGGAGTTGATCAGCGGGCCCAATGTCGCCGACGAGTCCAGGCCCTTGCCCAGGGTGAACTCGCTCATCCGCTTCACCAGCTTCTCGGTGAACTCCTCGCGCACCGAATTGCCGACGTGGAACCGGTTGGCGGCGGTGCAGGCCTCCCCGCCGTTGCGCATTTTTGCCAGCACCGCGCCGTCGACGGCGGCGTCCACGTCGGCGTCGTCGAACACCACGAACGGCGCGTTGCCGCCCAGTTCCATCGACAGCCGCAGCAGCTTGTCGGACCCCTGCTTGGCCAGCGCCTTGCCGACGCCGGTGGAGCCGGTGAAGGTCAGCTTGCGCAGCCGCCCGTCGTCGATCAGCGCGGTGGTCACGTCGCCGGGGTTGTTGGTCGGCAACACCGAGAGCACGCCCTTGGGCAGGCCCGCCTCGTCCATCAGCTTGGCCAGCAGCAGCATCGTCAACGGTGTCTCCTGGGCCGGCTTGACGATCATCGTGCAGCCCGCCGCCACCGCCGGGCCGATCTTGCGGGTGCCCATCGCCAGCGGGAAGTTCCACGGGGTGATCGCGTAGCACGGCCCGACGGGCTGCTTGGTCACCACGATGCGGCCGTTGCCGGCGGGGCTCGGGGTGTAGCGGCCGCCGATGCGCACCGCCTCCTCGGCGAACCAGCGGAAAAACTCTGCGCCGTAACGCACTTCGCCCGTGCTCTCGGGTAGCACCTTGCCCATCTCCAGCGTCATCAACGTTGCGATGTCTTCGGCGCGATCGGTGATCTTCTCGAACACCGATCGCAACACCTCACCGCGTTCCCGTGGCGGGGTGGCGGCCCAGTCGGGTTGCGCGCCGGCGGCCACATCCAGCGCGGTGATCGCATCGTCGGGGGTGGCATTGGCGACGGTGGTCAGAACCTGGTCGTCGGACGGGTCGAGCACGTTGAACGTCGACGATCCGGCGCGCTCCTCACCGCCGATCCAGAGTCCGGTGGGCACTGACGCGAGCAGCTTGGCGGTATCCATAGTTCCCTCTTACACCCTTGGCCAATTCGCCGCATTAGGGTCGAGGAATGACCGCCGACACGCAGCAGATCCGCGATATCCCCGATATCACTGCCACTCCGGCGTGGCAGGCCCTACAGCGGCATCATAAGCAGATCCGCGACAAACACCTGCGGGAATTCTTCACCGAAGACCCCGATCGCGGCGCCGAACTAGCCTTGACGGTCGGCGACCTGTACATCGACTACAGCAAGCACAGGGTCACCCGGGAGACGTTGCAACTGTTGGTCGATCTGGCCCGCACCGCGCGCCTCGAGCAGCAGCGCGATGCGATGTTCTCCGGGGTGCACATCAACACCTCGGAGGGCCGCGCGGTGCTGCACACGGCGCTGCGCCAGCCTCGGGGCGTCGAACTGGCCGTCGACGGCCGCGGCGTGGTGGCCGACGTGCACGAGGTGCTGGACCGGATGGGCGAATTCACCGACCGGCTGCGCAGCGGCGAGTGGACCGGCGCGACCGGCGAGCGGATCACCACCGTGGTCAACATCGGCATCGGTGGCTCCGACCTGGGGCCGGTGATGGTGTACAAGGCCCTGCGGCATTACGCCGACGCGGGCATCTCGTGCCGGTTCGTGTCCAATGTCGATCCCGCCGACCTGGTGGCGAACCTGGACGGACTTGACCCCGCCACCACGCTTTTCATCGTCGCCTCCAAGACGTTCTCCACGCTGGAGACCCTGACCAATGCGACCGGAGCCCGGCGCTGGCTCACCGATGCGCTCGGTGACGCCGCGGTGTCCAAGCATTTCGTCGCGGTGTCCACCAATAAGAAGCTGGTCGACGACTTCGGCATCAACACCGACAACATGTTCGGCTTCTGGGACTGGGTGGGCGGCCGCTACTCGGTGGATTCGGCGATCGGCCTGTCCGTGATGGCGGCCATCGGCAAAGAACGGTTCGCCGAACTCCTGGCCGGCTTCCACATTGTCGACGAGCACTTCAAGACCGCGCCGCTGGAGGCCAATGCGCCGGTGATGCTTGGGCTGCTTGGCATCTGGTACAACAACTTCTTCGGCGCCGAGACCAAGGCGGTGCTGCCGTACTCCAACGACATGGCCCGCTTCCCGGCATATCTGCAGCAGCTGACGATGGAGTCCAATGGCAAGTCGGTGAAGGCCGACGGCACACCGGTGACCGTCGATACCGGCGAAATCTATTGGGGTGAACCGGGAACCAACGGCCAGCACGCGTTCTACCAACTGCTGCACCAGGGCACCCGGCTGGTGCCTGCGGATTTCATCGGCTTCAGCGAGCCCATCGACGACCTGCCGACGGCCGACGGCAAGGGCAGCATGCACGACCTGTTGATGAGCAATTTCTTCGCCCAGACGCAGGTGCTTGCGTTCGGCAAGACGTCGGAGGAGATCGCCGCCGAGGGCACGCCACCCGAGGTGGTGCCGCACAAGGTGATGCCCGGCAACCGGCCGACCACCAGCATGCTGGCCACCAAGCTGACCCCGTCGTCACTCGGCCAGCTGATCGCACTCTACGAGCACCAGGTGTTTTCCGAGGGCGTCATCTGGGGCATCGACTCGTTCGATCAGTGGGGCGTCGAACTGGGCAAGACGCAGGCCAAGGCGCTGCTACCGGTCATCACCGGCGACGGTTCACCGCCGGAGCAGTCGGACACCTCGACCGACGCACTGGTGCGGCGTTACCGCACCCAGCGCGGTCGCGTCGTCTGATTTCGGGCTACGGCCGCGGCTCGTGGCTTCGGGCTAGGGGGCCGGGATGGTGGCGCAGCCCACGTTGGGGAGGCAGCCGCTGGCACCGCCACGGTCGGCCGAGCCGACCGGGCCAAACGGGATGCCGCCGGTGGCACCGTCTCGCCAAGCTGTACCGCCCGGACCCCCAGGAATGGCGCCGCTAGCGCCACCAGGTCCGGCGTGTCCGAGGCTTGCGCACGGAGTGCCGTCAGCATTGAAGCAGGGCGGCGGAGGCGGTGGGTTACCGGAGGCAATCGGGGCTACGGCGATCGCAGCTGCCGCAGCGCCGGCGAATAGCAATGGCGTGATTTTCGTCAGTTTTGCGATCATGAAATAGTCCTACCACGATCGCGGGCTGCTTAAACCTCAAGAGCGTCTAAGCAAACGGCTTGGTCAGCCGCGGCGGCAGCACCTTGAGCAGCTGAACCAGCGGTGCCCACGGCCACCACGGGACGGCGGCACGGCCGGTTTCCCGCTCGATCGCGTTGACCATGGCCTTGGTGCCGGTCTCATTGTCGGCGAGCAGCATCGTCGAGGCCGACCTGGCGGTCATCTCCGACTCGATGTAGCCGGGCTCGAGCACCGTCACCTTGATGGGTCCGTTGGGGTACTCGGCGCGCAGCGATTCGCCCAGCGACGACACCCCGGCCTTGCTGGCGGCATAGGCGGCCTTGGTGCCGGGCACGCCCCTGTTGCCGAGCACCGACGAGATCAGCACCAGGTGCCCGCCGCCGGTGTTGTTGAACATCTCGATCGCGGTTTCGATCTGCACCAGCGCGGCGACCAGGTTGGTTTCGATGGTCTGCTTGTTGGCGTACAGCTTGCCGGAGCCCAGCGGGGCGCCCTTGCCGATTCCGGCGTTGACGATGACGCGGTCGATGCCGCCCAGCTGGTCCTCCAGTTCGGCGAACACCTTCGGCACCTGTTCGTGATCGTTGACGTCGAGAACGGCCACGGCGACGGTGATGCCGGGATGCCGCTCGGTCAGTTCGGCCTTGAGCTCGTCGAGCCGCTCAATGCGGCGGGCGCACAACGCCAGGTCACGGCCCTTGGCGGCGAATGCGCGGGCCATGCCGGCGCCCAGGCCTGAGCTGGCACCGGTGATCAAGATCTTCTGCCGAGTCATCGGCACAGCGTATCTATTTGAGCAGACGGGACAGCCGCCGGTCCGCCAGCACCTTGCCGCCGGTCTGGCAGGTCGGGCAGTACTGGAACGACTTGTCGGCAAACGACACCTCACGCACGGAGTCTCCGCATACCGGGCACGGCAGGCCGGTGCGGGCATGCACCCGCAGCCCGGAACGCTTCTCGCCCTTGAGCGTGGCAGCCTGCTGGCCGACCGAGCGGGACACCGCGTCGGTGAGCACCGAAATCATCGCGTCGTGCAGCGCCGTCAGCTGTGCGTCGGTCAGCTTGCCCGCGGTGGCGAACGGCGACAGCTGGGCCACATGCAGGATTTCGTCGCTGTAGGCGTTACCGATCCCGGCGATCACCTTCTGGTCGGTTATGACGGTCTTGATCCGGCCGCTCTGCCCGGCCAGCACGCCGGCCAGGCCGTCGGGCGTCAGCTCCAGCGCGTCCGGCCCGAGCGCGGCGATACCCGGGACCGTCGCAGGGTCGTCGACCAACCAGACCGCCAGCCGCTTCTGGGTGCCGGCCTCGGTGAGGTCGAATCCCGGTGCGGCACCGGGAGTTCCGAGATGCACACGCAGCGCGACGGGGCCCTTGCCGGGCTTGAGCGGTGCGGCCGCCAGCTGATCGGACCAGCGCAGCCAGCCGGCGCGGGACAGGTGCGTGATCAGGTGCAGGTCCCCCGCCCGCAGGCCGAGGTACTTGCCCCACCGGTTGGCCCCGGTCACGGTCTGGCCGTGCAGCGCGTTGATCGGCGGGTCGAACGTCTTCAGTACGGACAGTGCGGACACGTCGATACGTCCGACGGTGAGGCCGACGGCTTGACGATGCAGGTGGTCGGCGAGCGCCTCGACCTCGGGCAGTTCGGGCATGGCTCCAGTGTGCCCGTCAACTGCGGGTGACGCGGGTGGTGTCGCGGAGCACCAGCGACAGCAACCAGCTCACGATCGACAGCACGATCGCCGCCCAGATCGCGGTCCACCAGAAGTCGTCGATATACAGACCCCAGTGGGTGGTGTGCTCGGTGATCCAGGAGGTGATCCAGAGCATCAGCGCATTGATCACGATGTGGATCAGACCGAGGGTCAGGATGTAAAGCGGGATCGAGATGATCTGCACGATCGGCTTGATGATCGCGTTGACGAGCCCGAAGATCACCGCGACGACGAAGATGATCCCGATCTCCTGCAATCTCGAGTTGTAGCCGACGAAGCTGATGCCGTCCACCACTAGGGTGACCACCCACAGGGCGAACCCGGTCAACGCTGCGCGCAACAGAAACGACACCATGGGGCTGATCCTGCCATGGCTAGACTTCGAGTTGTGGACTTCGCGCAGCGGACAATTGACCTCGCTCGCAAGAACGTGGCAGCGGGTGGTCGGCCATTCGCGACGGTGATTGTCAAGGACGGCGAGATCCTCGCCGAAAGTGCCAACCAAGTTTCGCAGACCCATGATCCGACCGCCCACGCGGAAATCCTCGCGATTCGGCAGGCGTGCACGACGCTGGGCACGGAGCACCTCGTCGGCACGACGATCTATGTTCTCGCCCACCCCTGCCCGATGTGCCTCGGCTCGCTCTACTACTGCTCACCCGACGAGGTCGTCTTCTTGACCACCCGTGACGACTACCAGCCCTACTACGTCGACGACCGAAAGTACTTCGAAATCAACACTTTCTATGACGAATTCGCCAAGGACTGGGATCAGCGTCGGCTGCCTATGCGCTACCAACCGCTAGACGCCGCAGTTGAGGTGTACCGATTCTGGAACGAGCGCAACGGCGGCCAACGGCACGTCACCTAACGCGCCGACCGCAGCAGGTAGGTGTCCATGATCCAGCCGTGCCGGGCCCTGGCCGCCGCCCGCATCTTCGCGATCTGCTCGCCGACCTCGCCGACCGTGCCGGCCACCAGCAGCTCATCCGACGTGCCCAGGTAGGCGCCCCACCAGATGCGGGTCGCCGGTGGACAGGACAAGAATGCGCAGTCAGCGTCGAGCATCACCACGGCGCTGCCGGTGAATCCGTCCGCGGCCAGCCGCCGTCCCGTGGTGATCAGCACGGGCTCGCCAATGTCGTTCAGCGGTATGCGATGACGAGCCGTCAGCGCCTGGATTGCGGTGATCCCCGGTATCACGTCGTAGTCGATGTTTACGTGCTCGGCGACCGCATCGAGGATTCTCAGCGTGCTGTCGTAGAGCGCCGGGTCTCCCCACGCCAGGAATGCGCCGACGCCGTCGGGCCCGAGCTCGCGGCTGATCGCGTCGGCCCAGACCCGCGCCCGCGCGGCGTGCCAGTCGGTGACGGCCTGCCGGTATTCGGCGTCCTTGGCGCGGGGCGGGTCGGGGAGCTCGACGAACCGGTAGCCGGGTGTGCGGATGAACCGTTCGCAGATATCCCGGCGCAGCGCCACCAGCTCGCTCTTCGCCTCGCCCTTGTCCATTGCGAAGAACACCTGGGTGTCGTTGAGCGCCGCGACCGCCTCGGCCGTCACATGGCCGGGATCGCCCGCCCCGATACCGATGACGTGGATCAACCGCACCTCCGCAGGGTAGCCGGAGACTCGGCCATCGCCGCAGGCAGAGCGGCGATCCGCAAAGTATGCGGTACCGCGGGTATTGACAACTTTCGCCCGGCCTCCTTACCTTTGATGCACAGCGTCTACAGAGGAGACGACTATGACCGCCTCGATGAGGCAGCCAGGAATCAGCCGCGAGGAATTCTCGGAGCGGTTGCTTAAGGGCTCCGTCAAGAAGTCCTACCTGCCTGTCGTCGACATCGACTGGGATGCTCCCCTGGACCCGGACAAGTTCTTCCTGCCGCCGAGGACCGTTTCGCTGTACGGCACGGCGATTTGGGACGAGATGACCCGTGAGCAACGGATCGAGCTGTCCCGACAGGAGTTCGTCAACACGCTGTCGGCGGGCATCTGGTTCGAGAACATCCTCAACCAGGCACTGCTGCGCAAGATGATGCATCAGGATCCGACCGCGCGCGCCACGCACTACGAGCTGACCGAGCTCGGCGACGAAACCCGGCACATGATCATGTTCGGCAAGGCGATCGAACATGTCGGGGCGAAGCCGGTGCAGCCGCGGCTGTACCAGCGGATGTTCATCAATGGCTTGCCCTGGGTTTTCAGGGGATCGGTGCTCTGGGTCGCCGCCCTCATCGGTGAGGAGATCTTCGACTCCCTACAGCGGCAAATGATGGACGATCCCGAACTGCAGCCAATGGTGCAGCGGCTCATGCGCATTCACGTCACCGAGGAGGCGCGTCACATCCAGTTCGCCCGCGATGGGCTGCGCAAACGGGCGCCGAATCTGCGACGGCTCAACAGATTGTGGGTGTCCAACCTCAACGGCGCTGGCGGGTTGTTCTTCCGGTACCTGTTCACCAACAAGGTGCCGTACTACCGGATCGGACTCGACGCCCGTGAGGCACGCCGCGTCGCCCGCCGCAGCCCGCACCGCCGCGAGGTCCAGGTAGCGGGCTTCGCCCCGCTGGCGGCCTTCCTCGAGGAGGTGGGCCTGATGGGCCCGATCGCGCGCAGGATGTGGCGACGGACCGGCTTCTTGCCGCGATGACCGAAGACTGCTGCGACGTTATCGTCGTGGGTGTCCCGCGCGCCGAAAAAGCGTTTACCGCAGCCGGTATCACCAATTTCGCGATCCTGCACGGCGGTGACAAGCTCGGGGCATCGTTCGACGAATCGACCCACACCTGGACGCTGCGCACCGAAAGTGGCCAGAGCTACCGCGGGCGGGTCGTGGTGTCCGACCAAACCCGCGGCGGCGACGACCTAGTCCCCTACCTCGGGGTGGCCGTCCACGGCGCCCCTAACTACTTCACTGTCACCGGAGCCCAACCCGTCGCCCAGGCACGGCTGCGCTATATCGCCGAGTTACTGAAACTCATGAAGAACAGAGGCAGCACGCGCATCGAGGTAAGGCGCAGCACTCAGCGACTGTTCCACGACCGCAGCCGCGCCAAACCGGATAACCCGAACGCCTCCTACTGGCGCCGAATGCGAAACCTGGCGCCGTCGGCCTACGACCTGAGCTCCCACATTGGTGTCGAGGACGAGGTATACGACGGCCGCGCCACCCTCCGCATCGGCGACGACGAACATCTGGCGCGGGTGCGGCTGTCGGGCCACCTCGATCCCATTGACGGCCAATACCACTGGCAGGGGATGGTTTTCGAGGTGCTCCTCGACGAGGCGCTGAAGCGATCGCAGCCGGTTACGCTGCGGGTCGGCGATCGCTCCGCCGAGGCCAGGATCACCGAGCGCACACCGCAGGGAAGTTATTCGGTGGTCGGCGTGGGCGCGCCGCCATTCGCCCTTGACGACTCCGATGCCGCCATACCCAGTCGGTAGTGCATGACGTCACGGGACATTCCGAACCGATAGAAGGGTTGCCTAAGCGTGACCTGGGTAACCAGTTCACGATGGCGAATACCAGCGGAGTCGACGATGGCGTCGGCTGAGCATGCCTGCGCGCTGACAATCACCGCGGATGCGGTACGCGGTGCGACGGTACTCACCGCCAATGGCGTGCTGGATACCACCACCTACCGGTCGTTGCGGGACGGCATCATCAAGGCGGCGCTTGACGAGCCGCGGGCAGTGATCGTCGACGTTGCGCAGCTCACCGTTCCGGCGGAATCGGCCTGGGCGGCGTTCACCAGTGCGCGCTGGCATGTCCGCAGGTGGCCGGAAGTACCGATCGCACTCGTCTGCGAACACCGAGCCGGCCGATCTGCCATCGCACGCAGCGGTGTCGCCCGCTACGTGCCGGTCTATCCGACCGTCAATGCCGCTCTATCGGCGCTGTCAGCCGTGGGCAACCGGCGACGCCGCCACCGCGCACGGGCCTACCTGCCTGCCGAGCTCGCCAGCCTGTACCAATCGCGCGAATTGGTGGAGGAGTGGTTGACAGCTTGGTCGCAGGAGAATCTGATCGCGGTTGCCAAGGTGATCGTCACCGCATTTGTCGAGAACGTCTTGCAGCACACCGACAGTCGGCCGAACGTGCGACTCGAAACCGATGGTGCGGCGGTTACGGTGGCGGTGGAAGATGCCAGCCGTGCGCCGGCCAGCATCAACGAAACAGCTACGGCCAGCGATGCGCTATCGGGCCTGCGGATCGTTGCCGCGCTATCCCGGACATGGGGCAACGCGCCCACACCGGACGGCAAGACGGTGTGGGCCGTTGTCGGTCCGGAGAATCGGTTGTAGCTGAGATATTCAGCCGTCCCAACTGCCGGCGTTAGGCTCGCAGAGATGGGGCTCAGCGATGCGGCGCTGCTACTGGGGGCGGAACCACCCGGGCTGCTGCCGGCACGCCAGCAGATGGCGGTCTCCCTGGGCTTTCACATCATCCTCGCGTGTTTCGGCGTGGCCTTTCCAGCCATCATCTACGTGGTGCACCGGCGCGGCATCGTGCGCGACGACGCGGTGGCGCTGGGCCTGGCCAAACGGTGGGCGAAGGTGTCGGCGGTGCTGTTCGCCATCGGTGCGGTTTCCGGCACGGTGCTCAGCTTCGAGATGGGCTTGCTGTGGCCGGGGTTGATGGGGCGGTTCGGCGACGTGCTGGGCCTGCCGTTCGCCTTCGAGGGATTGTCGTTCTTCGTCGAGGCGATCTTCCTGGGTATCTACCTCTACGGCTGGGGCCGCATGCCGCCGCGACGGCACCTCGCGATGCTCATCCCGATGGGCGTGTCCGGCATCGTGGGCACCTTCTGTGTGATCTCGGTCAACGCCTGGATGAACAATCCGGCCGGCTTCGAAATCCGCGATGGTGTGGTCACCGACGTCAACCCGTGGCGGGCGATGTTCAACGACGGCGTGTGGCTTCAATTTCTGCACATGTGGCTGGCCGCGTTCATGGTCGTCGGCCTGGTGGTGTCCGGTGTCTATGCGGCCGGTCTGCTGCGTGGCCGCAATGACGCGCATCACCGCCTGGGCTTCACCGTGCCGTTCGCCTTCGCGACGGTGGCCGCCATCGCGCAGCCGATAGTCGGTCACATACTCGGCATGCGGGTCCACGACACGCAGCCGGCCAAGCTCGCCGCGTTCGAACTTGCCGAGACGACCGAGGGCCCGGCGCCGTTTCGGCTGGGCGGAGTGCTGATCGATGGCGAGGTTCGCGGGGCCTTGGAGATTCCCCGGCTCGGCTCGATCATTGCCCGCAATTCGCTGGATGCGCCCGTTCCCGGTCTGGATACCGTGCCCAAGTCCGAGTGGCCGCCGGTCAACATCACGCACCTGGCTTTCCAGTCGATGGTGGTCATCGGCACGTTGCTCGCCGCGGCGGTGATCCTGTACTGGCTGTTCCGCTGGCGTGGTCCTGATCTGCTGGAAAACCGTTGGTTCCTACGGTTTTCCGTGATCGCTGGCCCGTTGGCCATTCTCGCGATGGAACTCGGCTGGGTCGCCACCGAGGTGGGCCGCCAACCGTGGACGGTGTGGCATGTGCTGCGCACCAGCGACGCCGCCAGCATGAGCACCGGGCTGTGGTGGAGTTACCTCGGCGTGCTCGTCATCTACCTCGGCATGACGGTCGGGGCTTATGTTGTGTTGCGCTCCATGGCCCGTAGGTGGCGTGCCGGCGAAGCCGACCTGCCCAGCCCGTACGGACCCCCGCGGGAACCGGCGCCATGACGCTAGCCAGTTTGGTGGCCGCCGCGATGTTTCTCGGCGTTCTCGCGTATGCGTTGTTCGGCGGTGCCGACTTTGGTTCGGGCTTTTACGATCTCACCGCCGGAACCGGCGAACGCGGTGGTGTAGTTCGAACTCTCATCGACAACAGCATCGGGCCGGTGTGGGAAGCCAACCATGTGTGGCTGATCTACATCCTGGTCATGTGGTGGACCGGTTTTCCCGGTACCTTCGCCGCCGCCACCACCACGCTGTTCATCCCGTTCAGCCTGGCACTGGCCGGAATCGTGTTGCGCGGCGCCAGCTTTGCGTTCCGCAAGTACGCCGCGACATTCGCGCAGGCAAGGCTGTTCGGCGCGACCTTCGCCGCGTCGTCGTTGATCACGCCGTTCTTCCTCGGCACGGTGGCCGGGGCGGTCGCATCCGGCCGGGTGCCCGCCAACGGGTATGGCGACCGCATCGGCTCCTGGATCAACCCGACCTCACTGGTCGGGGGCTGCCTCGCGGTCGTGACGTGCGTCTTTCTGGCCGGAGTCTTCTTGACTGCTGACGCTGCCCGCGGCGGCAGCGTCGATCTGGCCGATCAACTCCGCAGCCGCACCCTCGCGGTCGGGGCCGTCACCGGCGTTGTCGTCTTCGCCGGGCTGTATCCCGTCGCCCACGACGCCCCCACCCTCAGCCACGGATTACGGACCACCGCGTCCCCGTTCCTGGTGCTTGCCGCGGCTGCTGGCGTGGCGACCCTGGCCCTGCTGTACCGCCGAAACTTCTCGCTGGCAAGGGTTTCCGCCGTGGCTGCCGTCGGCTCTGTCATCACGGGTTGGGGGGTCGGTCAGTACCCGTGGCTGCTGGTCGACCAGGTCACCATCGATGACGCAGCCGGCGCCGACGCCACGTTGATCGGCCTGCTGATAATGGTCGGGCTGGCCGCGGTCATCGTGGTGCCGGCACTGATCTACCTGTTCCGGCTCACCCAACAGTGGAGTCGCGAAGAGTCAGCGTGACGGATAGGCGTGGATCAACGCACTGTCGAGCTTGGGCACCTCGTGGATCAACTCGTGTTCGGCGTCATGGGCGATCCGATGCGCCGCCTCCAGCGTGGTGCCGGGGTCGATGTCCAGTTCCGCATCGGCGTGTAGTCGGTGGCCGATCCAGCGCATCCGCACGCTGCGCACCGCCCTGACTCCGGGCTGCGATGCCAGGGCCGCTTCGGCGGTGTCGACGAGTTGCGGGTCGACCCCGTCCATCAAGCGCCGGAACATATCCCGCGCGGCGGTGCGCAGTACGGCCAGGATGGCCACGGTGATCAGCACGCCGACGATCGGGTCGGCCAGCGGGAACCCGAGCGCCACACCACCGGCGCTCGCCACCACCGCCAACGATGTGAACCCGTCGGTGCGGGCGTGCAGACCGTCGGCAACCAATGCGGCGGAACCGATTTGGCGCCCGACGCGGATCCGATAGAACGCCACCAGCTCGTTGCCGATGAAGCCGACCAGCCCGGCGGCGGCGACCCAGGCGACGTGCTCGATCTGCACCGGGTGGATCAGCCGCATCACGGACTCGTATCCGGCGATAATCGCGGACAGCGCGATCATCGCGACCACGAAGAGCCCGGCCAGATCCTCCGCGCGGCCGAAACCATAGGTGTAGCGCCGCGTGGCGGCGCGCGTGCCGAGCGCGAACGCGATCCACAGCGGTACCGCGGTCAGCGCGTCGGAGAAGTTGTGAATCGTGTCGGCCGCCAATGCAACCGAGCCGGAAAAGACCACGATGACGGCCTGCGCGAGCGCGGTGAGCCCGAGGGCAACCAGGCTGATCTTCACCGCGCGGATGCCGGCGGCGCTGGACTCCAGCGCGCCATCGACGCTGTCGGCGGCGTCGTGGCTGTGCGGGACGAGGCCGTGCGTCACTGCGCGCGCGCCTTCCGCGCGGTCAGCGGCGCAACGTCGCCGCGGTGGTGGGCGGGAATGCCCGGTCCTGCGTGCTCGGCGTTGAACACCGCGTCGCTCACCAACTGGCGGACATGCTCGTTCTCGATGCTGTAGTAGATCGTGGTGCCCGCCCGGCGGGTGCGAACCAACCGGGCCATCCGCAGCTTGGCCAGGTGCTGGGATACCGACGGCGCCGGCTTGCCGACGAATTCGGCCAGCTCGTTGACGGACCGCTCGCGGTCGACCAGCGCCCACAACACCTGCACCCGGGTGGGTTCGGCCAGCATCCGGAACACCTCGACCATCAGACCGACCTGATCGTCGTCGATGCGCGCCCGATCCGCACTATCTGCATTCATACGTAGATAATAGATGATGCAATAACCGGTCTTGCGTGGGCGGTCCCTCTTACCGTGAGCGGATGCCTATATCCCGGAAAGTGCTGTGTGTCGCATACGCCACGATCGCGGTCGCCGCATTGGCTGCCACCTGGAGTCAGAACATCGTCCACTTCCGCAGCGGCGGGAGTTTCATCGGATTCTGGGAGGACACCAAAGTCAACCCCGCGTCGCGGTCGATCACCGCCGACATCGTCCTGTTGACCCTCGCGCTGGCAATCCTGATGGTGATCGAAGCGAGAAAACACGGGGTCAAGTACGTGTGGGCCTACATCGTGGGCGCGTTCCTGATCGCGATCAGCGTCACTTTTCCACTGTTCCTGCTCGCCCGCGAACTGCGCCTCGAGCAATCCGACGCAACACACCTCCGCACCACCGACACAATCGTTCTGGCCATCCTCGCCGTCGCGATGGCTGCCTTCACCATCTGGGTGGACGTGGTCTGAACGGCTACGCGTCTCGGCCCATGGCCTGCCTGGCACGCTCCGTCATGGAGGCGACTACTCCGCCGTCGCTGAGAATGTCGGTGCCGGTGAGGTAACCAGCTTTGTCACCGGCGCAGAATGCCAGCAGCTCCGCCATCTCCTCTGGCTCGCCCCACCGTGGGACCGCGGCATCGGCGACCATCGCACCGGCTCCGCTCTCCGCCTCCAGCCTGCCCATCTCAGTGTCGATGGAGCCGGGGGAAACGGAAACGATGCGGACACCCTTGCTGCCGAAACGTTCGGACTGTGATGTGCAGTACCACCTGACGAAGTTCTTGCTGATGGCGTACGCCATGCCGGACCGCCCCTCATCCGGATAAACGTTGCACGCCGTCATCATTTCCTTCATGAAGGCGTCTTCGTCCTGCAGGGCCTGCTGGAATTGCCCTGTCGGAACCATGCTTTCGGGCAGCATATGCGCCGCCATCGACGCCACGTTGACGATCGCGGAGCCCTCGCCGGCGATCGGGAAGAAGCCTTCATTGACGTTGACCGTGCCGATCGCGTTGGTCCTCATGACGTAACCGGCGGTGCCCATGCTGGGGCTCACCCCGGCGGCGTGGACGACGGAAACGACGGTACCGAGTCCGGTTGCGGTCTCGATGAGCCCGTCGACCGCATGTCGGTCGGTGACGTCGCAGTTGACGGCCTTGCATGTTATTCCGAAGCCGTCCAGCGTCGTGGCCGCATCGGCAAGCCGGTCCTGCCTGACGTCGCAGAGGACGACCGTGTGTTCTCGCCCTATGATCTTCGCCGTGGCCAGACCCATGCCGCCGGCGCCACCGGTGATGACGGAGACTGGGGTTATATCTCGACCTTCCTCGTCGATTACTGTGCAACTGCCCAGCACAATCTAGCCCGATGGTTCCCATATCACGTCGGCGGGATCCTTATCGGGCCGCAGCCCACGCCAGCTCGGCTGACGCAGCCGGCCGTCGGTGGTCCGCTCGCTGTAGCGGACCTCGCCGACCAGCTCTGGTCTGACGAACGTGACACCCTTGGCGTCCTGAGTGGGCAGTCTTGTGTTGAACGGTGATTCGTCGGTGTGCAGCGGCTTGAGCATGTTCTTTAGCTTGGTCAGCTCTTTTTCGGTGAACCCGGTTCCAACACGGCCTGCGAAATGCAGGCCCCCGTCGTCGGGGATGCCGAGCATCAGCGCGCCGATGCCACTGGACCGGCCCCCCTCGCCTTGCCGCCAGCCGCCGATCACGACCTCCTGCGTGTTCCAGATCTTGTCTTTGATCCACGATGACGACCGTCGGCCAGGCTGGTAGGTGGAATTTCGCTTCTTGGCGACCACACCTTCCCATCGATGCTTGCGGGCGTGCTCCAGCGCCTCAGGCC
This sequence comes from Mycobacterium sp., assembly GCF_050701515.1. Lineage (GTDB taxonomy): Bacteria > Actinomycetota > Actinomycetes > Mycobacteriales > Mycobacteriaceae > Mycobacterium. The sequence goes on along the minus strand of NZ_JBOGDB010000227.1, from coordinate 9,386 downwards.
CGTCGCCCGGCAACAGCTCGGGGACGATGAGCCCACCGCCCTCGGCCAACGCCTCGAGCAGACGCCTGCGATCGGAGTACTTGGCCCGCAACAACGAACGGCCGTCAAGATGCAGGATGTCGAATGCCCAGTACTCAACTCGGGTCGACTGCGCGCGGTTCTGCATTTCTCCGAAACTCGGCACTCCGGACTCGTCGAGGGCCACCGCTTCGCCATCGAGGATCACGTGATGATCGGCGAGATCGGCTGCCAGCGCCTCGAATTGAGGATACTCGTGTGTGACGTCGCGGCCGCGGCGGGAGCGCAAACTCAACTTGCCGCGATGTGCGTCGACCAGGACGCGATAGCCGTCCCACTTGCCCTCGAACGCCCATTGCGACGACTTCAGCTTCTCCACCGAGCCTTCGGTCGCCAGCATGGGTGCGAGATCACCTGCCTGGGGCCGCTTTTGGTCCTTCATCCGGTGCGCCAGCCAGTTCTTGCCGTCGGTCTGAATCAATGCGTACCGGCCGTCGACCTTCTTGCCGTGCAGGCTGACGATCACCTCACCACCTTTTTCAGGTCCGTCGGGAGGGATGTCGTTGAACTTCTCGGTCTCATAGGTGCCGGTGTCCCAGACGGCCATCTTGCCTGCGCCGTATTCGCCCCGCGGAATGGTGCCGTGAAACGTCAGGTACTCCAGCGGATGGTCTTCCGTATGCACGGCAAGATGATTGACGGATGGAGTATCGGGCAGGTTCTTCGGCACCGCCCAGCTGACCAGCACCCCGTCCCGCTCCAGCCGCAGGTCGTAATGCAGTCGCCGGGCATGATGCTCTTGGATGACGAACAAGTCGTTATTGCCCGCCTTTGGCGCTTTTTTTGGCACTGGCTCCGGTGTTTTCGACTCGTCACGCATGCTGCGGTACGTCGTCAGCCGGTCTTCGCTGGAAACCATCTCGTCCAGCGGTGCCAACAGGTCGCCATTCTCGGCGACGCGGGCCAGCACGTCGTCGAAACGCAGATGCCGCAGCTTCGGGTCCCCGATTTCCTCCCAGGTCCGCGGTGCCGCGACGGTGGGGTGCTCGCGCCCCCGCAGCGAATACGGAGCGATCGTCGTCTTCGACCCGTTGTTCTGGCTCCAGTCCAGGAAAACCTTGCCGGCCCGCACACTCTTGGTCATCGTCGACGTAACCAGCTTCGGCATCGCCTTTTCCAATTGCTGGGCAACGCGTTTGGCGAGCACCACCGCGCCCTGCGAGCTCACCGGCTCCTCCAGCGGGGCGTACAGGTGCAGGCCCTTACTACCGCTGGTGAGTGGGAAGGTGGTCAGCCCGATATCGCCCATCAGCTCGCGGACGGCGACCGCCACCTCACACAACTGCTTCATCTTGACGCCCTCGCCGGGGTCGAGATCGAACACCAACCGGGTGGCGGGCCCCGCCTTTCCGTCAGTGAAGCGCCACTGTGGGACGTGCACCTCCAGCGCAGCCTGCTGACCGATCCATGCCAGCGCTTCGACGGTGTCGATGATCGGATAGGTCGTGGTGCCGGACCGGTGCGAAATGCTGGCGCGATTGAGCCAGTCCGGCGCGGAGCTGGCGAGCTGCTTCTCGAAGAACGAGGCCTCCTCTACGCCGTTCGGCCAGCGCTTGCGGGTGGCGGGACGTCCGGCGATGTGCGGAAGCATCACCTCGGCGATGTTGACGTAGTAGTCGAACACCTCGGCCTTGGTGGTACCCGTGGCCGGGTACAGCACCTTGTCCGGGTTGGTCAGCTTCACCCGGTCGCAACGATCCACCACATCAAGGGTATTACCCGCTGTAACGTTGAGCCATGACGAGAATCGTCGCGGCGTGCCTGTTCGCCGCGGCCGCAGCTGTGGGCGCTGCCCCGCATGCTCTCGCAGACCCGGCTGACTGGGTCCCGTACTGCTCCGGCGACCAGACCCCGATGGATAGCAACTGCAAGCCGATGGCGCATCAGGTGTTCACCCACGACGCGCCGGGAGCCAACCCGGAACTGCCGACCGGCACGAATCCCGGCGTAGCGCCGGTCGTCGGACCCGGCTGAACTCCCCTCTCGTAGCGCCCAAATCTGCACCAGGGTCGTACTTCGCGCTTATCCACAGCCCTGGCGCAGAACTCGGTAACGAGGACGCCGTCCCGTCGGTCGTCGCGGTCAAGATCCGGGCATGTGGCAACCATTCTTGGGCGTCGAGGCGATCGGCGCCGGCAGACTCACGCGGGGGCAGCTGCGCTGGAACCACACCGCCGTGCACCCGGGCGTCTACCTGCCGAACGGCGCAGAGCGCACTCTCTACCTGAACACCGTTGCAGCGTGGCTCTGGACCGGCCGCAAGGGCGTGATCGCAGGACGGGCCGCCGCGGCACTTCACGGGGCCAGGTGGATCGACGCATCTACGCCAATCGAAGTGATCGCCGAACACACGCGGCGTCGCGCGGGCGTCATCGTCCACGAGGAACGAATCGCTGCAGACGAGATCACCTACGTCGGCGAGCTGCCCGTCACGACACCGGCCCGCACGGCACTGGACATCGGCCGCCATCTGCCCCGGGACGTCGCGGTGGCGCATCTGGACGCGCTGACCGCTGCCACCGGTGTGACTTTCTGCGATGCGATCGCCCTGGCCGACAAGTACCGGGGTGCTCGCGGTATCCGGCGTGCCCGAACCGCACTTGCACTGATGGACGGCGGGGCCCAGTCGCCCGAGGAAACTCGTCTTCGCCTCGTCCTTATAGACGCCGGATTGCCCGCTCCACGGACGCAGATCAGGGTCAGCGACGGATTCAACGAGGCGTTCATCGACATGGGCTACGACGAGCCGATGGTCGGCCTCGACTACGAAGGCGCACACCACAGCGAGAACCGCGGGCAGTACGTCTACGACATCGGCCGGGCGGATCTGATCGATCGCCAGGGCTGGATCGACATTCGCGTGGTTAAGGAACACAGTCGGCGATACATCATTCACCGGGTCCGCGAAGCGTTCACACGGCGGGGTTGGGTCCCGCCGAAATCTGCACGAGGGTCGTGATCGCGCACAAAAAACAGCCCTGGTGCAGAACTCGATGCCAAAATGTCCAGACCTAGCCGATCCGTTCCCCGGTCTCCGGGTGGAACAGGTGCACCACGCCCTCGGACGTCTTGCGCAGCTCCACGGTGTCCGCGAGCTTGACCGGAGTGCGCGCGATCGACCGCGCCACCAGTTGCACATCCGGGTGGGCGTGGGTGTACAGGTAAGTCTCGCTGCCCAGGTCCTCGACCAGGTCGATGACCACGTCAATGCCGCCGGAATCCGATACCGCGAAGTGCTCGGGGCGGATGCCGACGGTGACTTCCTCCAGGCCTGCATCGTGTAGCCGGGTCAACTGATCGCGCTCGAGTCCCAGCGTGGAATCCTCACCGATCTTGACGCCGCGGCTGGTGATCGGCACGGTCAGCAGGTTCATGGCCGGTGAGCCAATGAACCCCGCCACGAATGCGTTGGCCGGTTCGTTGTAAAGCTCACTGGGCGAAGCGAATTGCTGCAGTTTGCCGTTGTGCAGCACGGCCACCCGGTCGCCCATCGTCATCGCCTCCACCTGATCGTGGGTGACGTAGACGGTGGTGGTGCCCAGCCTGCGCTGCAGCGCGGCGATCTGTGTGCGGGTCTGCACGCGCAGCTTGGCGTCGAGGTTGCTCAACGGCTCGTCCATGCAGAACACCTGCGGCTCGCGCACGATCGCGCGGCCCATCGCCACCCGCTGCCGCTGCCCGCCGGACAATTTGGCCGGCTTGCGGTCCAAGAAATCCGTCAAGTCGAGCAGTTCGGCGGCTTCCTCGACCTTCTTGCGCCGCTCGGCGCGCGATACCCCGCGCAGCTTGAGCGCGAAGCCCATGTTCTCCGCGACGGTCTTGTTCGGATACAACGCGTAGATCTGGAACACCATCGCGATGTCGCGGTCCTTCGACGGCACCCCGACCATGTCCCTGCCGCCGATCTCGATGTTGCCCTCGTCGATGTCCTCCAGACCGGCGAGCATGCGCAGCGCGGTGCTCTTACCCGAACCCGACGGGCCGACCAGCACGACGAACTCTCCGTTGGCGATGTCTAAGTCAAGCGAGTCGACCGCCAGCTGGTCGGAGCCTTCGTAGATGCACGAGGCGTTGTTGTAAGTGATTGTGGCCATTGGTTTTTGCCTTTCTTACTTGATGGCCCCGAAGGACAGTCCACGAACCAGTTTGTTCTGAGCGATCCAGCCCGCGAGAATGACTGGCAGTGCGGCCATCGTCGCCGCCGCGCACAGCTTGGCCCAATACAGGCCCTGTCCGGCGATGAACCCGACCATGTACACAGGCATGGTCTGCGCCTGCACCGCGGTCAGACTGACCGCGAAGAAGAACTCGTTCCACGCGAAGATCACGCAGATCAACGCGGTCGCCGCGATGCCGGGCGAGACAAGGGGCAGGATGACCTCCCGCACGGAGCGCCATGTGCTGGCTCCGTCGAGGCTGGCGGCCTCCAGCAGTTCGCCAGGGACCTCGAGGAAGAACGACCGCATCATCCACACCGCGATCGGCAGATTCATCGCCGTGTACAGAATCACGAGCGCCCAAATGTTGTCGAGCAGGCCGATGTTCGAAACGATCACGTACAACGGGATGATCGCCGCGACGATCGGCAGCATTTTGGTGCTGATGAAGAAGAACAAGGCGTCCTGGGTCTTTAGCACCGGGCGCAGCGACAGCGCAAACGCCGCCGGCACACCTAGCGCCAGCACCAGAATGGTCGAAACCACGGTAGCGAAAAGCGAATTCAGAATGGCAGTCCCGACACCCTGTTCGAAGACAGCCTTGAACTGGTCCAGTGTGGGCACAAATAAGATCTTCGGTGTCGTCGTGTAGGCGTCGACCTCCTGCTTGAATGCGGTCAACACCATCCAGAACACCGGGAAGAAGAACCCGAGGCCGACGATCCAGGCCACCACCCCATACGGGTCGAACTTGCGCTGCTTGACGTTTCGTCGCGCGACCTTGCCGGCGTCGCCGGGCCCGGCCGTCGTTGTTGCCGGAGCTGTGGTGCTCATCAGGCTGCCTCCTCCTTGCCCGAGAATGTCTTGAAGATCATCCGCAGTGCGAAGGTTGCGATGATGATCGTGAAGACCACGACGACGACCCCCATCGCCGCGGCCTGGCCGATGTCGAAACCCAGGAAGGCACGCTGGTAGATGTAGAACGGCAGGTTGGCGCTCGCCGTGCCCGGCCCGCCCTGGGTCATCATGTAGATCTGGTCGAAGGTGTTGACCAGATAGATCGCACCGAGCACTACCCCGAGTTCGATGAATCGCCGCAGGTGCGGGAGCGTCAACTCGCGGAAGAGCTGAATGCCTCCTGCGCCGTCGACTCGACCGGCCTCCAGGATGTCGCGCGGCATCGACTGGAGGCCGGCGAGGATCAGCAGCATCATGAACGGCGTCCATTGCCAGACCAGGGCGATGACTACCGAGGTCAGCGGGAACCGGCTGACCCAGTCGATACCCTCGCCGGGCAGCAACCAGTTGACGATGCCAAAAACCGGGTCCAGCATCGCCGTCTTCCACATCAGCGCTCCCGCAACGGGTGTCACGAGAAACGGGGTGATCAACAGCGTTCGGACGACGCTTCGGCCCAGGAATGCCCGGTCGAGCAGCAGCGCGAGCACCAGGCCCAGCAGCACCGAGATCAGCACGGTCGCCACGATGATCACGACCGTGTTGATCGCGACCTGCCAGAAGACGCTGTCTTGCACGACGTCGACGTAGTTCTGCACTCCGATGAATTGGCGCGACCCCGGCCGGACCAGGTTCCACGACAGCGTCGAGTAGTACAGCGTGAACAGGAACGGGATCTGCGTGACGACGATCATGAAGATCAGCGCCGGCAACAGAGGCCCACGCCTGCGCCACGCCTCGGCACGGGACACCCCGCGGTCCTGCGACTTCTTGATACGCGCGACGTGTTCCGCCTCGTCCTGAGCTTGCCGCTCAATGGTTGTCATGACTTCTCCTGATAGGTGCGGCCGACGACTTCGGCGTATTCCTGCGACTGCTCGAGCGCGTCCACGACCGACTTCTGACCGGCGATCGCGGCGCTGATCTGCTGACTGACCCGGGTGCCGAGGTCCTGGAACTCCGGAATCGCGAGGAATTGAATTCCGGTGTAGGGCACCGGCTGAACGGTCGGCTTCAGCGGGTTGGCGCCCTCGATGGAGTCGAGTGTCACCTGCCCGAACGCTGCCGACACTTCCTTGTACTCGGGGATCTGGTAGGTCGACAGCCGGCTGCCGGGAGGCACCCGGGCCCAGCCGAGTTCTTCACCGACGAGCCGGATGTAGTTCTTGTCGGTCATCCATGAGATGAACTTCCATGCGGCGTCTTTCTTGTCGCTGCTCGCGGGGATGCCCAGCGACCACGTGTAGAGCCAACCGGAGTTGGGCTTCTCCACCATCGGCGCCATCGCATAGCCGACCTTGCCGACCACGTTGGACGACTCGGGATCCTCCAGCGTCGACACCGCGGAGGTAGCGTCGTACCACATGGCGGTCCGGCCCTGCGCGAACTGCGTCGCGCACTCGCCGAATCCGCTTGTGGCCGCGCCAGGTTCACCGTACTTCTGTACCGTGTCGACATAGAACTCCACGGCCTTCACGACCTCGGGACTGGTCAACTGGGCGTTCCAGTCCATGTCGTACCATCGGCCGCCGAAAGTGTTGATCACCGTGTCCAGTGGGGCCAGCACCTCACCCCAACCGGGCTTTCCACGCAGGCAGATGCCGACCATGCCCGTGTCCGGGTTGTCCAGCTTTTCGGCCGCGTCCCTGACCTGCTGCCAGGCGGGTGTGCGTGGCATCGTGATACCGGCCTGCTCGAGCAGGTCCTTGCGGTACATCAGGAATGACGACTCGCCGTAGAACGGCACCGAGTACATGCTTCCCTCGTAGGACAGCGATTCACGCAGCGACGGAATGAAGTCGTTCTCGTCGTATCCCGGTGTCTTGCGGGCGTAGTCGGACAGGTTGACCAGCCAGCCGTTCTCCGCCCACTGCGGCGTCTCGTAGTTGCTGATCATCACCACGTCGAACTCACCGCCGCCCATCGAGGTGGACGCTGTGATCTTCGCGCGGGCCTGGTTCTCCGACAGCGTGATGAACCGCAGCTTGATGTCGGGATTGGCCTCCTCGAACTTGTACGACAGCTCACGGGCGTCGGTCATCTGCGAGTTCGACACCATCGCGATCGTCACGGTGTTCGCCGTCGCGCCCAGAGTTCCGGCGCCGGCACAGCCGGCCGTTAACACGAGCCCCGCAGCTGCGACGCACGCTGCCAATCTTTTTAACGCATTCACCTTCGCCTCCCTTAATGCTGCGCCAATAGCCAACGGGCACAGTCGATGTCACAAACCAGCAGACGAGCCAGCTTCCCCCGCAGCGCCCCGAGGGTGGCGTGGTGTTTGGCCTCGCCGCTGGAGATCAGGATCGTCTTCTGGCAGGCCTTGACGTCTTCGAGCGGAACCGACACCGCGCGCTGCTGCAGCTCGGTGTCCACCGACCTGCCGTCGGCGTCGAAGAATCGACCACCGATCTCGCCGACCGCACCCAGCGACTCGAGTTCGTCCAGCATCCGGGTGTCGAGGTAGCTGCCTTCGAACAGTGTCGTGGACGTCGACACCGCGCCGATGCCGAAAATCATCACGTCGGCACTTCGGCCCGCGTCCAGCGTCCTGGAGATCAGCGAGTCGCTGCGCATCGACGCCACCGTCGACGGGTCGGCATACAGCGGCGCGGGCAGTCGGATGATGTCGGCACGCAGCACTTCGGCGCAGCGGCCGAGGATGAACTCGGTACCGGTCTGGTAGGCCGCGGTCGACATTGCGCCGTCGAGCTGAACCACCGCGCGACAACTGGCCACCCCGGGGGACAGCGCGGTCGCCACCGCGACCGTCTCCGGTCCCCAGGTGAATCCCATGACGTCGGTCGATGCCAGCCGGCGCATCAACAGCGTGGCGGCCGCCCTCCCGACGCTGGCGAATGCCGCCGGGCGTCCGGGCGCGCCGACGTCCACGCCGTGCCCGGCGATGACGGCCTCGGTCAGGCCGAACCGCAGTTCGAGCTCGCGCTCCTCGTCGGCATGCAGGTTGTCACGCATATCGGGCGGCACGACCACCTCGATGCGGACCAGGCCCTTGGCCTTGGCCCGGGCGACCAGCCGCCCCGCCGTCGGCCGCGACACCCCGAGCCGGTTCGCGATCTCGGCCTGGGTCAACCCGTCGAGGTAGTACAGCGTCGCCGCACGCAGGGCCAGTCGCAGGTCCTCGGGCGCAGCGGCCGGTGCGGCAACGCTCTCCGTCGACGTCGATACGGTCACAAATCCTGCCCGCTGTTGTGAGCATTTGCTCAGGGGTGTTGTTAGATGCTCATCACGTTAGCATGGTGGATGTGACGCACACAACACTCTCCGGCGCAACGCTGGCAGAGATCCCGATTGCGAAGCCGACGTACGACCGCGATCAGGTCGGTGTCGGCATCGTGCACTTCGGAGTCGGCGGGTTTCACCGGGCGCATCAGGCGATGTACATCGACCGACTGCTGGAGAAGGGGCAGGCCGACCAGTGGGGCATCTGCGGCGTCGGCGTCATGCCGGCCGACAAGAAGATGAAGGACGTGCTCGACGCCCAGGACGGCTTGTACACATTGCTGCTGGAGAACCCCGACGGCAGCCGCGACGCGCGGGTGATCGGGTCGATCGTCGACTATCGCTACGCCCCCGACGACCCCGAGGGCGTCATCGAGCTGCTGGCCGCGCCGGCCACCCGGATCATTTCGCTGACCATCACCGAAGGCGGCTACAACGTCGAGAACATTGACGGGGCAGGAGTCAACGTGTTCGGCCTGGTGGCCGAGGCCCTTTCGCGGCGGCGCGACCGCGGCCTGGCCTCGCCGACGATCGTGTCCTGCGACAACATCGAGGGCAACGGTGAAGTCGCGCGGCAGGCGTTTACCAACTACGCCGAGCGCGTTCACCCCGGACTGACGGAGTGGATCAGCGCCAACACCCGGTTCCCCAATTCGATGGTGGACCGGATCACCCCGGTGACCACTCCCGACGTCATCGCGGGGCTGAAGGAAGAGTTCGGCGTGCGCGACCAATGGCCGGTGGTGGCCGAGCCGTTCACATCCTGGGTGCTGGAGGACGACTTCTCCGATGGCCGGCCGCCGCTGGAGGACGTCGACGTGTTGTTGGTCGACGACGTGACGCCGTACGAGCAGATGAAGCTGCGGCTGCTCAATGCCAGCCACCAAAGCCTCTGCTATTTCGCGTATCTCAGCGGATACCGGCTGGTGCATGAAGCGGCGGGTGACCCGCTGT
>NZ_JBOGDB010000226.1:0-21851 GCF_050701515.1 Mycobacterium sp. | reverse complement strand
GCTCAAGCCGGTGTTCCGGCCCAATGGCACGGTGACCGCGGGCAACGCCTGCCCGCTGAACGACGGCGCGGCCGCGGTGATCGTGATGAGCGACGCCAAGGCCAAGGACCTCGGCCTGACGCCGCTGGCCCGCGTCGTCGCGACCGGGGTCAGTGGCCTGTCGCCGGAGATCATGGGCCTCGGCCCTATTGAGGCGACGCGCAAGGCGCTGGCTAATGCTGGCATGACGATCGACGACATCGACCTCTTCGAGATCAACGAGGCGTTCGCCGTGCAGGTGCTCGGCTCGGCGCGCGAACTCGGCATCGACGAGGACGAGCTCAACGTGTCCGGCGGCGCGATCGCACTCGGTCACCCGTTCGGGATGACGGGCGCGCGCATCACGGCCACGCTGCTGAACAACCTGACCACCCAGGACAAGACGTTCGGCCTGGAAACCATGTGCGTCGGCGGAGGCCAGGGCATGGCCATGATCCTCGAGCGGCTCAGCTAGCGCCGGCAGCTAGTGTGCACTCAGATCGCGACTTGGGCTGATCTCAGGCGATTTCACGGTCTGAGCGCACACTAGACGACCACGCCCGGCGGCGGTAAGCGATGAACTCGGAGCGGACGATGTCGCCGCCGAATACCGCGCGTTCGCGATGATGGTCACCGTCGTACTCGACGGCGATCATCGCATCTTCCCATCCCATATCGAGGAAGTAGCGGGCGCGGCCGAAATCGTCGAACACGGGAATCTGCGTGCGCGGCCGCGGGAATCCAGCGCGGACAAGAACCAGCCGTAACCAGCTTTCCTTGGGCGACGCCGCGCCGGGGTCGTACAGGTTAAGGGCGGCAAGCAGTCGCGGTACGCCAGGCGAACCGCCGTGCAGCCGGGCGAGATCGATCACCGAGCACGCTTCGAACCGTGTCGCATCGCCCAACGCGTCGAGACGCGCCACGGCCTGGTCGCCACGATTCAGCCGGCCCAGGTCGAACGCCGTCCGCTCGGGCGTTGTCACAGGTAGGCCCGCGACGGACTGGACCTCCCCTGTGGCCAGCCGATCCCGGCGGGTCGTGATCCCAAGAGGCGCTCGCGGATTCGCCCAGATCAACTCGACGGGCGCGTCGTCGGGTATCCACTTCGCGCCGTGCAGAGCCGACGCCGCCAGTCCCGCGACGACTCCCCGCCGGCGTGTCCACAGCCAGGCCGCCGTCGTCCGTTGCGACAACGTCGGTACGACGCCGTCGGGCAGGTACACGTCCGGATAGAGGGACCGGAACCGTGTCCGCAACTGGTGTTTGTTGGCGACGACGCCGTCGCGTAGGGCCTCGCTTCCGATGAATGGTGCGTCCACACCTGCACAATTGAGAGGGCCACGGACGGCAGCGACCCGCTCGGCGCCTCCGACTCGTGGCCTGTGAATGCATCTCAGACTGTGCACACTCGGCGCATGAAAAAGCCCCCGGCGAACCGGGGGCTTTCGTCGTGGTAGGCGGCTATTCGCTCTGGAAGTAACTGAGCAGCCGCAGGATTTCGACGTAGAGCCAGACCAGCGTCACGGTCAGGGCGAGGGCGATACCCCAGGCGGCCTTCTCCGGTGCGCCGGCGCGGATCATCTGGTCAGCGGCATCGAAGTCGATGAGGAACATGAACGCGGCCAAGCCGATGCACAACAGCGAGAAGCCGATTGCCAGCCAACCGCCGTCACGTAGCCCGAGGCCGGCGCCGTCGTTGAGGCCGAACACCGGGCCGGCCAGGAAGTTGGCGAGCATCAGTGCCAGCACACCGAACAGGCCCGCGACGATCATGCGGGTGAACTTCGGGGTCACGCGGATGGCGCCGGTCTTGTACACGACGAGCATGCCGAAGAACACGCCAAGAGTGCCCACGACCGCCTGCAAGATCATCGCACCGCCGCCCGTGGAGATCAGATTGGCGAACAGGAACGAGATGGCGCCGACGAACAAACCCTCGAGTGCCGCGTAGCTGAGCACGATCGCGGGGTTGTCCTGCTTGCGGCCGAACGTGGCGACAAGCACCAACGCCAGGCCGCCGAGCGCGCCGACCAGCGTGAACGGCATGGCCAGCGCGTTATTGGCCGCGACCAGGAAGTACGAGACGACCGCGACGGCCGACAGCAGGGCCAGCGTGATGCCGGTCTTGGTGACGACATCGTCGATGGTCAGCGGCCGGGAGACCCCAACCTGCTGCTGCTCCGGGTACTGCGTCGCATAGGGCTCAGCGTGTACCTGCTGCGTACCGTAGCCGGCGGCTCCGGTACCAAATTGCGCATAACCACCCTGCGTCTTGGGCAGGGATCGAAATACCGGGTTGCTGGTCTCCCGCACCGTCGGATCCTCTCCTGTGCTGTGGTTCGACTCGTTGACGAACACGTACTCAACGAGTAGTGACCCGGCGTTAGTTCCCGTCTTACCGGGCCATACACAGAAAAACCTTACCCGGGAGCCCCCCAGAACGGGCGACGATCTAGATTGCATATCCGTGGGCGAAAACGAGGATGTCCTAGTATCCGTCGACCGCGGTGTCGGCCTGATCACCCTCAACCGGCCCAAGGCGATCAACTCGCTGACCCACCCGATGGTCAACGCGATCTCGCAGGTCTTGACCGATTGGGAGCACGACAACGAGGTCCGCGCGGTCGTGCTGACCGGCGCCGGGGAGCGAGGTCTGTGCGCCGGCGGCGACATCGTCGAGGTCTACAACAGTGCCCGCGCCGGCGGCGCCGACGCCGCCAAGTTCTGGCGCGACGAGTACCTGATGAATGCGCAGATAGCGCGGTTTCCGAAACCGTATGTGGCGCTGATGGACGGCATCGTGATGGGCGGCGGGGTGGGAGTCAGCGCGCACGGCAGCGTCCGCGTCGTCACCGAGACGACGAAGATGGCGATGCCCGAAGTGGGCATCGGCTTCATCCCCGATGTCGGGGGGACGTTCATCCTGTCGCGCGCACCGGGGCACCTCGGCCTGCACGCCGCGCTCACCGGTGCACCCTTCGGCGGTGCCGACGCCATCGCGATGGGGTTCGCCGACCACTTCGTGCCGCACGACGAACTCGCACCGTTCGCCGATGCGATCGTCGCCGACGGCATCGACGCAGCCCTGGCTGCACACGGGATCGCACCGCCGGCGAGTGCGCTGCTGGCGCAGCAGCACTGGATCGACGAGTGCTACGCCGGCGACACCGCCCTGGACATCGTCACCGCGCTGCGCGGCCACGACGCCGGGCCGGCCGCGGACGCGGCCAACCTGATCGACACCCGCTCCCCCGTCTCGGTGTCGGTGGCGATGGAAGCGGTGCGCCGGGCCGCCAAGCTGGACACGCTGGAAGAGGTGTTGCGCCAGGAATATCGAACGTCACGGGGATCGCTGCGCTCTCACGACCTTGTCGAGGGCATCAGGGCGCAGGTGATCGACAAGGATCGCAACCCGAAATGGTCACCGGCCTCGCTGGCGGAGGTGACCCGCGCCGACGTGGAGGCATACTTCACACCGCTGGACGACGACCTGAAGTTCTGACCGCAGGAGCAACTGTGACCACTGTGTCATCCAAGAACTACGAGACCATCCTCGTCGACCGGGACGCGCGGGTCGGCACCATCACGCTGAACCGCCCCGACGCGCTCAATGCGCTCAATAGCCAGATGATGAGCGAAGTCACCACGGCCGCAGCCGAATTCGACAGCGACCCGGGCATCGGCGCGATCGTCATCACCGGCAACGAGAAGGCCTTCGCCGCCGGCGCCGACATCAAGGAAATGTCCAGCCTGTCGTTCGGCGACGTGTTCGCCGCCGACTTCTTCGCACCGTGGGCGAGGCTCGCCGCGGTACGCACACCGCTGATCGCCGCGGTCGGCGGCTATGCCCTCGGCGGCGGCTGCGAGCTGGCGATGATGTGTGACGTGCTGATCGCCGCCGACACCGCCAAGTTCGGCCAGCCCGAGATCAAGCTGGGCGTGCTGCCCGGCATGGGCGGCTCGCAGCGGCTGACCCGTGCCATCGGCAAGGCCAAGGCGATGGATCTCATCCTGACCGGACGCACCATCGACGCCGATGAAGCCGACCGCAGTGGGCTGGTGTCCCGGGTGGTTCCCGCCGACGAGTTGACCCGCGAGGCCAACGCCGTCGCCACCACCATCTCGGAGATGTCGTTGTCGGCGGCAAGGATGGCAAAGGAGGCGGTCAACCGCGCATTCGAGACCCCGCTTTCGGAGGGACTGCTCTACGAGCGCAGGTTGTTTCACTCCGCGTTCGCCACCGCCGACCAAACCGAGGGCATGAACGCCTTCACCGAGAAGCGCCCACCGAACTTCACCCATCGTTAAGGTGCTTGCGTGACCGACACCGCGGAGGAAGCGACCGAGGAGGCCCCGCCGCGGAAGGAGCCCACTGAGCGACCGTGGTGGCTTCGCCATTACACGTTCACCGGCACCGCCGTCGGCCTGGTCTTCCTGTGGTTTTCCCTGACGCCGTCGCTGCTGCCCCGTGGGCCGCTGTTCCAGGGCCTGGTCAGCGGGGCGGCCGGGGCGATCGGCTACGGACTCGGCGTGTTCGCGGTGTGGTTGGTGCGCTACATGCGGTCCAAGGACACCAGTCCGCCCGCACCGCGCTGGGCGTGGCCGGTCCTCATCGTCATCGGCATCATCGGCCAGATCCTGATGATCATTTGGTTTCACCACTGGCAGGACGATGTCCGCGACCTGATGGGCGTAGCGCGGTTGGGGTTCTGGGACCATCCCCTGGCCGCCGTCCTGGCGATCGTCGTGTTGTTCGTGCTGGTGGAGATAGGTCAGCTGATCGGCAAGCTGGTGCGATTCCTGATCCGGCAACTCAATCGCGTTGCACCGCCACGGGTTTCGGCCGTCGTAGTGGTGGTCTTGCTGCTGGCATTGACCATCGCGCTGCTCAACGGTGTCGTCGCCCGCGCCGCGATGAGCAGCCTCAACAAGACCTTCGCCGCCGTCAACGACGAAACCGATCCGGACTTTCCCGCGCCGACGTCACCCTTGCGGTCCGGCGGGCCGAATTCATTGGTCAGCTGGGAGTCACTCGGCCATCAGGGCCGGGTGTTCACGTCGGCCGGCCCGACCGTCGAGGAGCTCTCGCAGTTCAACGGCAGGCCCGCCATCGAGCCGATCCGCGCCTATGCGGGGCTGCATTCCGCCGACGGCATCAAGGCAACCGCGGCGCTGGCCGCCCAGGAATTGCAGCGCAAGGGCGGGTTGGACCGCGACGTGGTTGCGGTGGCGACCACGACCGGCACCGGGTGGATCAACGAGGCAGAGGCTTCGGCGCTGGAGTACATGTACAACGGCAACACCGCGATCGTCAGCATGCAGTACTCGTTCCTGCCAAGCTGGCTGTCCTTCCTGGTTGACAAGGAGAACGCCCGGCAGGCCGGTCAGGCTCTGTTCGAGGCCGTCGACGCCATGGTGCGCGAGATGCCCGAGGCGCAACGGCCCACGCTGGTGGTCTTCGGCGAAAGCCTGGGCTCATTTGGCGGCGAGGCGCCGTTCCTGTCGCTGAATAACCTCGTCGCCCGCACCGACGGCGCGTTGTTCTCCGGGCCCACGTTCCAAAACACGATCTGGACCGACCTCACCCACACCCGCGACAAGGGCTCGCCGCAGTGGTTACCGATCTACGACAAGGGCGAGAACGTCCGCTTCGTCGCACGGCCGGACAACCTCGGCCGGCCCGCCGATCCATGGGGCAACCCACGGGCGGTCTACCTGCAGCACGCATCGGACCCGATCGCCTGGTGGAACCCCGATCTGCTGTTCCAGAAACCCGACTGGCTGCGTGAACCCCGCGGCTACGACGTCTCGCCGCGGATGGAATGGATCCCGGTGGTGACGTTCCTGCAGGTGTCTGCCGACATGGCGGTGGCGGTGGACGTCCCCGACGGGCACGGCCACGTGTACATCAAGGACGTGGCCAACGGTTGGGCGGCGGTACTGCAGCCGCCGGGTTGGACGCCGGAGAAGACCGAGCGTCTCCGCCCGCGGCTGACCAACGACGAGAACGCCTAAATTGTGAGCATGCGCAGGTACCCCATTGGCATCGCAGCCGCGGCAGCGATCGTTGCGATCGCGGGCTGTTCGTCGGGAGGCGACGACGGGCCCAAGTCGGCGCAGCCAACGTTGACAACACCGACCAGCCCGGCGCCGGGTGCCGTCGAGGTCTCGCCGAACGGCGTCACGACGGCTATCGGTGCACCCGCCGAGTCCACCGAAACCGAATATTTCCAGGCCTGCCGGGCGGCGAAGGAGTGGATGGACCAGCAGGGCGGCGACCCGAAATCGCAGATCGAGCCGTATCTGGCCACCCTGCAGGCTCCTGGCGCGCAGCCCGGTCCGGCCACCTTCGACACCCCGTGGTCGCAGCTGAGCCCCGCACGCCAGGCCGCGGTCATCGTCGCGGTCCAGGCCGGCGCCGACGCGCTGTGCGGATAATTCGAATCACGGGTGCGAGAAACTCCCGAATCGCCGGTCGGCGGAGGGCCAGAATGAGCCCATGGCTGGCAATCGCGTCGCGCTGGCCCTGGGCAGCGGGGGCGCCCGGGGATACGCCCATATCGGGGTGATCACCGAGCTGCGCGAACGCGGCTACGACATCGTCGGGATCGCCGGATCGTCCATGGGTGCGCTCGTGGGTGGTTTGCAGGCGGCCGGAAAACTCGACGAATTCGCCGACTGGGCCAAGTCGTTGACCCAACGGGCGATGCTGCGCCTGCTGGATCCGTCGATCACCGCCGCAGGGGTGCTCCGGGCCGAGAAGATCCTCGACGTGGTCCGCGACGTCCTGGGCGAGGTCACCATCGAGGAACTGCCGATTCCCTACACCGCGGTGACGACGGATCTGATCGCCGGCAAGTCGGTGTGGCTGCAACGCGGGCCGGTGGACGCGGCCATCCGGGCGTCCATTGCGATTCCGGGCATCATCATGCCGCACGTCCTCGACGGTCGACTGCTCGCCGACGGCGGCATCGTCGATCCGCTGCCGATGGCACCGATCGCGGCGGTCAACGCCGACCTCACCATCGCGGTCAGCCTCAGCGGAAGTGAGGCCGGCAGCCGGTACGAGCCAACGGAATCCGAGCCGCGCGCGACCACGGAATGGTTGACCAGGATGTGGCGCAGCACCTCCGCGCTGCTCGACACGAACGCGGCCCGGTCGGTGCTGGACACGCCCACCGCTCGGGCCATGCTGACCAGGTTCGGCGGCGGCCCCGATGATGTTGACCCCGACGCCGAGCCGGACAGCGACGAGCAACTCGTGGACGCCGCGAAGGAGGCGGCGTCGGTACCGAGGCTCGGCAGCTTCGAGGTGATGAACCGCACCATCGACATCGCGCAGTCCGCCCTGGCCCGCCACACGCTGGCGGCATACCCGCCCGACCTGTTGATCGAGGTGCCGCGCAGCGCCTGTCGCAGTCTCGAGTTCCACCGCGCGGCCGAGGTGATCGACATTGGACAGGAGCTCGCCGCCCGCGCGCTCAAGGCACTTGAGGCCGAATCAGCCGGCTAAGAACTCGGCGACCTCGGCGGCAACTCGGCGGCCCTGCTCCCGCCCGGCGCGAGCGCACGGCACCCGGCATGCGGGGTCAAGCGGGTTGGCGCCGAAGGCCTCTAACGATTTCTTGTCGGCGAACAGCCCCAGTGATCGCCCTGGAAAGGCATCGATCTCGGCGGCTGCGCCGGCGCCGAACGGCGACGGTGCCGACTCACCCGCCGGCACCAGCACCACCGCCATATCGCAGTCCTCGGCCAGCGCCATGTTCACGGTGCTGCCAACGCCACCGTCCATGTATCGCCGTTCGCCGATTGTCACGGGTGGCCACACGCCGGGCACCGCGCAACTGGCCGCGACCGCGTCGACCAGCCCGACACCCGACAGCCGGTCGAAGACGACCAGGTCGCCGGTGCCGATGTCGATCGCGGTTATCCGCAGCACCCGGTCCGGCCAGTCATCCGACGGCAACCGGTGCGCGATCACGTCGCGGCGGACGGATTCGGCGACGGTCTCCGTCGAGCGCGCCACCGCCCCGATGCGTTGCAGCCGCTGCGCGTTCGTGACGCCGGGCTCAGCCATCGCGGTCAGAAAAAGCGCGGCGATGTCGTCGATATCCACCCCGGGGTTGATTTCGCGTGAGTCGCCCGCGACCAGCCGGTCGTACAGCTCGTCGAGTCCCAGACCACTGCCGAGCTGGGCGGCAACCGTCGAACCCGCCGACGACCCGACCATCACATCAACGTCCAGCAGTTCGCGGGCCGTTTCCGGCGACTGATCGGCGATGCCCCGCAGAATGCCGGTCTCCCAGGCGATTCCCGCCTGACCCCCACCGGCCAGCACGAGTGCCCGCTTCGATGTCACAGACAGAGTGTGCCAGGCTGGCAATAATCGGCCTGAGCGCCGACACCCAAGGAGCACACGTCAATGAAGACCAAGGCCGCCGTGTTATGGGGACTGCACCAGAAGTGGGAGGTCGAGGAGATCGACCTGGACGGCCCCCGGCAGGGCGAGGTGATGGTCAAGATGACGGCCAGCGGCATGTGCCACTCCGACGAGCACCTGGTCACCGGTGACCTGGCGATGCCGATGCCGGTGGTCGGCGGGCATGAGGGTGCCGGGATCGTGGTGGAGGTCGGCGAGGGCGTCACCGAGGTGGCGGAGGGCGATGCGGTGGTGCTGAGCTTCATTCCCGCCTGTGGTCGCTGCGGGCCGTGCGTGCGCGGCATGAGCAACCTGTGCGAGCTCGGCATGCACCTGTTGGTCGGCCCGCAGCTTGACGGCACTCACCGATTCCACGCCCGCGGCCAGGACGTCGGCCAAATGTGCTTGCTGGGAACGTTTTCGGAGTACACGGTGGCGCCGACCGCGTCGGTGGTCAAGGTCGACGCGAGTGTGCCGCTGGACAAGGCGGCGCTGGTCGGCTGTGGCGTAACTACCGGCTATGGCAGCACCGTGAACACCGGCGAGGCAACGGCCGGCTGCACGGTGGTGGTGATGGGCGTCGGCGGCGTCGGCATCAACGCCGTGCAGGGAGCGCGGATCGTCGGTGCCCGCCACATCGTCGCCCTGGACCCGATCGAGTACAAGCGCGACAGGGCAATGGAATTCGGTGCTACGCACGCCGTGGCGACGCTCGACGAAGCCGCCGCGCTGGTGATCGGGCTGACCCGCGGGCAGAAGGCCGACGTCTGCGTCGTCACCACCGATGTCGCTGAGGGCGCCTACGTCGCGCAGGCGCTCAGCCTCGTCGGCAAGCGCGGCCGGGTGGTGATGACCGCGATCGCGCATCCGACCGACACCCAGGTCGATCTGTCGCTGGTGGATCTGACGCTGTTCGAAAAGCAGGTCCGCGGATCGCTTTTCGGCTCGTCGAACCCGCGCAGCGACATCTTCAAGATGCTCGAGCTCTACGACGCCGGGCAGCTCAAGCTGGACGAGCTGATCACTCGCGAGTACGAGCTCGCCGACGTCAACTCCGGCTACGACGACCTGCGCAATGGCCGAAACCTGCGCGGCCTGATCCGGTTCTGATCGTCAATGCACCAGCTGGTTGGACAACTCTTCCAACGACTGACGGGCATACCCGCGCCACAGCCGGCCGAATACCGGCAGCACCGGCGCGGTGAACCCGCTGCGCGGGTGAATGGTCCATCGCCAGGTCACGTTGGTTCCGGAACCGACGGGCTCGAAGATCCATTCCCCGTCCACCCGACCGACCAACGGGGACAGCGGCCCCTTGACTTCGGAGAGCGTGTAGCCGAACGAGCGCGGTGGATCGAAATGGGTGAGCTCCTCGCGCATGCTGCCACCGCCGACCAGCACCACGATGCGCGACTGTCCGACGGCATCCCAGTCGCCGGTTTGGCCGCGCACTTCCTTGATCGGCGGGATGGGTCCGTACCAGCGGCGGAACAGCGTCGGGAGCGGCATCGGAACCATGTCGCGGAAGACGTCCTCCGGGCCCATAGGTATCGTCCGCGACTGCTCGACCACCAACGGCTGCGCCATGATCCCAGGCTAGCTCAGCCGCGGGGCGGCCTTGCCACTGATCAGCGGTAGATCGAGGTAGGTGGCGATACCTGGCTCGGCCGCGCACACCGCCGGGACCGAGTTCACGCAGTGCGCCGCCGTGCCGACGATGCCGTATTCCGGGCCCTCGCCCCCCACCGCCGACTGAAACCCCTTGACGGTGATAGAGATGTCCGGGTCGCCGCGCACCTCCATCTCGTACCGTTGCCCTTCGGGGCCGAATGTCCATGCGGGATCGAGGTTTTCCTCACCCATCAGCCAGTTCACCGTAACGCGCACGACCACATCGTCTCCGACGAGTGCCTCCCAGTGGAACTTGCGGCCGGCCACCTGACCCGGTTCGATGACCCCGATCGGTGAATCTATCTGGGCAGTCGCGACCGCGATCTCCTGGGACGCACGAACCTTCGGGTCGACTTTGAAGCCCACCTTGTCGACGACCATCCGCACCGCCTGTATGAAGCCGCCGTCGAGCAACTTTTGCATCGGCCCGCTCAATGCCTTATCCGGAACTTCGCCGAAACCCATCACATGGCGAACCACGTCGGGGGCTTCATAGGTACGGAGATCAGAGAACTCTTCGGCGCGAACGAATGTCACGCCGGTCGACATGATCGAGAACATCAGGGGGAACTTCTCACTGATCCCGCCCGGTGCCATACCTGTGCCGTGCAGCGTCGCATTCCCCGCGATCGCCGCCTCGTGAAGCGCAGCGGCCTGCCGTTCGCTGGGATAGACCCATCCGACCGGCGTGACGACGTTCTTGCCTGACCGCAGCAGCGCCGCCACCTCGTCTGGATTGGGCAGTAGCGGCGCGTAGATGACCGCGTCGGCGTCCAGCGCCACGATGTCGTCGACGTTGTTGGTGGCGGTGATGCCGAGCGGTTCGGCGCCGATGATGTCGCCGACGTCCTTGCCGGCCTTGCCCTCCGAGTACACATAGCAGCCGGCTAGCTCGAGTTCCGGGTGTTCCAAGACCCCGTTGATGGCGGCGACGCCGACCCCGCCTGTCGCCCACTGCACGACCCGCAGGCCCATATCGCATCCTCCCGACATACTAGAACACGTTCTACTTAGGTCTACACCATTTGGTTCTGGCACAACACCTGGTGCAGGCGTTTACGGTGACTCCAGGAGACTCTGTATGACCGGCACCGAAGAGAACTCGCGCGCGGGCACCAACTTCGGCCCATACCACTTGAGGCGGTTGATCGGCCGCGGCGGCATGGGCGAGGTCTACGAGGCCGAAGACACCGTCAAGGACCGCATCGTCGCGCTGAAACTGTTGCCGGAGGCGGCTTCCCATGATCCGGTGTTCCGCAAGCGGCTGCAGCGGGAGGCACATTCGGCCGGTCGACTGCAGGAGCCGCACGTGGTGCCGATCCACGACTACGGCGAGATCGACGGCGTCCTCTACGTCGACATGCGGATGATCGACGGCACCGATCTGCGCAAGATGCTGAAGCGCTACGGCCCGATGACACCCGCGCGGGCGGTGGCGATCGTCCGCCAGATCGCCTCGGCGCTCGACGCCGCGCACGAATCCGGCGTCATGCACCGCGACGTCAAGCCGGAGAACGTTCTGATCAACCGCGACGACTTCGCGTACCTGGTCGATTTCGGGATCGCCAACGCGGCCACCGACGAGAAGCTGACCGACCTCGGGACCGCTGTCGGGACGTATGCCTATATGGCGCCGGAGCGGTTCACCAACGACGAGGTGACCTACCGCGCCGACGTGTACGCCCTGGCGTGTGTGCTGCACGAGTGCCTCACCGGGTTGCAGCCATACCCCGCCGACAGCGTCAGCATGGTCATCACCGCGCACCTCATGCAGCCCATACCGCGGCCGAGCGAGGTGCGGCCCGGTGTCCCGGCCTCGTTCGATGAGGTGATCGCTCGCGGCATGGCAAAGAAGCCCGACGATCGCTACGCCAGCGCCGGCGATCTCGCGGTGGCCGCGAACAAAGCGCTGACCCAACGCGATCAGGACCAGGCGGCCACCATCCTGCAACGCAGCCAGGACGCGACCATGCCGGGCATCGCCGGCACCACCCCACCGCCCTATCCGGCCGCATTCCACACGCCATACCCGACACCCGGCAGCACCGGCGGCGGACCGCCACCGCCCGGGCGCAGCGGCGGAAAACATCACATCTGGATTCCACTCGTCGCCGCCGGTGCGGTCGTGGCCCTGGTGCTCGGCGCCCTCGGCATTTGGTGGGCCGTCAAGTCGGACGATTCGTCCAGTCAGGGCATGACCACGACCGAAGAAACCACCACGACCAGGGCTCCGAGGACGACGGACTCCCTCGATTCCAGGCTGCTCGTCCTGCTACCGAGCGGCTACGACCGCGATGCCTGCGAACCGGCCGATACCCCGGCCCCCGGCGCACTGGCCACCGTGGACTGCACCGAGTCCAGCATTCCCGGCGGCCCGACGATCGCGCGGTATTCGCTGTTCGCCGACAGGAAGACTCTGGACGAACACTTCACGCAAGCCGTGGAACAGAACTCGGTGCTGGTGAAGTGCCCGGGCAGCGACCTTGACTCGCCCACCACCTGGCATTACAAGGCGACACCTGACCAGGTCGCCGGTCAGATTGCCTGCGGCACCTACAACAACAACCAAGATGTGACGTGGACGGAATACGCCGATCTGCTGCTCGCCGACGCGCAGGGGCCCAACCTCGATGACCTGCACAAATGGTGGAATGACCACGCCTGAAGACCCGCCTCGATTGCCAACTACTCCCTGAGCGCGACGCAACAACTGCTGTATGTTTCTGTCGACCGCGCAGGGCAGCGAAGGGACAGTGCTATGCCGAACAAGGTTTTCGTCGTCGGAGTCGGGATGACGAAGTTCGAGAAGCCGGGGCGGCGCGAGGGGTGGGACTACCCGCAGATGGCCCGGGAGTCCGGCAGCAAGGCGCTGGCGGATACGGGCATCGACTACTCCGAGGTCCAGCAGGGTTTCGTCGGCTACGTGGCCGGTGACTCGACGTCCGGGCAGCGGGCGCTCTACGAGCTCGGGCTGACCGGCATCCCGATCGCCAACGTCAACAACAACTGCTCGACCGGGTCGACCGCGCTGTACCTGGCTGCCCAATCCATCCGCGGCGGGCTGGCCGACTGCACGATCGCGCTGGGCTTCGAGAAGATGCAGCCCGGCGCTTTGAGCGGAGGCGCCGACGACCGCGAGTCACCGATGGGCCGTCACGTCAAGGCGATGGCGGAGATCGACGAGTTCGCGTTCCCGGTGGCGCCGTGGATGTTCGGCGCAGCGGGCCGCGAGCACATGCGCCAGCACGGAAGCACCGCCGAGCATTTCGCCAAGATCGGCTACAAGAACCACAAGCACTCGGTCAACAACCCGTACGCCCAGTTCCAGGACGAGTACACGCTCGACGACATCCTCGCGTCGCGGATGATCTCCGATCCGCTGACCAAGCTGCAGTGCTCTCCTACCTCCGACGGCTCGGGTGCGGCCATCCTCGCCAGCGAGGCGTTCGTCGACAAGCACAACCTGGCGGGTCAGGCCGTCGAGATCGTCGGCCAGGCGATGACCACCGACTTCGGCAGCACGTTCGACGGCAGCGCCAAGAACCTGATCGGCTACGACATGAACGTCCAAGCCGCCCAACAGGTCTACGACCAATCCCGGCTCGGGCCGAGTGACTTCCAGGTCATCGAGCTGCACGACTGCTTCTCCGCCAACGAGCTGCTGCTGTACGAGGCGCTGGGGCTCTGCGCCGAGGGCGACGGCCCGAAACTCGTCGACAACGACGACACCACCTACGGCGGGCGGTGGGTGGTCAACCCCTCGGGCGGCCTGATCTCCAAGGGCCATCCGCTCGGCGCGACGGGTCTCGCGCAGTGCGCCGAGTTGACCTGGC
Source organism: Mycobacterium sp. (assembly GCF_050701515.1). GTDB lineage: Bacteria > Actinomycetota > Actinomycetes > Mycobacteriales > Mycobacteriaceae > Mycobacterium. Next base: position 7,910 of record NZ_JBOGDB010000226.1, on the reverse strand, counting down.
AGTTGCGCGGCACCGCCGACAAGCGACAGGTCGACAACGTCAACGCGGCGCTGCAGCACAACATCGGTCTCGGTGGCGCGGCCGTGGTCACCGCCTACCAACGAGCGGAGCGCTGAACTCCTAGCGCTAGTCCCGCTGCTCGATGACGTCGTAGGCGTTCTCGGCGTAGCGCGCCCGGATGGTCTTCTTGTCGAATTTGCCGACACTGGTGAGCGGCACCTGGTCGATGAACGCCCACCGCTCGGGCAACCACCAGCGAACGACCTTGTTGGACAGGAACTCCCGCAACTCCTTCGGGCTGACCTCGGCGCCCTCGTTCACCACCACGACCGCCAGCGGGCGTTCCTGCCAGCGCTCGTCGGGCACCGCGACGACGGCGGCCTCCGACACCGCGGGGTGGCCGATCAGATGGTTCTCCAGCTCGACCGAGGAGATCCACTCGCCGCCGGACTTGATGACGTCCTTGGCCCGGTCGGTCAGCGTGACATAGCCGACCGGGTCGATACATCCGACGTCGCCGGTGCGCAGCCAGCCGTTGTCGAATTTGGACTCGTCGCGGTTCTGGTAGTACGAACCGGTGATCCACGGGCCACGCACCTCGACCTCGCCGACCGCCTTGCCGTTGTGCGGCAGCGGGTTGCCGTCGTCGTCGACGATGCGGGCCTCCACGCCACACATCGGCCGGCCCTGCGTGGACCGCAGTCCCCATTGCTGATCGTCGGGAACGCCCGGCAACGGCCGCGCCACCGTGGCCAGCGGCGAGGTCTCGGTCATGCCCCACGCCTGCACGATCCGCACACCGTAATTCTCTTCGAACGTCTTCATCATCGACGTCGGCACGGCCGACCCGCCGCAGCCCACCAGCCGCAGCGACGAGATGTCGTGGCCGGGATTCTTTTCCAGGTAGTGCATGACGTCGTTCCAGATGGTCGGCACCGCGCCGGCCAGCGTCGGGCGCTGCGTCTCGATCAGCTCGACCAGCGACTTCGCGTCGAGGAACCGGTCCGACATCACCAGGTCGGCGCCGGCCATCAGCGCGGCGTAGGGCAATCCCCAAGCGTTGGCGTGAAACATCGGCGCGATCGGGAGCACCGAGTCGGTACAGCTCACCCCGAATGCGCTATTGGTGCATGTCACCATCGAATGCAGATAGCTCGAACGGTGGCTGTAGACAACACCTTTCGGGTTTCCGGTGGTGCCGCTGGTGTAGCACATTGCCGCCGCGGACTTCTCGTCGACGTCGGGCCAATCGAAGGTGGGCGATTCCGCGGCGAGGGCCTCGTCGTAGCGCAGCACGGTCTTGCCGGAAGCCGTCAACGCGTCGATATCGCCTTCGCCGACCGCGATCACGGTGTGCACGGTGTCCAGCAGGGGCAGGACAGGGACCAGTAGCCCGGCCACTGACAGGTCGGCGACGATGACCTGGTCTTCGGCCTCGTTGGCGATGTAGGCGATCTGTTCGGGCGACAGCCGGATGTTGAGCGTGTGCAGCACAGCGCCCATCGCCGGGGCCGCCAGGTAGGCGGCCAGGTGTTCGGCGTTGTTCCACATGAACGTTGCCACCCGTTGGTCGCCGGTTATACCGTTGCCGCGCAATGCATTTGCTAACCGGGCCGCCTGCTCACCCAGCTCCCGGTAGGTGCTATGTCGGTAGCCATTGCCCGTCGCGGTGGTGACTGTGCGGTCACCGTGCACGCCGCATGCGTAGCGCATGATGGTGGTAATGGTCAGCGGGTAGTTCTGCATCGTGCTGTCCATGGTCGCGATGCTAATGCGCTGGCAAACCGCTGTCGACGATTCCGGGTGAACGTCGGCGGCGCCACACGTTGAACCAGCGCAGCCGCCGTCTTCCAGTGCCGTGCTCACAGCGGGTGGCACTGCGCAGCCGGTGCATTTCGATATGGTCCGGCGCTTCGGTACCCACCCGATCGACGGGCCGGTTATTCAGCGCGTGCAGCGGTGAATCCGCCGTCAGCACCGCACCTTCCCAACCGTCGGCGCCCTTGATGCCGTGCACGCGCGCCGCGTCACACAGCGCGTCACCGAGTTCGGCGGCCAGCAACTGGCGCATCATGTCGGCGCCATGCCGGGGATGGGCCAGCATCCACGAGTGGTAGGCACCGGGCACCCGGTAGAGCGTGCCGTCGGCGCGGTCCGCCATGTCGTAGGCGCTCTCGAACGGGACCACCAGATCCTTCTCGCCGTGCACGACGATGGTCGGCACGCGGTGTTCGCGCATCGCCTCCAGCATCGGGGTGTAGTCGCCGGAGGCGATGATCGCCCGCACCGCGCCCGGGAGTCCCAGCGGGGTCCGGACATTGCGGGCCAGCGCCGAGCTCATCTGGCGTAGATAGCGGTTGCGCTCGGGTCTGGGCAGCCGCCGGGGGTCACCCGGAGCGTCGTAGGCCGCGCTCAGCAGCGCGCGCACCGCACGCCGCGGGGATCGGACCGGTGCCCGGATCGAGTCGTCGAATGGCGACCCGGCCGCCGCGTTCAAGAGCACCGCCGCCAAGACCCGCTCGGGCGCGACGGCGGCCAACTGGACGATCATCCGCCCGCCCATCGAGTGGCCCAGGAAGACGGCCTTGCGCACGCCGAGCGCGTCCAGCGTACGCAGTGTGAGTTCGACGCGATCCGTGAGGTCGGCGGCGTCGCGCGGCAGATTCGGGGTGACGCCATGGCCCGCGGCGTCGAGGGCCACGACCAGGAAGCCCATTCCGGCCAACCGGCTCAGCAATCGCACGTAGGCGCGGCCGCTGAGCGCGATGCCGTGAAGAAAGACCAGCGGCACGCCGTGGCCGCCCACGGTGACGCCGACGTCGTGCCCGTCGTCGAGCGTCATGACGTGGTGGGATAGCCGGACCCGGGTAGCCGGGGCCGGTTGGCGCGCCACCGATGTCTGACTCACCTGAACATGGTTAACCGGCCGCGTGAGCGAACGCTAACCAAAGACGTGTGTGGTTGCTTACGGTTCTGCGCACCTGCGATGAACTTCACCCCGCGCGTGCTCGTTCTAAAGCGGGAACGAAATCGGTGTCCCCGGCGATGAATGTAGAGGATCATTGCCGGTACAAGACGGGAGGTGCGGCTATGCGTACAAGGTGGACGCTCGCCACCGCGGCTGTGGGTGTGTGCGCTGCGATCGCCGCGCCGGCCGGCCTCGCGTCGGGCGATGAAAACGGGCAGAACGCGCAGGACACGATCCGCCGACTGCAGGACCAGGGCTATACCGTCAACATCGACCGGAGCGGTACCGGGCCGATGTCGGAGTGCGTGGTAACCAACGTCCGCAATCCGCAGCAGGTCACCCAGTGGGTGCCGTACGTCGGCCCGGGAAGCAACGGCGACAGCGCGCTGGTGCTGCAGGTTGTCAGCCAGTCGATTTCGGTGACGCTGGACTGCAACCGCTGAACCAGCCTAGACGGCTGCCGGCTCCAGTTCGAGAACCTCGGGAGCGGCGGTCATCGCCATCAGCTCCGTCTCGAGCATCGATGTATCCGGCGCGACGGACAGCACCGTGATCGCGCCATTCTGGTCGGCGATATAGAGCCGGCCACCGTCCGGGCTGACCGCGACACACGACGGTTCCGCGGTGACGGTTATGGTGTCGACGACCGAGTTCGTCTCCGTGCACAGCACGGCGACATGCTCGTAGGCGGCGATGTAGAGACGCTCGCCGTCAGGGCAGAGTGCCGTCTGCATGGGCGCTCCACCGATACCGACCTTGGCGGTGATCTCGTTGATTGCGGTGTCGATGACATCGACGGAACCGCCCCAGTGCGCGTCGAAGCTGGCGACGTACGCCAGGGCACCGTCGCGGGTCAGCGCGACGTCCCGGATCGGAGACGCGATGGGCACCGTGTGCAGCACCCGGGCCTCATGGGCGTCGACCACCAGCAGCGCGCCGCTGTCGGCGTCCGAGGTCGCGACGTAGACAAGTCGGCCATTCGGGCTGACCCGCACCGCGTCGATCGTGAGGCCCGCGCCGCCAGCGACATCGATGGTGCTGACCCGCCCGAAGGTGTTGATGACCGCGAGGGCAGCGCCCGTCCGTCCGATCTGACCGGCGAAGACGCGCGTGCCGTCCGGGCTGACCGCGACGTCTGTCGCGCTGTCGGCCAGCGGGTGGGCGGCGATGACTCGCTTGCTTTCGGTGTCGATGACCGCGACCGCGTCACGGCTCTGTGCCGCGGCGGCGACGTACGCGCGCCGGTCGGCGGCCGTGACCATGAACGGCTCGCCGGGAACGATGACGGTCGCGTCGATGGTCATGGCGTCGGTGTCGATGATCGAGACACTGCCGTCGCCGGAGTGTGTCGCGACGAGCGTGCTGCCGTCGGTGCTCACGGCGAGGTCGGCGATCGCGCCGTGCTGGACGGCAATGGTGCCGAGCACGACGAAATCCGGCTCGACGACCGTGGCCTCGGTCACGGCCGCGGGGACTTTGTTCGTATGCATGAAGTATTAGCCCTGTTCATCGGTACTTGTGCCGGCATGGGGTCCAGCCGGCGGATGATTCGCGTCTGACTGCGCTCGCTCAGCGCAGATTCCCGGTCGAGTGTAGCGACGAAAATTCGGGCGCCGAGAAGCGTTATCGGCCGATCACCGCTGTGCGCCGCCGAGGTCTCAGACGCCGCTTAGAAAACTTGTCGCTATTGATTCGCTACTCCAATCCGGCAAGCCGGTACACATCGCCTGACATGCAATGATTGGTCACATGCGATCGTCTGGGAGCGATGTGACGAATGACGTCGAATAACGATCTCTTAGGTTTCGGCGCGAAAGTGAGCTGCAAATCACATCGTGTCGCCCCAGCAAACTTCCCTGGAGACCAGCGCAGGGGTGCACCGCCGTCGGGCAGGGGCGCCTCGACCGACCCCTATCCGCCTCAGAACGGGAGGCGCAGCCCGCCGAGGAGGTTGCCGAAGTTCGGCAGGGCCGGCATCGGCGGCGGTGGCGGCAGGGGCATCGGCGGGGGCGCGGGCAGCGCCGGTAACGACGGCGCCTCGATTGGCGGAGGTGCCGGCAACGATGGCGCCTGCACTGGCGGAGGCAATGGTAACGCCGCGGGGATTTCGGGGGGATCAAATGCCGGGGCGGGTATCTCAACCGGAGCAACCGGCTTCGGTAGTTCGGCGGGAATCGGTGCCTGCGTGGGGATTTCGACTTTCGGAGGCGTGAGCTTCGGAAGCTCGGCCGGGACCGGCTTGGGAAGCTCCGCCGGTGCGGGCTTGGGAAGCTCGGCCGGTGCCGGCTTCGGCAGCGCAGCCGGCTTGGCCCACGGCAGTGTCATCTCGGTGGGCGTCTTCGGCGGAGCCGCTTTGTCCATTGACGGCGCTGCCTCGGGCAGCACCGGTGTGCTGGCGACCGGGGCGGCCGCGGGCTGCAACGGGCCCGGTCGAGCCGTCGGCTGTGGTCCCATCGGCAGTGCCGGCGCGGGTGGCTTGCCGGTCAGCGGCTGGGCGCTCGCCACGGGAGTCGCCGGCGGTGGCGCCGGACCCACCGGCGCACCGGTGGCATCGAACGTTCCCGCGTTGACGGGCGGGCCGCCGACGCCGTAAGGACTGCGCTGATCGATGGGTGGTGTTCCGAACGGACGGATGTTGGCCGTCTGCTGCGCGCCGTCGTCGAGGCCGGTTGGGATCGCGATGATGAAGTTGACGCCGGTCTCCACCGGGTTCGGGAAATACATCAGCATGGCCGGCGTCGGCTGCCCGGGGCTGATCGTCCGGTTGTAGCCGGTTTCCACCAGAACCCGCGCCGGCGCGTCGAGGATGGTCAGCACCGGATCCGGCACTCCCAGTTCGGCCAACGGCATCAGCAGCGGCAGCCGATTGCTCGGGATCATGTAGTACTGCGTATCTCCGTACGACCCCTGATACAGCGCGTTGCCGAGCCCGACACTCTGGTAATCCCCGTGCAGGTAGTGGATCCCCGCAGCCGCATTGGCAGTGGCGAACGGGTTGACCGGGTTGTTCGGGAAGTCCGACCAGCCGTCGTACTGGCGGGTGATGTCGACGGTCTGGAAATTGGTGTCGGTAGGCGTGGCTCCGTCGAAAGTGACGCCGAGAATCGGTATCTCGAGGCCCTCGAAGCGTTGCAGAATGCCGCCGTTCGGTCGGTTCGGGTTGCCGATCAATACGAACGACACCGGCAGCGTGGAACCCGCTGCGGCAAGGTTGGCCTTTTGGATCGATGCGATGCGAGCGCTCTGCGAATAGCCGAAGACGACCATCTCGGTGCCCGCCGGCTGCGCGTTGATCGCGTGGTCGAGATTCGTCACTCCTTGCGCGACCGACAGGTCGAACGGCATGGTTCCCGACACCGGCATGAACTGCTCCGGTGTGGAAACGGCAGTGGGCGTGCAGGATTCGGAGCCACAGAATCCGGTCAGCACGATGTAGTCGTTGTTCGCGTCGTTCACATAGCTGTTGATGAACTCCGGGCTGTCCTGCGGCGTGCTCAGCGGATGCCCGGTGCCGCCCATGATCAACGCCGTCGCCGTTAGAACGGCGAGCGGCATCATCGTCTGCGTGCCCGCCAGTACGACCGTGCCTGCCATCGACAGCACAACGACGGCCAATGATCGAATCAGTCGACGCACCGGAACCCCCAGAGGCGATTCATCAAGTTTGGCGTCCCCGCGCACCGGAGCTACACGGACGTAGCTCCTTCTAGATTTTTGCAGCCCTGCCGGGCTCGTCGCAGCAAAACGCCGAAATCTCCCGTTCGCTTTTGGGTCGGTTCGTTCGCTGCGCGGCTACATCGGCGTAGTGTCTACGGGTGGCGGACGGCTCCCTCGACGCCCTCGGGCGGTTGTTGATGTCGGACAACTTCAACTTCGGGGCCGCCCGCCCCTAGACAATCGCAGCGTTTACATCGCGTCGTCTGCGAGGAGAAGTAATTGACTGGGCGGCAGAACTTTCAGCCGCAATGCGGCGGCGGTCGCCGGCCCGACGATGCCGTCCACCTTTAGGCCGGGTGTACGACGCTGAAACGCCCTGACAGCCGCTTCGGTCTGTGGGCCGAAATCGCCGTCGACCGTTACACCGAGCCGGCGTTGCAGCTCGGCGACCTGCGGTCCTTTCGAACCGCGGTAGAACAGGATATCGGCGTACTCGCCGATCGGGACGGGCGGTCGCGGCGTCGGCGCAAGGCTTGGAACGTCGCCGATACGGGCCTGGATGTCGGCACGCAACACATCCATGTCGATGCCACCGGGATCCCATTTCCCTTGTGCGCGACCGGCATACTCCTTGTGCCCGATGGTGCGGGTGGAGTTCTGCGCCAGCCGACGATTGATCGCCGCACAGCAGTGAACCAGCGCGAAATACTGTGCATCGGGCCAATTCGTGCGATGCGGCGCCATCCTGCTGGTACCGCTGTTGGCGCATTCGATGCCGATCATGTGCCAATTGCCCATATTGGTCGGCAGCCACGGATACATGCCGACACCGGCGTGCCAGGCGACGCCCAACGCCACCAGGGTGACCGTGCCGTCGCGTGCGATGTGCAGCTGCGAAAGCGGGCCAGGCAGATCCGGGCGGCCGTTGGCGATGGACGCGGCGCTCGCAGTGTCTGATCCGGTGTGGTGCACCATGACGCCGCGGATGTCCTTGAAATCGCCGTGGCCGCGGCTCCGCCAACCCGGATACTCGACGAGCGTGACGCCCTCGGCGCGCAGCACATCGGCGATCCAGATGGGGTCGCCTCTCCAGGCTCTTGTATGCGGCACACTCCGGATCGTACGGCGCGGATCCGACAGCAGTGATCGGGACAAAATCGCCTGTCCCGCAATGTGTTCGCCCGAATAGCATAGGTGAATCCGAATCGGCGCGACCATGCGGCACATTCGGCGACAAACACGCCGCACCGAAACAGCGGCTACCGGATCGCTCTTAGCTGATCTA
>NZ_JBOGDB010000225.1:0-2789 GCF_050701515.1 Mycobacterium sp. | reverse complement strand
CCAGCCGGTGCGCGTCGGCGCCGAGCCGTCCCCGCTCGGGGAGCCGGGTGTCGACCTCGTTCCCGAAGACGTTGTCGTTCTCGCCCCGGCGCACGATCCACGTGACCGTGGTGCCGGCGGCCCGCTCGGCCAGAAGCGACAGCTCCCGGATGACGTGCTTGGCCGAATGCCCGCTGCCGATGACGGCCACTCGCCGGCCCGCATAGCGGTTGCGTTCAGCGCCGAGCACATCGGGGATCCCGTAGCTGATCCATCCGCCGGCCTGCTGCTCGCCGATCGCGGGGATGCCTTCGGCGCCGACCGGATTCGGGGTCAACCAGGTCCCGGTCGCGTCGATGACGGCGCGCACCGGTGTCCGCGTGACGCCGGTCGGGCCGCTGGTGGTGACGATGAACGGCCGGTCGGCCCGATGGTCGTCGCGCAGCTTGTCCACGCCCTGGCGCGTGACGCCGATGACGCGGTGGTGCAGCCGCACATGTGGCGCGATCGCGTCCAGCCGCGCCAGCGGCGTCAGATACTCGTCGACGATTTGCGCGCCGGTAGGGTAGGCCGCCGGGTCCGGCGAACGCCAACCGTCGGCCTTCAACAGTCGCTGCGCGGCGAGATCGATGTTGGTGCGCCACGGCGAGAACAGGCGCACATGGCCCCAGCGCCGGATGCTGGCGCCCACCGATTCCCCGGCATCGAATATGACGAACGGCATCTCGCGTTCGGCCAGGTGCGCCGCCGCGGCCAGCCCGACCGGACCGGCTCCGAGAACGGCAACGGCAAGTTGTGTTGACATGGGTTTCTCCTAACTGTGGGTTCTGCGCATTCTGACGAGGGAAGATGCAGATGGACGCAGTCGGCCGCGCCGTTGCGTCCTTTGGCCGGCAGCGTCGTCTGTAGAGGCGAATGCTGTGCGACGAGAGGAGTCCGACAATGACGCCGAATGTGGCGGCGCCGCGCGCCGAGGTGACGGTCGAGGACGTGTGGCGACGCTTCGGCGCGGAACTGCGCTCCTTCGTCCGCCGACGGGTCTCCGACCAAGATCGGGCCGACGACCTCGTCGCCGAGATCCTGCTGCGGGTGCACCGGAAGCTGGGCTCACTCGATGACCACGACCGGCTCGCCGCGTGGCTGTTTCGCATCGCCCGCAACGCGATCATCGACGAGTACCGCCGCGCCGGCGACAGCCGCGAAATACTCGACGCCAATCCCGGCGACCGCCGCGCCGGCGACGTCGCCGACGCCGTCGCCGACGCCGACATCGTGCAGCGCGAACTGGCCAACTGCCTGCGGCCGCTGCTCGCTGACCTGTCCCCCGCGTACCGGCGAGCGCTGCGGCTGACCGACCTGGACGGCGTCACGCAGGCGGCTGCCGCCGAGCAGGAGGGCATCAGCGTGTCGGGCATGAAATCTCGGGTCCAGCGCGCCAGAAAGCAGCTCGCCGAACTGCTGAGCCGGTGCTGCGCACTGACGCTGGACGTACGCGGTATGCCGATCGAATACACCCCGCCCGCGAACTGCGGACCAAGCACGTCCGCCACGACGGATGCGGCCTGCGGATGCCAGTAGGGGTTTCACGACTTGCGCGCGGTGAACAACAGGTATTCCATAGCCCATCGGGCAGTCGGCGCGTCGGCAATTCGCGCATCGGTCTCGGTGAGGAATCGTTGGAAGTCGTCATCCAGTGCAGCGCGCGCATCGGATTGATCCGCGAGGGCGGCGTACGTGGCTATCGTCGGGCCGTAGTTGGTCTTGAAGAACTCGCGGAAGTCGATCGGGGTGGCGATCTCCGGTGGCGTGATGAGCGTTCGGCGTTCGAACGACGCTGCCGTGATGCCATTGCCGAAGAGCCTTCTCACGTGAGACTCGTTGCCCCACAACGGCGGCGGCTGCACACCCGGCGGTGGTGGCGGCGCGTAGGGACGCATGGTTGCGAACAGTTGCCCGATCAATCCTTCTGTTGTCCAGTTGATCATGGCGATGACGCCTCCCGGCTTGCACACCCGCAACATCTCGCCGGCGGTCTGGTCGTGGTGTGGTGCGAACATTGCGCCGACGACGGAGATGACGGCGTCGAACTCGTTGTCGCCGAACGGCAGCGCCTCGGCGTCGGCTTGCACCCATTTCAACTCAACGCCGCGCGCGGCGACCCGGATCCGACCGGCGTCGAGCAGTTCGGGTGTCAGGTCGGACGCGACCACGGACGCGCCGGTTTCGGCCGCGGGTATTGAGGCGTTGCCGTTTCCCGCCGCCACGTCAAGTACGCGCTGTCCCTTGGTGATTCCGGCCGCGGCGACGATCGTCGGGCCCAGTGCCGCAATCAGATCGGTGGCCACCCTCGGATAGTCCCCGGACGCCCAGATTGCCCGGTGCCTAGCCCTCAGCGCGCGGTCAGTCTCGGTATCGATGTAGATGCTGGTCATTTCGACTCTCCTTCTTAGGTTCTCACGTTGAGCGCAACGTGGATGGCCGGCCCCGACGGTGGGAGGCATTTCGCGGCCGGCCATCCTTGCCATGTCAGGCGCAGCAGGTGCTTTCGACGGAATCGTTGGCCGCACAGCTTGCCTCGCACACTGACGAGGTTGCGGCGTCGGGCTTCGCCGGGTTGTCGTCGGTGACGGTGTAGAATTCCCACCAGCCGAGCGGCACGTCGGGAGCGGTGACGAACACCTTGTCCTGCGTCGCGTGGCAGCAGACGTCCTGCTCGGCGACGGCGATCTCGAGGCCGGCGGCCGTAAAGCGTTCCTGCGCGGCGACGACCTGCTCAGCCGTATCGGCTTCGACGCCGAGATGGTTGAGCC
>NZ_JBOGDB010000224.1:0-1905 GCF_050701515.1 Mycobacterium sp. | reverse complement strand
GGCCGCCCAGGGCGCGGCGGCGGCTCCGGCGCAGGGTGTCAGCGGACTGGCCGGTGCCGCACCCCAGCTGGCCGGCTTGGCTTCGGAGCTGGCTGACCGCGGCGGCGAACCCGACCCACCCGGTGACAGCGCCGCCGGTCCGGACGACGAGGCCAAGGACGACCGAGAGCCGGACACCGACGATCAAGTGCCGGACGCCGACGATGACGGCGCCGACGATCGCGTCCGGGAGCTGCCAGCGCCCGGTGACCCCGAACCCGAGTCACCGTCGGACGTTCCCGCGCCGACCCGGCCGGCGGCGAGCAGCCGGTAGGAGATCGATGCCAGACATCCGGATAACACCAGAGCTGCTGATCGCGGTGGCGGCGCGACACGACAGCGTCGCCGACGAGATCGCCGCCGCGCGCAGCGCCGGGGCCGACATTCTCGCCGCGGTGGGCACCCACGGGCCGATCATGCATCAGTTCAAGGCCGCGGCGAACGATGTTGTGCAGCGCCGAGACTCGGCCTTCGCCGATCACGAAGCCGCGCACCGTGCGGCTGCCGACAAGTTACGCTCTGCTGCCGCGCAGTTCAGCGAGCAGGAAGAGATCAACGCCGCGGCGGTCCGCTTTGACTGACCAGTCCTATACCGCCGCCACCCCGGACAACACCATCTTCGTCCGGGTCGCGCTGGCCGGACATACGCTCGGCGTGCAAATCGAGCCGGCCGCCATGAAGCGTCCGGCCAACGAGATCGCGCAACGCATCATGGCGTGCAACGATGTCGCCTATCTGAAGGGTCAGTTGGTCATCCGGGCCGAGTTGGAGGGGAGGTCGATTCCGGTGGACGACATGCCGACAGAAGCCGACCTGGCCGACGCCGAGCGAAAGCTAAAAGAGCTGTAGGTCCGCTGATGAAGGTCGCCTTTGCCGAGCTGATGGCCGCCGCCCTGCGGGTGCAGGCCCTCGCACCGACGCTCCAGGGCGTCGGGCCCGGCGTGCTGGCGCCACTGGCAAAGGATCCGACGTCGATCGGTGCGGCCGCGCGCCTCGAGCTGGCCTCGAAAGAGGTGTGGGCATTGGCATGCGCGCAGGCGCAAAGTCTGCGCACCGCTGGTTTGCAGATGTTCATGATCGCGGTCAAGTTCGGCACGCAGGAGGAGGTCAACGCGGCCAACCTGGCGGCACTGAACGTCGCGCTGGGCAGCATCGACGCCGGCACGCTTGCGGCGCTGCCCCCGGTACCGCCGCTGATACCGGATATCCGCGCACCGCTGCCACCCCCGGCCGGTCTCACCGGCGAGAAGTTCTCCCAACTGGTGACCGCCGGCTCGTCCGGAGCAGCGGCAGGATTCACCACCGCCGCCACGACCAACGGGACCGGGGCCGACACCGTTGCCCTCGCCCTGCGTGAGATCACGGCCACGGTGCCGGATCTGTGGGAAAGCCCGGAAGGTACCGCCGCCCTCGCGGGTCGGCTGACCGAACATGCCGGCGCGGCCAACGCCGTCGCCGAGCGGTGGCAGGCCCTGGCCGAGCAGTCGCAGAAACACGCCGAGGTGTACAGCCAGGCCGTGACGGTCCTGCCGAAGCCGATGGAGTTCGGTCAGAACGACGCGGCGATGCACGATGCGGTGTCCACCAACATCAACGGCAGCAACAATGCCGTGATCTCCCAGCTGATCCGGCAGCGCGGCGAGCTCGAGCAGCGGGCGCTTGCCACCTCGGCGCGGTACCACGCCGACACCGAGGCGACCACCGGGCCCGACGGCGCCGCAGTGCCGCACTCCACGCCGTCGGGTGCCCACCCCGCCACCGGTCCCGGCGCAGGCACCCCGGCCGGCGTCGCAGCGAAACCCGGAGAGGCGCCGGTGCCCAAGGCGGCCGGCGGCGAGGCCGCGAGCCCGGCGGGACAGGCCGGGG
>NZ_JBOGDB010000223.1:0-10007 GCF_050701515.1 Mycobacterium sp. | reverse complement strand
CGCACCGCGATGACGGCCGACGTGTTCGGCGATGCACCCGAGCTTGCCGAGGGCGAGTTCGACAGCCTTTCGCCCGAGCACGTCGTCTCGCTTGTTCGCTTCCTGGCCGCGCCGGCGGCGGACGCTGTCAACGGTCAGCTTTTCATCGTGTACGGCCCGACGGTAACGCTGCTGGCGGCGCCTACCGCCGAGCAGCAATTCACCGCGGACGCCGACGCCTGGGCGCCCGCCGAGCTCAGTTCAACCCTGCGTGAATACTTTGCTGGCCGCGACCCCGGGCGGGGATTTTCGGCAACGGAGCTGATGGGTTAGAGACGGATTGTTCACTCCTAGAACACGTTCTAGGATGGCGTCCGTCACACCCCTTCTGACCTGGACAAAATAGGCTTTTCCGTCTCATTTTGCCGTTCTTTGACACTGCGAACTTGTTCTAGTTAGTATGATCCGGCTCACTTAGAGCAACGTCCGACCAAGGGGTGGAAAGGCCGCCGCGACGAGCAGTCTCTGACTCTTCGCCATGGCGGTTGTTCGAGAACACCCCGCCCCGAGAACGGAGCCGAGGTTGATCGAACAGCTCGCGGTTCCGGCCCGGGCCGTGGGCGGGTTCGTCGAAATGTCGATCGACACGTTCGCGAAGACCTTCCGTCGGCCGTTTCAGTTCCGCGAGTTCCTCGATCAGACCTGGATGATCGCGCGGGTGTCGATACTCCCGACGCTGCTGGTCGCCATTCCGTTCACCGTGCTGGTGGCGTTCACCCTCAACATCCTGCTCCGCGAGATCGGCGCCGCCGACCTGTCCGGGGCCGGCACGGCGTTCGGCACCATCACCCAGCTCGGGCCGGTGGTCACCGTGCTCGTGGTGGCCGGTGCCGGCGCCACCGCGATCTGCGCCGACCTCGGGGCCCGCACCATCCGCGAGGAGATCGACGCGATGCGGGTGCTGGGCATCGACCCGGTCCAGCGCTTGGTCGTGCCACGGGTGCTGGCCTCCACCTTCGTGGCGCTGCTGCTGAACGGACTGGTGTGCGCGATCGGCCTGGCCGGGGGCTACGTCTTCTCCGTCTTCCTGCAGGGCGTCAACCCGGGCGCCTTCATCAACGGCCTGACGGTGCTCACCGGCCTCGGTGAACTGGTGCTCGCGGAGGTGAAGGCCTTGCTGTTCGGCGTGGTCGCCGGGCTGGTGGGCTGCTACCGCGGCCTGACAGTCCAGGGTGGGCCGAAGGGCGTCGGTACCGCCGTCAACGAAACCGTCGTGTACGCGTTCATCTGCCTGTTCGTGATCAACGTCGTCATGACCGCGATCGGTGTCCGCGTGTTGGTCCGGTGAGCAGCCGATGAGCACCCGAAGGCGAGCGCGAGTGAGGATCGCAGCGCAGCGAGGACCGGAGCGAGTGGGAGTCGAGGCATGAGCTACGACGCCACGGTCCGTTTCCGCCGGTTCTTCCGGTGGGTGCCCAAGGCCGTCGACAACGTCGGTGAGCAGGCGCTGTTCTACGGCGAGACGATCCGCTACATCCCCAACGCGGTCAGCCGGTACCGCAAGGAGACGATCCGGAACATCGCCGAGATGACGATGGGCACCGGCGCGCTGGTGATGATCGGCGGCACGGTCGGCGTCGCGGCATTCCTGACCCTGGCGTCGGGTGGCGTCATCGCGGTGCAGGGCTATTCGTCGCTCGGCAACATCGGCATCGAGGCATTGACCGGCTTCCTGTCCGCGTTTCTCAACGTGCGCATCGTCGCGCCGGTGATCGCCGGAATCGCGCTGGCGGCCACCATCGGCGCCGGCACCACCGCCCAGCTCGGCGCCATGCGGGTCGCCGAGGAGATCGATGCCGTGGAAGCGATGGCCGTGCACTCGGTGTCGTACCTGGTCTCCACCCGGCTGCTGGCCGGGATGATCGCGATCATCCCGCTGTACTCGCTGTCGGTGCTGGCGGCGTTCTTCGCCGCCCGCTTCACCACCGTCTTCATCAATGACCAGTCCGCCGGCCTGTACGACCACTACTTCAACACGTTCCTGATACCGACCGACCTGTTGTGGTCGTTCCTGCAGGCCATCGTGATGTCGATCGCGGTGATGCTGGTGCATACCTATTACGGCTACAACGCATCCGGCGGCCCGGTCGGCGTCGGAATCGCCGTCGGCCAGGCGGTCCGCACGTCCCTCATCGTCGTCGTGACCATCACCCTGTTCATCTCGCTCGCCGTGTACGGCGCGTCCGGTAACTTCAACCTTTCCGGATAGGTGGGGGAACGATGTCTGACGGTGACGCCAAGCGCAGCCATGTGAGGGTTGCCGCGGCAATCCTTGCCGCCTTGGTCATCGCCGCCACGGTGTTCACCTACCTGGCGTATACCGCCGCCTTCACTTCCACCGACACCGTGACGGTGACCTCGCCGCGCGCGGGCTTGATGATGGACCCCGACGCCAAGGTCAAGTACCGCGGCATCCAGATCGGCGAGGTCAAGGCGATCGACTACGCCGGAGATGCGGCGAAGCTGACGCTGTCCATCGACAGCAGCCAGCTGCGCTACATCCCGGCCAACGCCAACGTCCGCATCGCCAGCAACACCATTTTCGGCGCCAAGTCGGTGGAGTTCCTGCCGCCGGACGAGCCCACCGCCAACCCGTTGCGGCCGGGTGCCCAGGTTCAGGCGTCCTCGGTGCAGCTGGAAGTCAACACGCTGTTCCAGACACTGACCGACGTGCTGGACAAGATCGACCCGGTCAACCTGAACGCCACCCTCAGCGCGCTGGCTGAAGGTTTGCGCGGCAACGGCGACGACCTGGGGGCGTTGCTTGCCGGGCTGAATTACTATCTGCAGCAGCTGAATCCGAAGCTGCCGACACTGCACGAGGACTTCCGCAAGACGGCCGCAGTGGCGAATATCTATGCCGACGCCGCGCCGGACATAGTCACGATCACCGAGAACGTGCCGACCATCAACACCACCCTCGTCGATGAGCAAGACAATCTGAACGCGACGCTGCTGGCCGCGATCGGGTTGGCCAACAACGGCACCGCCACGCTGGAGCCGGCGGCCGACGACTACATCGCCGCCGTCCAGCGGCTGCGGGCGCCACTGAAGGTGGCCGGTGAGTACTCGCCCGAGTTCGGCTGTATTCTGCAGGGCGTCGCAATAGGCATCGACCGGTTCGCCCCGATCATCGGCGGCATTCGACCGGGTCTGTTCGTGGCGTCGAACTTCATCCCCGGCGTGCCTGCCTACACCTACCCGGAGAGCCTGCCGATCGTGAATGCTTCCGGCGGGCCCAATTGCCGCGGCCTACCGGATGTTCCGTCCAAACAGTTCGGTGGTTCCTGGTACCGCTCGCCGTTCCTGGTCACCGACAACGCCTATGTGCCGTTCCAACCCAACACCGAGCTGCAGTTCGATGCTCCCTCCACGCTGCAGTTCCTGTTCAACGGCGCCTACGCCGAGAGGGACGATTTCTGATGCGGGCCAACCGGACTCTGATCAACGTGAGCGTCTTCACCGTCGCGATGTTGCTCGTCGCGGCGATGTTGGTGGTGGTGTTCGGCGAGTTCCGGTTTGCGGCCGACAAGGGCTATCACGCGACCTTCACCGACGCGTCGCGGCTGAAGCCCGGGCAGGACGTGCGGATCGCCGGCGTGCCGGTGGGCACCGTCAACGCCGTAAAGCTGAACCCGGACAATACCGTCGACGTCGCGTTCGATGTGAACAAGCGTTATCAGCTTTACACGTCGACGCGGGCGGTGGTGCGCTACGAGAACCTGGTGGGCGACCGCTATCTGGAGATCACCTCGGGCCCAGGCGAACTGAGGAAGCTCCCGCCGGGCGCAACCATTGCCAAGGACAACACTCAGCCGGCACTTGATCTCGATGCGCTGCTGGGCGGCCTGCGACCCGTGCTCAAGGGTCTGGACGGCTCGAAGATCAACGAGGTCTCCAACGCGGTCATCGAACTGCTGCAAGGCCAAGGCGGCGCGCTTTCCGAGCTGCTGTCGACGACCAGTGCCTTCACCCAAAACCTCGCTGCCCGAGACCAACTCATCGGCGACGTGATCAACAACCTCAACACCGTGCTGGGCACGATCGACGAAAAGGGCGCACAGTTCGATGCCAGCGTGGATCAGCTGCAGAAGTTGATCACCGGACTGGCCGAGGGTCGCGACCCGATCGCCGGCGCCATCGGCCCATTGGCATCGGCCGAGAACGACCTGACCGAGATGCTGGAATCCTCACGTCGTCCGGTGCAGGGCGTGATCGAGAACGTCCGTCCCCTTGCACAACGGCTCGACGAACGCAAGGGCGACGTGAACAAGGTCATCGAGCCGCTGGCGGAGAACTACCTGCGGCTCAACGCCCTCGGCGCATACGGGGCATTCTTCAACATCTATTTCTGCTCGGTCCGGATCAAGATCAACGGTCCGGCGGGTAGCGACATCTTGATTCCGTTCGGCGGTCCGCCGGACCCGTCGAAGGGGAGGTGTTCGGAGAGTGGCTAGGGCAGGCGAGCGCAACCCGCTGCGCACCGGGATATTCGGCATCGCCCTGGTGGCGTGTCTGGTGCTGGTTTCGTTCGGGTACACCGGCCTGCCGTTCTGGCCGCAGGGCAAGCCGTACGAGGCGTATTTCACCGACGCCGGCGGGATCGACCCCGGCAGCCTCGTCAATGTGTCGGGCATCGCGGTCGGCAAGGTGACCGGGGTCGCGTTGGCCGGGGACGCCGCCAAGGTCACTTTCACCGTCGACCGGGACATCAGGGTAGGCGACCAGTCGCTGGTCGCGATCAAGACCGATACCGTGCTGGGCGAGAAGTCCCTCGCGGTCACACCGCGGGGCAGCGGCTCGTCGACGGTGATCCCGTTGGGTCGCACCACTACTCCGTACACCCTCAACACCGCACTGCAGGATCTCGGCCAGAACGCCTCCGAACTGGACAAGCCGCGGTTCGAGCAGGCATTGCATACCCTGACCGACACCCTGCGGGACGCGACGCCGCAGCTGCGTGGCGCGCTGGACGGAGTGGCGGCGCTGTCGCGCAGCCTCAACAAGCGCGACCAGGCGCTGGAACAACTGCTGGCGCACGCCAAGAGGGTCTCCGACACGTTGGCGCAGCGTGCCGGTCAGGTGAACCAGCTCGTCGTCGACGGCAATCTGCTGTTTGCCGCGCTGGATGAGCGTCGTCAAGCCCTGAGCAACCTGATCGCAGGCATCGACGACGTTTCCCAGCAGCTGTCCGGTTTTGTTGCCGACAATCGGAGGGAGTTCAAGCCCGCGCTGGAAAAGCTGAACCTGGTGATGGACAACCTGCTCGAGCGCAGGGAGCATATCGGCGAAGCGCTGAAACGGCTGCCGCCGTACGCGACCGCGCTGGGCGAAGTGGTCGCCAACGGTCCCGGGTTCAACATCAACCTGTACGGGCTGCCGCCCGCGAACCTTGCCGAGGTGCTTCTCGACACGTACTTCCAGCCGGGCAAGCTGCCCGATAGCCTGGCCGACTACCTGCGCGGGTTTATTTCCGAGCGGCTGATCATTAGGCCGAAGTCGCCATGACGCACGCTGATCAGGCCATCGACCGCAGCCGCTGGCTGCGCATCGCCCTCGCCGCGCTCCTGGTCGCGACGCTGGCGGTCGGCGTGTACCTGGTGTGGCCGGCGCGGGCCGGGCACACCATCGTCGGCCATTTCAGCTCCGCGGTCGGTCTCTACCCCGGTGACGACGTCCGGGTGGTGGGTGTTCCGGTCGGGACGATCGATTCGATCGAGCCGCGGGCCCGTGACGTGAAAGTCACCATGACGGTCGATAGCAACGTCAAGGTGCCCGCCGACGCCAAGGCACTCGTCATTGCGCCGAACCTGGTGTCGGCCAGGTTCGTTCAGCTCGCCCCGGCCTATACCGGCGGTCCGGAGCTGGGCGACGACGCGACCATCGGGCTGGACCGCACCGCCGTTCCGGTCGAGTGGGACGAGGTCAAAGATCAACTGACCCAGCTGAGTGCGCAACTCGGACCAGAGCCGGGTTCGATGCAGGGCCCGCTCAGCGCATTCGTCAACCAGGCCGCCGACACCTTCGACGGCAACGGTGACTCCTTCCGGCAGGCGCTGCGGGAACTGTCGCAGACCGCCGGGCGGCTGGGCGACTCGCGTACCGACCTGTTCGGCACCATCAGAAATCTGCAGGTGCTGGTCAACGCGCTGTCCAACAGCAACGAACAGATCGTGCAATTCACCGATCACGTCGCCTCGGTCTCCCAGGTGCTCGCCGACAGCTCCACCGACCTCGACAACACGCTGGGCACCCTGACGCAGGCGCTCAGCGATGTGCGGGGCTTCCTGAACGAGAGCAACGACGCGCTGATCGCCCAAATCGGCAAGCTGGCCGACTTCACCCAGATCCTCACCGACCACAGCGATGACATCGAGCAGATCCTGCACATCACGCCCAACGGCTTGGCGAACTTCTACAACATCTACAGCCCGGCCCAGGGCTCGGTGGGCGGTCTGCTGTCGCTGCCGAACTTCGCCAACCCGGTGCAATTCATCTGCGGCGGCGCATACGAGATCGGGGCGACTCCTGACGAATTCAAGCGCGCCGAGATCTGCCGCCAGCGCATGGCACCGGTGCTGCGGCGGATAACGATGAACTATCCGCCAGTGCTGTTCCACCCGATCAACAGCATCCAGGCCTACAAGGGCCAGATCACCTACGACAGCCCCGCCACCGAGGCCAAGGCGCAGACCCCTGTGTCGTATCTGCAGTGGCAACCCGCGCCGGGCGTAACGCCGCCCCAGATCTCGGCCGACACCGATCTCAGCTCGCTGATCCTTGGGCCGGCACCGTCGACGTCGCACGCCGGGGGCCCGGAAGCCGGACCCGCAGGCGGCGGTGGCGCGCCGCCCGGTCCGCCGTCCCCCTGCCCTTCGGGCGGGTGGTGCCCCCAGCCGGCCGAGGCGGGGGGTGGATGATGCGCCGCAATGCGTCACGGGCCACGGCGGTGGCGGCCAGCACCGCCTTGCTGGCCGGCTGCCAGTTCGGTGGCCTGAACTCGGTTAATTTGCCGGGCACTGCGGGCCACGGTGCCGGCTCATACCAGATCACCGTGGAGCTGCCCGACGTGGCCACCTTGCCGCAGAACTCCCCGGTGATGGTCGATGATGTCACCGTAGGCAGCGTGTCCGGCATCGACGCGGTGCAGCGTCCAGACGGCAGCTTCTACGCAGCCGTGCAACTGTCGCTGGACCGCAATGTCAAGTTGCCTGCCAACGCCAGGGCCAGGGTGGCCCAGACCTCGCTGCTGGGTTCCCAGCACGTGGAGCTGGCCGAGCCGGTCGATGAGCCGCCGACCGGCAAGCTCGGCGAAGGAGCCAATATCCCGCTGGACCGGACCGGTCGATACCCGACCACCGAGGAAGTCCTGTCGTCGTTGGGTGTCGTGGTCAACAAGGGCAATCTCGGTGCGCTGCAAGACATCACCGACGAGACGTATAACGCGGTCGCGGGTCGCGCGGGTAGTTTCACCGACTTGGTGCCCCGACTCGCCGAGTTGACCGCTTCGCTGGACCGCCAGACCGGCGACATCATCGCCGCCGCCGAAGGACTGGACCGTTTCGCCGGAATCCTGGCGCGCAGCAAGGACAGCCTGGGACGAACGCTGGACACGCTGCCCGCGGCGCTGGAGGTGCTGAACAACAACCGTGCGAACATCGTCGACGCGTTTGGTGCGCTGGGTAGCTTCGCCACCATCGCGGCTCGCATCCTGTCGGAGACCAAGGAGGATTTCGCCGCCGACTTCAAGGACCTCTATCCGGTTATCAAGGCCTTCAACGACAACGCCGATTACTTGATCAAGGACTTGGAGTTCTTGCCGACCTTCCCGTTCCACTACAAGTATCTGCGCAACGCCGTGCGGGGTGACTACCTCAACGTGTTCACCACGTTCGACCTGACTCTGCGGCGCGTCGGCGAGACCGTTTTCACGACGTCGCTTGGCCTCGATCCGAACATGAGGCACATGGATGAGATCATCAATGCACCCGACTTCATGACCGGATCGCTGGCGAACTTGTCGGGCCAGGCCGCCGATCCGTTCCAGATTCCGCCGGGGACTGCCACCCAGCATGAAGGGAAGGCACCCTGATGCTGGACCGAACCACCCGGCTGCAACTGGCGATCTTCGCGATTGTCACGGTGCTCACCGTCGGCGCGATCTCGGCTTTCTACCTGCATCTGCCCGCCGCGGTCGGTATCGGCTCGTACAAGGTCAACGCGAACTTCGTTGCCGGCGGGGGGCTCTACGAGAACGCCAACGTCACCTATCGCGGAGTGACCATCGGGCGGGTGGAGTCGGTCGGGCTCACCGACAACGGTGTGGTCGCCCGCATGCGGCTGAACAGCAACACGCCGGTGCCGGAGAACGTCACCGCGACGGTCAAGAGTGTCTCGGCGGTAGGCGAGCAGTACATCGACCTGGTGCCACCGGACGAACCGGCATCGGACAAACTGCGTAACGGGTCGAGCATCGACCAGCAGAACACCGCCGTCGGCCAGGACATCGCCGGTCTGCTGAAGGAAGCCGACGCTCTCGTCAGCAGCATCGGCGACAGCCGGGTAGAGGAGCTGTTGAGTGAAACCTTCAAGGCATTCAACGGCTCCGGGCCCGAATTAGCGCGGTTGATCCAGTCCGCGCGACTGCTGGTCGACGAGGCGAACGCCAACTACGGGCAGGTCACCCAGCTGATCGACCAGGCCGGGCCGTTCCTGGACGCGCAGATCCGCAGTGGCGACAACATCAGATCACTCGCCGACGGCCTGGCCCGCTTCACCGGCGAGGTGGCCGGCGCCGATCAGCAGGTGCGCTCGGTGTTGCAGTCCGTCCCTGGCGCAACCGAGGCCGCCAACACCACGTTCACCGGCATCCGGCCGACGTTCCCGATACTGGCCGCCAACCTGGCCAACTTCGGCCGCATCGGAGTGATCTACAACAAATCGCTGGAGCAGGCGCTGGTGATCTTCCCGGCACTGATGGCCGCGCTCAACACCGTGGCCGGTGGCGTGCCGGCCGACGAGGGCGGCAAGCTGGACTTCAAGATCTCCCTCGGCGACCCACCGCCCTGTTCGGTGGGGTTCATCCCGCCGCCAATGATCCGGACACCGGCCGACACCACACTGCGTGAACTTCCCACGGACATGTACTGCAAGACCGCGCAGAACGATGCGAGCGTGGTGCGTGGCGCGCGTAACTATCCGTGCCAGGAATTCCCCGGAAAGCGGGCACCCACCGTCCAGCTCTGCCGGGATCCGAACGGCTACGTGCCGATCGGCACCAACCCGTGGCGCGGCCCGCCGCTTCCTTACGGGACGCCGATGGGCCAAATGGAAGATGATACCTTCGAGCCAGACGGGCGAAACATCCTGCCGCCCAACAAGTTCCCGTTCATCCCGCCGCAGGTGGACCCCGATCCGGGACCGCCGGTGGTGCAGCTGCCTCCCGGGATTCCGCCGGGCCCGGGGCCGGCGCCCCACGCGCCGTACCCGTTGCCGTTTCCGCCGAACGAGCCCGGCATGCCGCCGCCATGGCCGTTCTTCGCTCCAGGCGACCACCTAGTTCCGCCGTACGGCAGACCGCCGCCGGCGCCACCCCCCGCGCCGGCCGAAGCGCCGCCGCCACCGCCGTTGCCCGCGGAGGGTCCGCCGCTGGCCTGGGGGCACCACCCGCCCGAAGGGCAGGGGGACGCCGTCACCACCTATGACGAAAGGACCGGTGTCTTTGTCGATCCGGCCGGCGGGACTGGCGTGTATGCGCCAGGTGTTGCCAAACTGGCGCCTGCGGAGAATTGGGTTGACCTGATGCTGGATCCAAGGCAGGCGTGATGACAGAACAGGAGGCTGCGGTGCAGGACGCGCCGAAGCCGCCCTCACGCCGTCGCGCGTCCAGGGCGGCCGGCCCTGCGGGCGGTTCGGCGGGCGGAACATCGACGGGGGTGCGGGCGCCCGGCACCGTCAGGGTGCGAGGG
>NZ_JBOGDB010000222.1:0-15913 GCF_050701515.1 Mycobacterium sp. | reverse complement strand
CTGGGGCGCGGTGACGGCGCCGACGGGGTCTGCGCCGGGGTGTCGTTCCGCTCCCCCGCCTCGCTGATCGCCGAGATCACCGGCACGGTCGACAACGATCCCTGGTCGCCGGAGGCACTGACCTGGCCGCTGCTGGAGGCCATCGACGAGAGCAAGGGAAAGTGATGCACGACTACAAGGTCGAGGTTAGCCGCGATGGCCGCTGTTGGATGATCCGCGTGCCCGAGATAGACCAGCTCACCCAGGCACGCCGCATCAGCGAGATAGAGGATATGGCCCGCAGTCTCATCGCCGTCAGCACCGACATCCCGCTTACTGACATCGCCGTGCACATCACCAGCATTAACGTCCCTGGCTACGGTGACATTGCTGCGCGCGCCCGCGAGATCGAAGCCGACCGCTGCGCCGCGCTGCGCGCCAACGAGGCAGCGCAACGCGGCGCGGCTGACTACGTGCAGGCACTAGTGAAGGGCGGTGTTCCTGTCCGTGACGCAGCTGTACTCCTACACGTCTCACCTCAGCGCATCAGTCAACTCGCCGCTCGACCTAGATCGAAGTGATCGCCGCCCATCAGTAGCTACATATCAAGCCGGATCCACCATCGTGGATAGCTGATATCGAGGGCCTTCGTCTCTCGATAGCCCGACCAGGTGGGCACGCCGGGCGGTTGGCCTAGGTAGAGCCCGCGCGCCGCGGCCATGACGCGGTTCCGCTGAGTCGGCCACTCAAGTCTAGCCGCGATCTCTTCCAACTCGCTGCGGTCGCGTTCCAGGACTCGATCGACGATATCCAAGGCGGGCAGCGAGTTTCGCTTATCGGCGTTACAGCGTCCACAGGCCAGCACAAGGTTGGCCAGCCCGTCGATGCCCACAAGCGACCAGGGCAGCACGTGATCGATCGGATTGTCCGGCCGCAGGTGCGCGCCGCAGTAGAAGCAATGTGCTCCGAAGGCATCTTTGAACGGCTCCCGCACGGCGGCCAACGAAATGCGCTCACGACCGAAAAGATGACCGGCAACGTCCGGCACTTCTGCGTCGAGGAAATCATTCATCCGCCGCACATCTTCGACCCACATGATCTCGAGCGCAGGCTTGAGCAAGCCGGCCAGTCGTGCCAGCCCGTGAGCGACGCCGGGTCTGAGCTCGATGGTGTCTCCATGCGCATGCAGCGTTGACCTCGTAACGTTGTCGTGCAGAAAAGAGTCGTCGTACAGGAACGACTCGCTGCTCGCCACCCCCGGCAACCGCTGGAGCCGGTGAAGAGGCTGCTGAGCCAAGCAGAGAACGATCTCGTCGATGGCCGCGCGATGTGCCTTCGGCGCACGTAGGACGGCTACATCGAGTGAGGCGCCGACGTGTTGAAGACCAGCGGCTTTGCGGAACTGGGCGGCTGCGATCAGGATTCGTGCTCTGGGCTGCGTCGACTGTCGAAGTTCCTGACCCTCGAAGGGCCGCACCTGGCGCCAGTAGATCTCCAGCACGCGATGGGCAAGATCGGGGATTGGGACCTTGAGTGTGGCGGTTGGTTCGTCGGGAAGGTGCTCGATGCAGTGATCGATGAGAGCTGTCAGAGTGGCGAGCTTGTATGTAGCCGTGCGGAGTCCCGTTTCGAGGATCGCCACCACACGCTGACCCAGCAACAGAGGATCGCCTGTTTCGTCAGGCATGCGCGTAGGTCGGCGCCGCGGTATACGACTGCATGAGACTGAGTATGACGATTGGGAACCGACACACGCAGGCCTACTGTGGAGACAGCTGGTCACCTCAAACAGGAGGGCAGAGCCATGACAGTCACCACCGTCGATGCCGGACCTCGCCAGGTCAGCCGCTCGGTCGAAGTTCCTGCCCCTGCGGCCGAGTTGTTTGCGATCGTCGCGGACCCGCGCCGCCACCACGAGCTCGACGGTTCGGGCACCGTCGGCGACAACATCCGCGGACCCGAGCGCCTGGCGTTGGGTTCGCGGTTCTCCACCAAGATGAAGATGTTCGGGCTGCCCTACCGCATCACCAGCACCGTCAGCGCCCTGAAGCCCGATCAACTCGTCGAGTGGCGTCATCCGCTTGGCCACCGGTGGCGGTGGGAGTTCGCCGCCGTCTCGCCGACCAGCACCCGTGTCACCGAGACCTTCGACTACCACGACGCCGGACCGGTCATGAACGCGCTGAGGTATTACGAGGCAACGGGTTTCGCCAAGCGCAACGCCGCCGGTATCGAATCCACGTTAGCGCGACTTCGCGACCGGTATAGCACCTGACCCGGCCGCGGCACGATCGGTCAGCCGGAGGCCGCGAACCACGCCGTGGTAACCGTGTGTTCGCTCACGAAGCCCATTTGGGCGGTGGGCGGACCCAACCGCCCGACGATCACCTTCCACAGCGGTTGCGAGCGATCGATCGCCTGCGCCGGATCCTCTCCGGGCGCCACCAGAACACCGAACGACCACGTCCGCTGGCCACATCCGTACACGGCGACCCTGCCGTCCGCGCCGCCGCCGAAGTCGATGCCGTTGGGAAGGATGCACCGGGTGCCGTCGTCGAGAAGCAATGCGAACGGAATCGGCGTGACGGGCGGATCGACCGCCGGGAGCGCGCCAGGGGAGGGGAATCGTCGAAGGGTCTTTGACCACGGGTCGATCAGGCACAACACCGACGCGGGGCCTGGCCAACACACCTCGGCGGCGGCCTCACTCGGCTCGCAGGCGTAGATGTTGTCGCCGACCGCCGCCGGCGATGGGCGGGGGCACCCGGAGACATTCGGCGATGGCTGCCGGTTGACCACCCGGAAACCGTTGACCGGCTCACCGTTCGCATTGACCGCCACGACGTTGACGACGTTCGTCGATGCTTCCGCGCCAACGGTGCCCACCGTCTGCAGCGCGACGACGATGACGAACGTCAGCGCGGCCAAAGCCCGCAACCGGCCAAGAGCCGACCCGCCCAGCACGACAGCCTCCTTCGTGACTAAGTGCCAGCCTTCTCCATCGCCGTCCCTCACGTAGTCGAATTCGCAACAACGCATTTCCATTTTCGCTAACGTGCAACCCGGCGCGAATTACAGGGGGGCATAAGAATGGCCGATCAAGCGACCGCGACGCGTCGTATCCCGTTACACCATCCGTTGCTTCGGGTAACGAATCTGTTGTTTCTGATTTACGCCGGCATAGGCGCTCTTGCCGTCGTCGATGGAACCTTGACGCGGATGCACCAGCCCGGCGGCGCATCTGCCAG
Source organism: Mycobacterium sp. (assembly GCF_050701515.1). Classification (GTDB taxonomy): domain Bacteria; phylum Actinomycetota; class Actinomycetes; order Mycobacteriales; family Mycobacteriaceae; genus Mycobacterium. The sequence continues at coordinate 12,686 of NZ_JBOGDB010000222.1, read as the reverse complement.
CGCCACAGCAATACTGTCGCCTTCCTCGATGTCTGCCAGCGACGCGCGTCTAGAGGCAATTCTGCAATGGCGCTTGTTCGTAGAGACCTACGACTTCAACCGGGGCGACCGCGTGATGTCACCCTTCGGCTTGCTCGTCATCTACCTGTTTGTGGACATCATCTTCATTGCCGTGCCGATCGCATTGCTGCTGTGGAAAGCAATTCTTTTCGCTCGCGATCGTCTCGACCCGGCCGACGCCGCCGACCCGAAAAACGAGCTGTTGATCTGGGTGATCGGCATAGCGGCCCTGCCGACCGCGGCATTCCTGCTTTTCGACTTTCTCGAGGATTTCTCGCTGGTGCTGTTTGTTCGCAGCGGCAGCGACTGGGCGCAAGGGTTGATCGGTGTCGGCCTGCTATCGACACTGAAGCTCATTGCGCTGGCAGGGGCGGCCGCCGGTGTGGGCGTCGGGCTGCTCGGCAATCGGCCACGGCGCGACGATATGAAGACCGCGATGGTCGGCACCCGCGACAAGTTCTGGAGCGCCTTCCTGGCGCTGCGCATTCACGTCGCGATCGCCGCCTTCTTGCTGGTGCTCGTCGGTATTCAGGGCGATCTGGGCCGCCAGCTGGACGATGCGTTCCTGCTGCTGTTCGAGAAACCAGGACGGCTCGTGCTGACGGTCGTCATAGCGCTCATCCTCACCGCAGCGCTGTGGGGAACGGGCCGATTGTCTGTCCGCGCCTACATGGAACCGCCCGGGCTTCCTCGCACGCCTGTCAACCGGATCGTGAACACCGTGATCCTCGGCCTCGGCATCGCGGCGGCCATCCTCGGATTCGTGGCGATCAACTCCGGCTGGCCGTGGGGTCAGGCACTACTCGTGCCGGGAATCATCGTCGCGGTCATAGCGGCGTTCAGCTACAAGCACGTCCAGACAGCCGCTCAAGCCCCGGCGATTGTCATAGAGCGAAACAGTGAGCAGGCTGAAGCCGGAGCCCGCCTTGCCGGCGCTCTGTCCGTAGCCCCCATGGCCATTCTCTTCGCCCTAGCGCTGCGGAACTTGATCCGCTTCCTGACCATCCGCGAATGGGGCAGCGCTGCATGGGTTCTCGCCGTTCTCGTGCCGTCCGTCGTCGTCGCGCTTGTCGTTGCGTATTGGCGCCGTGATCTTGGTTCTGAGAACCCTCCGTGGTGGTGGGTGCCAGCCCTAGGCACCCCCGCCGTCGCCTTGTTCGTCGGCCTGGCGTGGTCACCTCAATGGACAGGGATCTCGCTGGCCCCGTGGGGAACCGTCTTCGCCTTCGTCCTGGCCCTGGCACTCGGCTTGACAGCCCTTCTCCTGGTTGGTGATTCGACATACCCGGGTAATCTGCTCGCCGCGTGCAGGCTTCGCCGCTTGCCGATCATCGCGATCATGACGATCTGCTTCCTGGCGACGTCATTCATCGACAATCAGTCGGTCTACCACGCCACCCGCCTACTCGGTCCCGCCGACGCCGGCGAGACGAAAGAGCGAATGCCGCTTGCGCAGGCGCTCGAGAAATGGGCGGACGAACAGCCGCAGAACCAACCAGAGATTCCCTTGGTGTTCGTCGCCTCCTCGGGCGGGGGCATCCGGGCGGCCTACTGGACGTCACTCGTGCTGGGATGCCTCATCGAGAGCGGCGACCCGTATACAGGCCCGCCGAACCTCGCCCCGGACGCCGAGACCTGCAAGAACCAGGCGATGCCGATGGAGTCGATGTTCCTGGCCAGCGGCATCTCCGGCGGCAGCCTCGGACTCGCCGTCACCCAAGCGATCGCCAATCGCAATGACTGGTGGACGCCCCTGCAAGGAGACTTCCTCGGGCCCGCGATCGCCGCAATGACATTCCGCGATATCCCAAACGCCCTGCTGCGCATCAACATTCACGACCAGGACCGGGCGGCCGCCCTGGAGCGCGCGTGGGAGAAGGCGGTAGCCGAGGCCGGGGGTGACTTGGGTGCGGGATTCATGGCGACGGCGTTGCCCGACAGGGAATCCCCTACCTTCCCGCTATTGGCCCTGAACGGAGCGTCGGTGACCGACGGCTGCCGGCTGACCGTGTCGCCGCTCAACCTTGCCGGCCCTCAACGGAAAAACGGGCCTGACACCGCCGACACCAGCGCGGTCGACTGCCTCGCCCTCGACCCCGTACTCAAGAACACCGACGTCGTCTTGCAGACGCTGGCGGGCACCAAGGATGCGTTCGACCTCACGTGTCGGGAGGGCGAAGGCACTGACCCTCAGGACCTGCGCTTGTCCACCGCCGCGCTGCTGAGCGCGCGGTTCCCCTACGTGTCACCCACCGGCACGTTGAATTCCTGTAAGAACCTGGAGGACCGCACCTTCGACCTTGACGGCGGAATCATCGACTCCTCCGGGGCCTCACCACTCGCACTCGCATGGCCGGAAATCGTCGGCTGGCTCACCACGCAGAATGGGCGGTGCATTTCACCCAAGCTGATCCTGATCGAAAACGGCTACCTAACCCAGACCAAGTCGCGCCCCGCCGCACCACCCGGAGAACTGACCGCTCCGCTTGCCGCCGACCGGGCGGCAAGCGATGCCCGGTCTGCATCGGCCCGGCAGGCGGCGGCGCTCGCCTTCCAAAAGTCTTTCCCTCCAGGCGGATGCGGGAACGACCGCCCCGGCACTCCCGCCCCAGGCGGGTGGCAAGCACCCAACGTCGTCGACTTCTACCCGGTTGCCAGCCCGGGCGTTGAGGCACCGCTGGGATGGACGCTCGCCAAGTACTCGCAGGAATCGCTCGAACAGCAGCTCGGCAATCCGAATAACCAATGCGCTGCGGCGATCGTCGCAGCGTGGTTCACCGGCGACACTCAAGAGCCTCAAGCCTGCAAAGAATTGCGCAAGGCTCCGCAGAAGTAGGCGTAAGCGCTCAGCCTGGCCGGATGATGTTGGATCCGTAGGTGTTAATCACCGGTGTGCCGGACTGGTAGATGACCTGATTGTCGAATCCGGACGCGCTGAGAATGTCGGCGCTGTCGACGTTCACAACATTGCGCATACCGGAGACGGTGACGCTGTGGCAGCGGCCGGTAAGCGTGACGGTGTTGGAGACGCCGCTGACGGTCACATAGCTGTCGTTGCACGGGATCGTCTTGTTCTCGTTCACGCCCGAGACGGTGAGCTGCCCACCCTGGTTCGGGGTCCTCTCGCCCGTCGGCGGCATTAACGTGGTCGGGATGCTCGGCAGGCCGGTGAGGGTGTTGTCGAATGGTCCGCCACCGCCGCTCGGGCTGGAATCTCCGCCACTGCCCATCTTTGAGCTGAATACGATGACACCCGCGGCGATCGCCACGAAAACAACGGCGATCAGCCCGAACACCAACCACGGAATTCCCCCACTGACCTTCCGGGGCGGCGCGGGGTAGCTGTCGCCGTAGGCCGGCGGGGCGCCATACGCCGGTGGCGCTCCGAAGGCCGGCGGAGCACCGTAGGCCGGCAGCGGAGGTGCCGTCGCGTCACCGCTTGCGTAATAACCGGTGCCCAGCTCACTGGTTCGGGCAACATCGGCGAGCGGGCGCTCGAGGTCCCTGATACGGGCCTCGGGGTCGTCCTCTCGCTGCATGCGCCGATGCTCCCACAGCCAGGCCGGCGAAGTGACGCAGTGATCGTTTTGCCTCCGGCATCACCGAAGCCGTTATCTTGCTAGCGGGCTGGCGCGGACCGGCCGAAGCCGTCGAGGACTGACCACACGCCCAGCTTCCATCGCCGCTCGATCAACGGGCCCGACGTTCCCAGCCAGCGGCCCGCCTCCTGCACCGCCAAACCCTGTGCCAGCGCCAGCAATACGTGCGCGATGTCGGTCGGATCCCCGAACAGCAGGCCCGCATCGATGCACCGCCGGATCCGGCCGACGAACACCTCCCGCACCGCCGCCCCAGCCGCCAGCTCGTCGGGCCCCGGCTCGAAATCGGCGAACGGCCGCGAGAACATCACCTGCGCCAGCTTCGGATACGCCCGGCAGAACAGCCGGAACACCGGAACCAGCCGCTCCACATCTCCCAGCGGATCAGAAGATTTCGGCACCTTGGCCAGCTCGCCGCCCAGCAGCCGAAAGCCCTCGAAGAACATCGCCCGCACCAGGCCGGCCTTGTCGTCGAACAGCTCGTAGACCGCCGGCACCGACGTGCCCGCCCGCTCGGCCACCCGCCGCGTGGTGAACCGCGCGATCCCTTCCTCGCCCAGCGTGCTGATCGCTACGTCCAGCAGCCGGTCCCGCAGCTCGGGCGTGCGCTGCTTCGCCCTCGGCATCGCGCTGACCTAGCTGCCCGCGAATTCCGCCGGCAGCCCGTCGATTCCGGCCCGGATCGCCTTCAGCGCGCCATCCCGGGCCTTGAGCTTGGTCGCCAGGTGCGCGCCCGCGTTCAGGGTCGACGCCGCCTCGGCCGCGACCTCCTGCGCCCGCGCCAGCACCTTGTCCGCGTCGACGATCTCGTCGAGCCAGCCGGCGGCGATCGCCTCGTCGCCCGCGAAGGTGGCCGCCATCGAGGCTCCGCGCTGGAAGGCCGCCGGCGTCAGCCGCATCCGCATGATCTCGACCGCCGAGATCGGAATCGTCATGCCGATCGCCACCTCGATGGCCTGGCACCGCGACTTCGGCTGCCCCACTCGATGGTCACCCGAGAGCAGTAGGAACGAGCCCATCGCGATGGCCGGCCCGGTCGCTGCCATGATGACCGGCTTCGGGAAGGTCAGACACCGCACCGACAGCTCGAACCCGCCGGCCAGCATGCCGAGCGCCGCCTGCGCGTCACCGGACTGGAAGACGGACAGGTCGAACCCGCCGCTGAACACCCGCTGATTGCCGGCCAGCACAACGGCCTTGGCGGCGTCCTTCTCGGCCCGGTCCAGCGCCTCGTTGATGTTCTGCTGCATCGCCGGACCCAGCACATTCACCTTGCCATCGTCCAGCGTGATCGTCGCGACCGACTCGTTGAGCTCGTAGTTCACCGTGCTGCTCATCAGCGCTCCCTTGAGGTGCGGCTTTACGTTTCAGATCGATGTTACGAAACGATGTTACGAAAAGCCAAACCCGGGGACTACGGCGTGTTAGACCAGTCGCGGCGATGCCGGCCGTTGATGACCCGGGTTTCGGCGTCGTCCTCGCCATACTGCCGGTTGTCGTACTGCTGGTCCTCGTAGCGCTGCTGCTGGCCATACCGCTCGTCGTCATACTGCTGCTGCACGTCGTTATTCGCCACGGCGTACTGACTGCGATACCGCTCGCGCTGTTCGGCCGCGGCCGCGTTGATCTTGTTGATCTCAATCTGGAGAGCCTCTTGGCGGCTCTCGGTCGACGCGTAGTGGAAGTACGTCAGCAGGCCGCGCAGCAGCTCCAACTTCTGCTTCTCCTGGCGGGCCAGGTCATGCGTGGTCAACAGCTCGAGCCGTTCCACCGGGTGCAGCGTCGCCCAGTCCAGCACCGCCGGGGTGCGGAACTGCTGGCGCGCGTCCTTCTGCTTCTTCTGCCCCTGACGGCCGGAGTTGGGCCGGTCGTAGAAGGTGACCGCCCCGGCGAAGCGCGAGCCGATGGACTCGCCCAGCTGCTTGCGGTCGAGCGCCGAATCCCACACCGTGCGCCACTCCTGCGACGGCGCCAGGTACGGGATCTCCGCGGGCAGTTTCAGCGGAACGATGTCGACGAAGCGGTCCTCGGCGCTTTCGTAGCGCGGGACGGTGGGCGGGCTGGCGAATTCGAACTTGATGCCGTAGGCCGGTCGCTGGCCGTAGTTCTTCACCACCAGCTCGACGAGATGCCAGTCCGACGCGCTGGGCTCCATGAACATCGCGACATTGGGCTGCGAGAGGTCTTCGTTCTCCTGTGTGGTCCGCTGCGCTTGCCGCCACGCGTACACCAAGGCCGCGATCCCGATCGCGACGGCCAGCCAGGCCGCCATCGCCACCCACGCACCCGAAGATAAGTTGGCTATATCGCGGGCGCGTTCGTCGAACCAGTCGAGAATCCCCACGCGTCGCTTATACCATGGTCTGCCGCTGAGCACAGCACTCGGCCGCTGGCATCCATGCCTATTTGCTGCGACGGCAATATTTTATGGGTTAGATGAGGCTGGAGTGCCCTACGAGGTTGGCGACAGATTGGCTAGGAAGCGACCGCGGTGAGGGCTTCGGATGCCTTGGGCGCCGCGTGCGCCGCGGACTCTTTGGCAGTGCGTACCAGCCGCTCGGCGCGGGCGGCCCAGTCGACGTCGGCCCAGACGATGCGGCCGGGCAGCCGGCGCCAGTAGTCCGGATGCGCGCGCAGGTACACCTCGACACTGGCGTGCACCAGCGCGTCGAGCGGCACCGTGCGGAGCCGAACCGACCGGGCACCTTCGGCGAGCGCGTCGAGCTCGGTCGGTGCGGGAGTCTGCTGTCGACCGCCGCTGCGTACCAGCGCACCCGCCTTGACCACGCCGTCGAGCATCCAGTCGAGGGTGATGTCGGCCAGCGGCCAATACGCATTGGGGCCACCGACGACGTCGCAATGCGCGCCGCGGAACCAGACCTCGTCGATGCGTCCGTGTGGCTCCCCGATCCGGCACACGCCAAACGGGCCATATCCGCCGTCGATGGCGACCGCGTGCCGGCCGGTGACGACGTTTCCGAGCCAGTCGGCGGTCGAAAGCGGTGGCAAGCCGGGCAGTTTCACGGTGTCCCACAGCCCGAGGAAGTGCACCGGTACGGCGAGATCACGCTGTCCGAACAGCACCGATGCCAGTCGGTTGATTTGACGCCACTCACGCGGCGTGCGGCCGATGCCGGGGAGCGCGTAGGCGCCCAGCACGTACTCCAGCACGTTGTCCGAACGGTCCGGCAGCAGGCCGACGGTGCCCAGCATTCTGGCCAGCGCCCGGGCGCAGTACGCGCCGCGGCCCGCCCCGAGAAGGAAGATCCGGTCGCCGGGCTCCCACTCGTCGGCCAGGACCAGGTAGGCGTCCACCACCGCTTCGCGGGCGGCCGCGATGGCGGCCTCGCGCCACTGACGTGCCGCCGGGTTGAAGTTCTGGGGAGAGCCCAGCGCGGCCTCACCGGGGTCGTACCAGGTGATCTGCCGGTCGGCGTTGGCGTCGTCGAGCAGCCGGAACAGCGCCTCCGCGTTGGTGGCGTCGCGAGGGCCGGGGCGATCACTTGTGCTGTCGAAGCACATCACCACGTTCTTCACGACGACTCCCCGTACACCAGTTCTCGAATTGACGACCCTGACAGTCAAAGTTTGCCAGGCACCGCCCGCCGTGTCTTGAGTATCGCACTACTCCACCAGCTTTTTCTTCGGTTTCGGGAGCGCGCGAGCGCGATCGGCGCGGAATCGGTCGCCGAATTGTGGCAACCGGCGGCGAATACCTCCGCGGACGGAACCGTCGGCCGAGGTCAGCCGCCCATCAGCATGTGCCACTGCTCCAGGTTGCTGGCCCGGTACACGTAGTTGGTCCGGCGCACCTCCGACAGCGAGGCGCTGGGCTCCAGCGAATACCAGTGCCCGGGAAACACCGTGGGGTCGCCGGGCAGGTTCGCGAGTTGCTGCAGGCTGCGGTACATGTCGTCGACATTGCCGCCGGGGAAGTCGGTGCGGCCGCAACCCTCGAGGAACAGCGTGTCACCGGCCACCAGCCGGCCGTCGAGCAGGAAGCACTGGCTGCCGGGGGTGTGGCCGGGGGTGTGCAGCAGCTCGACCTCGACGTCGCCGACGTTGATCTTGTCGCCGTGCTCGTGCGGGGTGAGGTCGCTGCGCGCGATGCCGGTGACCCGGGAAACCCATTCCGCCTCAAGGGAATTGACGTGGACGGGCACACTCTCCCGCTCCAGCAGCTCGGCCAGGCCCTTGAGTTCGAAGCCCATCATCGACCCGCCGACGTGGTCGGGGTGGTGGTGGGTCACCAGCACGCCGGTCAGCTTCATGCCGTCGTCCTCCAGGGCGTCGACCAGGTCGTTGGCGGCATAGGCCGGATCCACGACGACGGCGTCGCCGGTCTCGCGGTCGCCGATCAGGTAGGCGAAGTTGCGCAACTGCTGGGCGAACATGTCGGTGGCCGCGAAGTCGCGGCCCGACAGCAGCTGCCGAAAGTACAGGCGTTCGGTCATGGCCCCAGACTAGGTGCCGGCCGTCAGGAATCAGCGTCGCGGTGCAGCCGCACCAACCGCGTGGTGCTGCTCTCATCGAGGTCCACCACGTCGCTGCGCGCGCGCAGGAAATCGCTGAACGATCCGAAGCCCAGCGATTTCTCGCTGAACGACGGGTCCATCCGTTTCATCTGCGCCTTGACCGCCGAGTTGTGCAGCCAGTCGGCGTCGTCCTTTTCGTGGCCGATCCGTAAGGCCCGCTCCAGCAGCCGCGTCGCCGCGGCCGGTGGATCGGCCGGCTCGGGCTCGTCGTCGGGTTCCTGCGCCTTGGTGCGTCGGGCGGCCTTCTTCGGCGCTGCCGGCGCCACGGTCGGGATGCCGGGCAGCGCGTCGTAGGTGACGAACTCGTCGCAGGCGGCTGCCAACGAGCGGCTGCTGGCGCCCGCCACGCCGATGCCGACGACGTAGCGGCCCAAGCGCTTGCACCGCTGGGCGAGCGCGATGTAGTCGGAGTCCCCGCCGACGATCACCACATGGGTGAGGTCGGGCAACCGGAACATGTCCTCGACCGCGTCGACCGCGAGCCGGATATCGGCGCCGTTCTTGCCATAGGCGGCCGCCGGGAACAGCTGCACCAGATCGACCGCGCGGCCGACCAGTTGGCCCCGGTAGCCGGCGTTGACGTCGGCCGACCAGTCGGCGTAGGCCTTCGTCAGCACCAGGGTCCCGAACGACGACGCGAAATCGATGATGGCCGCGACGTCGACGGTCGCCTTCGTCAGGCGGTCGGCCTTCTCGAAACCGCGCGCCTTGTCCTTCTGGAACGAGCTGCGGCCGTGCACCTGGTCGTAGCGCGAGATCACCACGTTGTCGAAATCGAGGTAGACCGCGACCCGCGGCGTGCCGGGCTCCGTCATCGTTCAGTCCTATCACCCTCAGGTGGCCACCCGGTATCGATGGGCCGGGTTGACCTCAGCCGACCGCTCTCGGTAGCGGGTCAGTTTGACGATGGAGTCAAACAAACCCACTACCTCGGGCTGTAGCGGTTTGGCGAGGCAAACGGCGAGAATGTACCCTCTGTAAGGCCACGGTGTGACTGTGCGCGGGTCAGGCCCCCTTAGCTCAGTCGGTAGAGCGTTTCCATGGTAAGGAAAAGGTCAACGGTTCGATTCCGTTAGGGGGCTCGGTGGACGCCGGGGCCACTGGCGGCGCAGGGCGATGTAGCTCAGTCGGTTAGAGCGAACGACTCATAATCGTTAGGTCGCCGGTTCGAGTCCGGCCATCGCTACGAGACAAGAACGAAACGCATGAAAGAAGGCAGCTGACGTGGCGTCCAGTACCGACGTACGGCCGAAGATCACCTTGGCCTGCGAGGTGTGCAAACACCGCAATTACATAACGAAGAAGAATCGCCGCAACGATCCGGATCGGCTCGAGCTGAAGAAATTCTGCCCGAACTGTGGGAAGCACCAAGCCCACAAAGAGTCGCGGTAGCCCGGTAACCGGCAGACGTTTGCTGAGGTCTTAGGTAGGTTCACTAGCCGTGTCGTTGTCTTCCAACCTGGTCGGGATGCACTACAAGCATCCCGACCACTACGAGGTCGGTCGCGAGAAGATCCGCGAGTACGCCGTCGCGGTCAAGAACGACGACGCAGCGTTCCACGACGAGAAGGCCGCCGCCGACCTCGGCCACGAAGCGATCCTGGCGCCGCTGACGTTCATTTCGATATTCGGCTACCAGGCGCAGCTGGCGATGTTCCGAAGCAACGACATCGCGATTACCGACGAGAAGATCGTCCAGGTCGATCAGGAGCTCAAGTTCCTGCTGCCGATCAAGGCAGGTGATCGCCTCTACTGCGACGTATACGTGCATTCGATCCGGCAGTCGTTCGGCGCGGACATCATCGTGACCAAGAACGTCATCACCAACCAAAACGGCGATGTTGTTCAGGAGACCTACACGACCCTGGCGGGTCGCACGGCCGAAGAGGGAGAAGAAGGTGGCTTTACCGATGGCGTTGCGTGATTTCAGCTCGGTGAAGGTGGGTGACCAGCTTCCGGAGAGGGTCATCCCGCTGACGCGGCAGGACCTGGTGAACTACGCGGGGGTTTCCGGGGACCTGAACCCCATCCACTGGGACGACGACATCGCCAAGCAGGTCGGTCTGGACACCGCGATCGCGCACGGCATGCTCACCATGGGCCTGGGTGGCGGATACATCACGTCCTGGGTCGGCGATCCCGCGGCGGTGACCGAATACAACGTCCGCTTCACCGCGGTGGTGCCGGTGCCCAATGATGGCATTGGTGCCGAGATCGTGTTCAATGGTCGTGTGAAATCCGTTGAACCCGAGAGCAAGTCAGTGACCATCGCGATTTCGGCGACAAGCGGCGGCAAGAAGATCTTTGGCCGGGCCGTGGCGACCGCGAAGCTGGCGTAGCCGATGGCCCTCAAGACCGATATCCAGGGGATGGTCCACGAATACCCCGACTACTTCGTCGTTGGCCGCGAGAAAATCCGCGAGTATGCCACCGCGATCAAGTCGGACGACCCGGCCAGCCACGACGAGGAGGCCGCCGCCGAACTGGGTCACGAGTCGCTCGTCGCACCGCTGACCTTCATTTCGACGCTCGCGCTGTTGGTCCAGCGGGACTTCTTCCGAAAGGTCGACGTCGGCCTGGAAACCATGCAGATCGTGCAGGTCGACCAGAAGTTCGTCTATCACAAGCCGCTGAAGGCCGGCGACAAGGTGTGGGCCCGGATGGAGGTCGTTTCCGTCAACGAGCGCTTCGGCGCGGACATCGTCGTCACCAGGAACCTGGCCACCAACGACGACGGCGAGGTCGTCCTGGAGGCCTTCACCACGCTGATGGGTCACGAGGGCGACAACTCGATCCAGGTGAAGTGGGATCCGGAGACCGGCCAGGTCATGCGGACGCCCGATCCTGTCGAGCCGCCCGATCCTGTCGAGCCGCCCGATCCTGTCGATTAGGGCCGGATTAGTAACTCAGACCTGCGCCGATGTACACTCGGACCTCGGGGTTTTCCACTAAAGCGCGCTGTCCGTCGGTTTCTGATCGACCGAACGGGGAGCGCGCAAACTGTGTAAGCCCCGGGCGGGGTGGCCTGCCAGCAGGGCCATCCTTGAAGGGGCGTAGCTCAACTGGCAGAGCAGCGGTCTCCAAAACCGCAGGTTGCAGGTTCAAGTCCTGTCGCCCCTGCTCAACTGAATACTCGACAAGTGTGGACACTGGTAAGTGACCACAGAAACCGGACGAAAGGCATGCGGTGAGCGACGAGCGCAATGATGCCGGCTCGGTGGTGACGCAACCGCCGCGGCCCAGCGGCAAGCGGTCGCGGCGCGGTGCCGTCGTCGACGACGCCGATACCTCGACCGAGGCCCAGGAAGCCGTCAGCATAGAGGACGAGGCCAAGCGCAAGAAGAAGACCAAGCAGGCCGGGGAGCCCCGCGCCAACCCGATCGCCTACGTCATCAACTACCTGCGTGAGGTCATCGCCGAGCTGCGCAAGGTGATCTGGCCGAACCGCAAGCAGATGGTCACCTACACCTCCGTGGTGCTGGTCTTCCTGGCATTCATGGTGGCGCTGATCGGTGTGGTCGACCTCGGCCTGGTCAAGCTCGTGACGCTGGTGTTCGGCTGACCCGAAGATTGAGAGGACTGAACCGTGACTACCTTCGATGGCGATACGCCCTCGGGTGAAACGGTCGACGTGATCGCCGACGAGACGACCGCTCCCGAGACCGACCAGGCCGCTGAGGAAACCGCGCCCGAAGCTGAAGAGGCTGTGCCCGAAGCTGAAGAGGCTGCGCCAGAGGCCGAGCCCGCCGAAGAGGCCGCGCCCGAAGCACAGGCCGAGCCCGAAGCAGAGGCCGAGCCCGAAGCAGAGGCCGAGCCCGAAGCCGAGCCCGCCGAGGAAGAACAGGATCCGGCGGTAGCGCTCAAGAAGGATCTGCGCACCAAGCCCGGCGAGTGGTACGTCATACACTCCTACGCCGGCTACGAGAACAAGGTGAAGGCCAACCTCGAGACCCGCGTGCAGAACCTCGACGTCGGCGACTACATCTTCCAGGTCGAGGTGCCCACCGAAGAGGTCACCGAGATCAAGAACGGCCAACGCAAGCAGGTCAACCGCAAGGTGCTGCCGGGCTACATACTGGTCCGCATGGAGCTCAACGACGAGTCGTGGGGCGCGGTGCGCAACACCCCCGGCGTGACCGGCTTCGTCGGTGCCACGTCGCGGCCGTCGCCGCTGTCGCTCGACGACGTGGTGAAGTTCCTGCTGCCGCAGGGCCCGGCCAAGAAGACCGGCAAGGCCGCATCGACCGCCGCCGCCGCCGAGACCGGCGGAATCGAGCGGGCGCCCGTCGAGGTCGACTTCGAGGTCGGCGAGTCGGTCACCGTCATGGACGGCCCGTTTGCGACGCTGCCCGCCTCCATCAGCGAGGTCAACGCCGAGCAGCAGAAGCTCAAGGTGCTGGTGTCCATCTTCGGCCGCGAGACACCGGTGGAACTGACCTTTAGCCAGGTCTCCAAGATCTAGACAACCCCGAAAGGAACACAACCCCTCATG